>NZ_JBKFAO010000006.1:250663-333074 GCF_053345695.1 Paenibacillus sp. D51F | reverse complement strand
CGCCGCTAACCTTGTCCCGAAGGACAAGATCCGCTCGACTTGCATGTATTAGGCACGCCGCCAGCGTTCGTCCTGAGCCAGGATCAAACTCTCCATAAAAGAAGACTTCGTGTCCGAAGGACGAAGAAGTGCTTCAAGGTGTTTGACTTGCTCATTGTAAAACGTTGTCGAATTTATAGCTTAATCATTTGTTCAGTTTTCAAAGAACTTGGTTGGTCACAAGAGAATACTTTATCATACCGAGCATTTCTTGTCAACAGCTTGTCTTTCTTTTTTGTTTCCGTTCGCTGTTGTTTTTACCGTGCCGCCGAAGCGACAAGAAGTAATATACCACAGCCTTCGAACCATATGCAACCCCTAAATCAAAAAAATGTCGAATTGTTTTTCCACCCCTATATCAAGCCTTGCTGATGGCTCAAACACTTAAGAGAAAAATTGAAAAGGGACCGAAAAGGGCGTCCCCTGTTCGATCCCTTCTATAAGCCTGATTCGGAACCATTACGGCTTCCCCGGGCTATCCTTCCGTCAGCTTCAATCCATGCCAAGCAGCCTGCGTATCTCCTGCTCGTCCTCGATGACAGCTACGCCCAAGGCCCGAGCCTTGTCGAGCTTGCTGCCGGCGCTCTCGCCGGCAAGCACGAAGTCGGTCTTCTTGGAGACGCTGCCGCTTACCTTGGCTCCCAGCGCCTCCAGCCGGCGTCCGGCTTCATCCCGCGTCATCGTATGCAGCGTGCCTGTCAGCACGACCGTCTTGCCGCTGAATGGACTGTCCACGGCGATCGGTTCGACCTTGTCCGCCTCCGCCTTGACGCCCTTCTCCCGCATGCGGCGAATGCTCTCCATAATGAGCGGCTCCTTGAAGAAGCCGACGATGCTCTCCGCCACGATGCCGCCCACATCCGGGAGAGCGGTGAGCTCCTCTGCCGATGCTTCCATGATGGCGTCCAGGCTGCCGTAATGATCGGCCAGCATGCGCGTAGTCGCTTTGCCCGTGTTCGGAATGCCGAGAGCATTGAGGAAGGAAGCCAGGTCGCGGTCTTTGGACTTCTCGATCGCATCCAGCAGATTGCGCGCCTTTTTGTCCCCGAACCGCTCCAGCTTGATCAGATCGTCATAACCCAGATCGTACAGATCTGCCGGATCATGAACCTCGCATGAATCAAGCAGCTGCTCAGCCGTCATGACGCTGAACGTCTCGATGTCCATGGCGTCTCTCGAGGAGAAATGCGTGATCCGGGCGATGATCTGCGGCTTGCAGCCGAGACGGTTCTCGCAGAACAGATGGGCGCCGCGCTGCACAAGCGGCGTGCCGCAGGCCGGGCATGTCTCGGGATAGACAATTTCCTCCCCTTGCTCCTCTTCGTCCGCTCTGCCCAGAATCTCGGGAATGACGTCGTTGGAACGCCGGATGAAGACGCGGGTGCCGAGCGCGTGCTTCAGCCCCTTGCGCTCGATATCCCCGGTATTGTTGAGGGTGCAGTTCTGCACCGTGACGCCGGCCAGCTCCACGGGCTCCACCCGCGCGAGCGGGGTTACCTTGCCCGTACGGCCGACATTCCAGGACACCGACTCCAGCACCGTCGTGCTCTCTTCCGCCTCGAACTTGAACGCCACCGACCAGCGCGGGAATTTGTCCGTATAGCCGAGAGCCGTCCGGGTGCGCATATCCGTCACTTTGACGACCGCTCCGTCAATGAGGAAATCGAGATCGGGACGCATGACGGCGATCCGATGCAGCTCCGCGATGACCTCCTCGATATCGTCGAAGTAAGTGATATACGGGTTGACCTTGAAGCGGTTGTCCCTCAGAAACTGAATCAGCTCGGCATGGTCGCGGAACTCGAGCTCGTCGGAATAACCGATATTATAGAAGAAAGCGCTCAGCCGGCGTTCGGCCGTAACCTTCGGATTGAGATTGCGCAGAGCGCCTGCGGCGCCGTTGCGCGCGTTCTTGAGCGGCTCGGCTGCGGTCTTGTTGTAGTTCTCCAGCACGGAAAGGAACATCAGCCCTTCGCCCTGGACTTCGATGAGGCCGTCCTTGTACGGAATCGTCAGAGGGACCGAACGGATCGTCTTCACCTGGGCCATGATGCTCTCGCCGACCGTGCCGTTGCCCCGCGTCGCCGCCTGGACGAGCTCTCCGCCGTCATAGGTCAGGTTGAGAGTCAGCCCGTCGAACTTGAACTCGACGACATAAGAAGGATCCGGCAGCGGCTCCTCGTCGGGATTTTTGGCATTGTAATCGGCGATGCCGCGGGCGAGGCGCTGCTGCCAGGCGCGCACGGCGTCCTCATCCTTGGCCTTGTCCAAGCTCCATAGCCGGGAACGATGCCGATGGGGCTCGAACCCCTTGAGCGTCTCCCCTCCGACGCGGAGGGAAGGCGACTCCGGCAGCACGACGCCGCTCTCGCTCTCCAGACGGACCAGCTCATCGTATAAGAGATCGTATTCCTTGTCGCTGATCGTCGGGTTGTCGAGCGTGTAGTAGTTGTAGTTATGCACGGCGAGCTCTCCGGCGAGCTCCCGCATCCGCTCCACGGCTTGCGGATCTGCTCCAGCCGCAAGCTCTTGCTGTTGCTCCATGCGGTTATCCAAGCGGAATCCCCTTCCTTTTCGTCCGAATAATAGCTGTCGTTTCTATTGTACGCGTTTCATTATGTATGCAACCCTGCCCGGAGGCCGGCGAGCCGGCTTCCGGGCAGGAAGGAATGCTTGAATCGTTATGAGACAGGAAAACATACTCATTCATTATATAGAAACAAAAAGGTTCATGAGCGCAAGGCTCCAACTACCGGGTACGATGATGGACCACGCCATCCGGAAGGACACATACCGACGGCGGGCACGATGTTGGGCCCCGCCGTCCGGAAGGAGATGTCGTCGGCAAGCACAAGAAGCTGCCGCATTCCTTCCGAGCGGCTGTCAGCCCGACACCTTCTCGATCGGGGCGAAGCTGGCGAGCAGCTTCTTGAGCCCGACCGGAGCCGGGAACGCGATCTGGATCTCCGTGTCGTTGCCGGTGCCCTTCACCGACACGATCACACCGGTGCCCCATTTCTTGTGGGCCACCTTGTCTCCGGCGGCGAAGCTGCGCGCCGCATCGCCCGCGGCCGCGGGAGCGCCTGGCGTGCTGACGCGCACGCCGCTGCCGCCCGCGGCGGCCGCTCCGGCCCCGGCATAGCCGGCCGGACGGCCATAGCGCGAAGCGCCGGGGGCGGAGCCCGGCGCCGGAGCGCCTGCGGCGCCGCTGGCGCCGCGGTAGCCGAAGCCTCCGGCGCCCGAGGCGGCGGAGCCGCCGTAACGGCCGCCGCCGATCGTGCGGCCGCCCGGCGAAGCCAGCTCCTTCACGCCATCCGGGATTTCCTTGAGGAAGCGTGAAGGTGGATTGCTGCTCGTGCGCCCGAACAGGGTGCGCATCCGGGCGCAGGTCATGTACAGCTGCTGCTCGGCGCGTGTGATGCCGACATAGGCGAGGCGCCGTTCCTCCTCGAGCTCCTCGTTGTCGGTGAAGGCCCTGCTGTGCGGGAAGACGCCTTCCTCGCAGCCGATGATGAACACGACCGGGAACTCAAGGCCTTTGGCGCTGTGCATCGTCATCAGGATGACCGCGTCGTCCGGGGTCTCGTCCTTGTCCATGGAGTCGATGTCGGCGATGAGCGCGAGGTCGGTCAGGAACGAGACGAGCGACTTGTCGTCGTTGCGCTTCTCGAATTCCATCGTCACGGACAGGAACTCCTCGATGTTCTCGACGCGGGCTTTGGACTCCAGCGTGTTCTCGCGATGCAGCTCCAGCCGGTATTCCGACAGCTCCAGCACCTTCTCGGTCAGCTCGGTCACGGACAGGTAGTCGCGCATGCCGGTCAGATTGTCGATCATCGTGCGGAAGTCCTGCAGCAGCGTGCGCGTGCGCCCGTTGACCTCGACGCCGGACAAGTCGCCGAGCACCTGGAAGATCGAGGAGCCGCGGCGCGCCGCCTCTTCGGCCAGCTTGGCGATCGTCGTGTCGCCGATGCCCCGCTTGGGAACGTTGATGATGCGGGTCAGGCTGATGTCGTCGTCCGGATTGGACACAAGGCGCAGATACCCGAGCACGTCCTTGATCTCCTTGCGGTCGTAGAACTTGATGCCCCCGACGATCTGGTACGGAATATCCGACTTGATCAGAATTTCCTCGATGACCCGGGACTGGGCGTTCGTCCGGTACAGGATGGCATGGTCTGCATAATTGCGGCCGCCATTGCGCCCCGTACGGATCTCGCCTGTAATATAGTAGCCTTCATCATGCTCCGAGTCGGCCTGGTACATCGTGATGGCTTCGCCGGCGCCCCGCTCGGTCCACAAGCGCTTGTCCTTGCGGCCGGTGTTCTGGCCGATGACCGCATTGGCCGCGTTCAGGATATTGGAGCTCGAACGGTAGTTCTGCTCCAGCAGGATCGTCCGCGCCTCCGGATAGTCCTCCTCGAAGTTCAGGATGTTCGTGATGTCCGCTCCCCGCCACCGGTAGATCGACTGGTCGCTGTCGCCGACGACGCAGATGTTGTGGTGCTTGTCCGCCAGCATGCGGCAGAGCATGTACTGGGCGCGGTTCGTATCCTGATACTCGTCCACATGGATGTAGCGGAACTTGTTCTGGTAGAAATCCAGCACCTCCGGCACATCCTTGAACAGCTGGATCGTCGACATGATGAGATCGTCGAAGTCGAGCGAGTTGTTGCTGCGCAGCCGCTTCTGGTACATCTTGTACACATCCGAGGCGACCTTCTGGAAATAGTCGCTGCCGGCCTTCGTCTCGAAGCGGACCGGATCGATCAGCTCGTTCTTCGCGCTGCTGATGACGGCCTGCACCGCCTTCGGCTCGAACTTCTTGGTGTCGATGTTGAGATCCTTCATGCAGCCGCGGATGACCGACAGCTGGTCGCCGGAGTCCAGGATCGAGAAGTTCGACGTGAAGCCGATCCGATCGATGTCCTTGCGCAGGATGCGCACGCACATGGAGTGGAAGGTCGAAACCCATATATCGCTGCCGCCGGCTCCGACGAGCTTGGACACGCGGTCCCTCATCTCGCGGGCGGCCTTGTTCGTAAAGGTGATGGCCAGAATGCTCCAAGGAGCCACGCGCCGCTTCTCGATCAGCCAAGCGATCCGGTGCGTCAGCACCCTCGTCTTGCCCGAGCCGGCGCCGGCCATGATCAGCAGCGGCCCGTCGGTCGCCTGAACGGCCTCGCGCTGGGGAGGATTCAGCTTCCCGACCGCGGCTTCGATTCCGATGTCGTTCATCATATATGCATTCGTTCTCCTTTGCTCGGCGCCAGCCTCCGAACGGATACCGCGCCTTCGCGGATCCGCCTGCTGTTCGCCTTTGTTCGCCTATCTCCAGTCTAGGGCAACCGGGCCGGAAGTGTCAATGAAGGAACCGGTCCGTACAGAAGGTAATTTTCCTCATCTCCGCCTGCTTCCCGGCGTTCATGCCATGCGCCTATCGATAGGAGAAGATTCCCCTATGGCGCCAGGCGAGTCTCCTTGACCGCCCGCACCGTAGCGAGCCCGTTCTCGAAATGATCGTACAGCACATTGCCGACTACGACAGTCGGAGCCGTCTGCGCCGCAAGAGCCGCTCGTTCCGGACCGTCGATGCCGCCGCCATAAAAAAGCCTGGCTTGCCGCAGCGACCGCTTCACCCTGCGCACCAGCTCCATGTCGCCGAAACGGCCGCTGTATTCCAAATAGACGATCGGCAGCCGCATCAGCCGGTCGGCGAGCTGGGCGTAGGCGACGGCTCCGTCCTCGTCCAGATCCGTCGTCGCCCCCGTCACACGGGCCGCCTCGGCAGCCTCGTTCAGAATGATATACCCTTCTCCAAGCGTCCTCTCCCAAGGAATGAGAGGCCCCCATTCCTCCAGTGCCCTGGCCTGGCGTCCGGTAATCCAATCCCCGTCAGGCGTATTCAGCGCGATCGGAATCAAGTAGAAGTCGAAGCCGGGAACCGCGAGCTCGAGGCTGGACACTTCAAGAACAGCGGGAATTCCCGAGCCCGCAAGGGTATGAAGGAGAGACTCCGTGTTCTCGTAGGTGAGGCCGCTGGAGCCGCCGACCAGTATCGCATCCGTGCCGGAGGACAGGACCAGGTCCATTTCCTTAAGGCCCAGCTTCTTGTCGGGATCCAGCTTGAATACATGCCTCCATTGGTCAAATGCTTCCGCCATGTTTTCCGTCTCCCATTCGTCTTGTCGCTTCCAAGCCTGTCGTTCTAGTCTAGTGAAGGGCCGGCTTCGTTGTCAATTCGGGCGGATGCCGGCGCAGCGCGGCCTTCCGGCTCTGTTGAATCCGCTCGAAAAGCCTGCCGATGCCTGCTGCCGCAAGCGGGCTTGGAGCGCATTTTCAAAAGAAAATGCCCCTTTCCCCCTTTGCATTCCGCCTTTGCATTCCGCCTTTGCATTCCGCGTTCCACTTGTTCCTTGAACGTTTTGAAAAAAACTCCCTCCAGAACAGCATCGCGACGGCAGGGGAACGGCCTCCTTTGTTTCAAGGCGGGAAGCATGTTGGTAATGAACCGTACCAATAAGACGAGGCAATTCCACTTCCGAAGGAGGAAACGATCATGAGCAAGGCAGACGTTAACCATATGGAAACGGAAACCGGAGCGATCAAGGACGAGCAGCGCGCGAGACAGGAGCTGGAGCAGAGGGAGACGCATCCGTCCGGCAGGCATCATGACGGCCACGAGCCGCAGGGCATCGTGGAAGCCGACAGCACGGTCCACCCTCCTGCGGTGAAAGGAGCGGACGGGCCGGTCCAGCAGGACGAGCCGCAGGATGAGGAGGAAGGCGACCGACGACGCTTGCCGAGCGACTTGGACCGATCGTCCGCCAACGAGCCTCGCGTGCCTTACTTCATTTCGATAACTTCGAAGACGATCGAGCATGAGCGCACCGGCACGGACCAGCTTGAGATCAACGCGACGCAGGAGGAGCTGGAGAAGCTCAAGATCCTGCTGGACGAAATGGAGTCGACCGACGACGTCAGCTCCCTGGTAGCGGCCATTCCGTACAAGTCCAACGACCGGAGCCCGACCCAGAAGCGCTATCAAAGCCATGTGAATGATTTGTACATGACGATCCACGAGCTTGGGACGGCTGAGACGCGGGCGTTCATTGAAGACACGAACCTGTTCCGCGAGCTGAACAATACGGACTTCGATCTGCCCGGCTACGATAAGGAGCCGAAAATCTGACTAGGTCCGGAATCAAAAAAAGGCTGCATGCCGTCCCTTCAAGGGCGAGCATGCAGCCTTTTGCTTTCATTTCTCGATTATTTAAACACCGAGTAAAGCTCTTCGAGTGCCGCGTCCGCATCCACTTCGAGAGCGAACGATACCGGATGCCCCACGCTCGGGAAGACGCGGCGGTCTGTGACGACCATGCCGTCGGTCAGCCGGTCGCCGCAGGCGATGGACGCATGGAGCGTCGAGCAGGTGACCATTTCGGGAAATACGGCCGCGATGACGGCCAGCGGATCATGAAGCGGGCAGGCATTGTCCAGCTTGTTCACCTGCTGGTAGAAGTCGAAGTAGATCGCGAACGAATCCTTCAGGAAATCGACCAGCGGGGCATTTTCGGGAAGGCAGGTTTTGCCCAGCTCGTCCAAGGCATCGCGTGTAAGCAGCGTCTGCAGCGTCACGTCGAGCCCGATGACCGTCAGCGGCAGCCCGGCTTGCATGAGCACCGCTGCTGATTCCGGGTCTCCCCAGAAGTTCGCTTCGGCAACCGGCGTCACGTTGCCCGGCACGAGCACGTTGCCGCCCATGACGACGACGCTGCGGAACTTGGCGGCGATCGACGGATCGCGGCGCAGCGCAAGCGCCAGGTTCGTCATCCGTCCCATTAGGACGAGGGTCACCTCGCCCGGACGCTCGTTCGCGATGCGGACGAGATAATCCGCAGCGGCTTCGCCGAGCGGAAGCTGGTCCGAAGGAGGCAGCACCGCGCCGCCGATTCCGTTCTCTCCGTGCACATGGGAGGTCGAGCCCTGGAACTCGCGCTCCAGCGGCTTCGAGGCGCCCTTGACGACCTGTACGCGGTCGCGCGCGCCTGCAAGCTGGATCAGGCGCAGCGTATTGTCCGTCGCCTGTTCGACGTCGATATTGCCGAATACCGTGCATACAGCCTCCAGCCGGATGGCCGGCGACTTCACGGCGTACAGGATCGCCAACGCATCGTCGATCCCCGTATCGGCGTCAATAATCATGGAAACAGGCTCGCGCCCTTCAAACTTGCTGACATTCATCCGTCATAACCCTCTCTGTATGCAAAATGAATCCCCAACGCCTCTCGGGAACCGGGAGACGTTGGGGCGAAAAGCCTTGATATTTCATGGGACTTCATGCTGGTTGACCCCGTCATGCGACCTCATCGCGCGCTGGGAGCTGCCTGCACAGTTGCCGCGGGCTGTCGAAGCCTTACTTCACCAGCTGGCCGCGAGTGACGCCGAGCTGGTTGGTCGCCTTCAGGCTGCGCCATACCTGGGTGCCGCTGATGCGGCCGTTGATGGCGTCGCGGTACAGGGCGAGCACCTCGGCGACTTTCTCGGCCGGCTCCTCGAGGAACTCGACCCGGTAGGAGCGCACGCCAAGCTCCAGGAAGTTGCGCAGGTATTCCGCGCCAGACTGCTCGATCGCATTATACACCGTGTTGCGGCAGCCCTCGTCCACGCGGACGGGGTGGGACATGCCGATGCGGTCCTGCAGGGAAATATTGTGCTCCTCGCAAGGACGGCCGCAGTTCGTGAAGTCGGTGCCTTCGCTGAGGAACGTGCAGTACACGCAGTGCTCGGTGTGGAACATCGGCAGATGCTGGTGGATGACAACCTCAAGCGCCGAAGTGTCGCGGGTGTTGCCGAGCAGGTCGACCATCTGCTGGATATTGAGGTCGTAGGATGGCGTCAGCACGTCGCAGCCCGCTTCGCGGAACAGCTCCACCGCCTTATGGTTGGCGATGTTCAGCGAGAAGTCCCCGATCAGCTTGGGGAAAGGCTCGCCCGGCCGCTCCAAGCGGGCCCGCAAGTAATAATACAGCGCGCCGGTGTTGCGGACAAGAACCGCATCCGGCTTCAGGCGCAGAATATTGGCGTGGTAGCCGTTCTCGTTCGGCATGTGGATGCGCGGCGTCGCCAGCGCGATCGGCTTGCCTGCCGCGCGCGCGGCTTCGATGGCGGCCGGGAACTGCTTGATGAACTCGAAGTCGGCGTAGATCATCTCCACATCCGTGGCGCAGGCAGCCTTCACCTGATCCAGCGTGCGGCATAGAGCAGTCAGGCGCGCAGCGCCGGGAACTGCCGCGACGGCGGCGTCCATGTCGCGCTGCTCCTTGGTGCGGGCGTCCGCAAAGATATCCGCCTCGCGCTTCACGTACACGGGCGGCTTCGGCCGCTCGCCCGCGAGCTGCTCCACCGCTTCGCGCCGCATCCGGTTCAGCTCGCGCACGGGAATGATCAGCTCGCCGTCAAGCTTGACTTCCAGCTCCTCGAGCTGATACAGCGTGCCGCCGAGCCGGCCGAACTGGTCTTCAAGCAGCGCTTGGTCCATCGGACGCTTGAGCGCCTTCTCCAGCGGCATTTCGCTGACCGCCTCGACGGTCGTTCCTTTCTGCACATCGGTCCACCAGGTGCGCAGCGGCTGGCCTTCCGTTCCCTCGACCCGAAGCGCCAGCGGGAATACCCGGTAAGGCTTCTCCGTTTCATACGTCGCGCGCAGACGGCGGTCCAGAGCCGGATCGTTCGTTTTCCAAACGCGGTCTCCGACCTTCACGCGCTGCAGATTGACATCGTTGCGCCCCGGCACGATATCGAGCACGGTGCCTTCCATCGCCTCTCCCTCGATCTTCACGCCTTGGCGGCGGATGTCATAGACGCGTCCGCCCTCTTCCTTCTGCGTCGGATCTCCGGCGTCGAACACGATGCCGTCGCCCCGCTTGAGCGGCGCTTCCAGCCGGCAGACGACGCCGTCGCGCAGGATGCGTTCGACGCGGCCGAGATAGACGCCCCGGCTTTTCGGGAATGTGCCCTCGACCAGCTGCTTGTTGTTCGTTCCCTTGAGGAAGCCGTGCGTGAAGCCGCGCGAGAAGCTCTGCTGCAGCTCGCGCACTTCTTCCTTGGACGGGCCGGAGCGATCGCCGTCAAAGTAAGCGTCGATGGCGCTGCGGTATTTGGACACGACGTTGGCCACGTACTCGGGGCTCTTCAGGCGCCCCTCGATTTTAAAGGAAGTGACGCCCGCTTCGATCAGCTCCGGCACGATGTCGATCGCGGCCAGATCCTTGGGAGACAGCAGATAAGCGATATCGCCCATCGGCTTCTGCTCGCCGTCGACCATCAGATCGTAGGGAAGGCGGCAGGCTTGCGCGCATTCGCCGCGGTTGGCGGAGCGGCCTCCCCACATTTCCGAGGTAAGGCATTGTCCGGAATAGCTGACGCACAGCGCGCCATGGACGAATACCTCCATCGGCAGCTTGGCCTTCTCGCCGATCGTCTTGATCTGCTTGAGGTTGTTCTCCCGTCCGAGCACGACGCGCTCGATGTCGAACGGCTTGGTGAACTCCACCGCCTCCGGGGAGGTGATCGTCATCTGGGTAGAGCCGTGGATCGGGAAATCCGGCGAGATTTCGCGGATCATTTTCACCAGTCCCAGATCCTGCACGATGACCGCATCCACGCCTGCGTCCACGCAGGCTTCGATCAGCGCTTTCGCGTCGCGCAGCTCATCCTCGAATACGAGAATGTTGAACGTCAAAAATCCCTTTACCCCGTAGCTGTGCAGAAAAGCCATGATCTCCGCCAGCTCGTCCATCCTGAAGTTGTTGGCGCGGGCCCGCGCGTTGAACTTCTCGACGCCGAAGAAAACGGCGTCCGCTCCGTTCGCGACCGCCGCCCTCATGCACTCCCAATCGCCGGCCGGGGCCAGCAGCTCGATGTCTTGCCTTTGTATGGTTAAGGTCATTGCCTCGATATGCCTCCGTATCTATCTTCTCAACTAAAGTGTGGCCGTCTGACACGGCCGCCATACTGCTAGTGTAGCAGAGTAAGGCCGGTTGCACCAAGCATTCCGGGGAAAAAGCCCGCTGGCAACTTCAGGCCGCAGCCCCAGCGGCGGCGGAATTCCTCCAACGTCCGGGCAGAGCCCGGCGGACGAAAAGGAGAAGGCGTTCCGTCTCCTCGCGGAGGCGGAACGCCTTGATGTTTCATGCTTGGCCGCGAAGCTTGACCTTCGCCTCGCGGGGGAAGCCGGTTGCTTTTCAGATCCGGATTTCACTCTGTCCGTTCATATACGGTCTCAAGGCATCAGGAATCCGAATGCTGCCGTCTTCCCGCTGATGGATCTCCAGCAGCGGAATAAGGATTCGCGGCGAAGCTGCCGCCGTATTGTTGAGCGTGAAGCAATGCCTCAGCATGCCCTCCTCGTCCCGGTAGCGGATGCCGGCACGACGAGCTTGAAAATCAAGCAGGTTCGACGACGAATGCGTCTCCCCGTACGCGTCCCGGCTCGGCATCCAGGCTTCCAGATCGTACTGCTTATGCGTCTTCTGCGACATATCGCCGGCGCAGACCGCCATGACCCGGTACGGCAGCTCCAGCAGCTCCAGCACCTTGCGCGCGTGGCCCGTAATTTCCCGATGGAGCCGCTCCGCCTCCTCCCGGTCGGCCCGGCAGATGACGACCTGCTCTACCTTGGCGAACTGATGCACCCGATAGAGGCCATGCGTGTCGCGGCCGGCCGAACCGGCTTCGCTGCGGTAGCAGGCCGACACCGCCGCCAGCCTCAGCGGCTCCGAGACGTCGATGATCTCGCCGCTGTAGTAGTTCACGAGCGGCACCTCCGCCGTGCCGGCCAGCCGCTCATCCCGCCCTTCCAAGCGATAGGTCTGATCCTCGCCCGACGGGAAAAATCCCGTGCTCGTGAAAGCTTCCGTGCGCACCATAACGGGGACTTCGAACAGCGTGAAGCCTTCCCGCAGCAGAACGTCCAGCGCAAGCTGCTGGACCGCCCGATGCAGCAGCGCGCCGGCTCCCTTCAAATAATAGCTGCGCGTGCCGCCCGTCTTGACGCCCCTGGCGAAGTCGACAAGCCCGTGCAGCTCCCCGAGCTCGACATGGCTCAGCGGCATGAAGCCGAACTGTGGCGGCTGGCCCCATGCATCCACCTGAACGTTGTCGAGATCCGACGTTCCCGCAGGCGTGTCTTCCGATACGGGATTCGGCGCCTCCAGCATCAGCCTGCGATAGTGGCTCTCGGCACCGGCGAGGGCCGGCTCGACTTCAAGCAGCCTTTCATTCGCCTCGCGCGCCTGCTGCTTCGACTTCTCGGCTTCCGCGGGCTGCTTCGCCCGCATATGAGCGGCAACCTGCGCCGATGCCAGGTTCCGCGCCTGCCGCAGCTCGTCGGCTTGCCCCTGCAGCTTCCGCCGCAGCGCATCCGCAGCGAGCAGCTCCTCCACGTTGAACGCCAAGCCTTTCGCCGCCGCCGCTTTCCTCACTTCCTCCGGATTTTCCCGAATCCATCCCATCTCCAACATGCCGCACCGCTCCTTATTTTGTTGTAAAAACACAAAAAGCGCCCTGTCCTGTTGGGACGAGGAGCGCTTGACTCGCGGTGCCACCCAATTTGGCCGGCGGAAAAAACCGACCCTCTTTGGTTCCGCGGTAACGGGCGGTCCGGCAAACTTAGGGGAAAAGGATTCCCTTGGCGAAAACGCCTCCGAGTTGGATTCTCATCAACGGCATGGTGACAGTATGCATTTGAATCAGTATAACGGAAACGCCGCCCTTCCACAACCGGGTTCCATTCATCCTTAACGGCATGAAATCAACAGGCTTATAGTTAATGCCATATGTAATTAAACCATTAAAGTTGCTATACTGACTTTGTTTCGATAAATGGACAGCCTTAGCCCCTTAAAAAGTAAATACAACGAAGAATCGGAGCCGAATCGATGACGGAAAATTTCATTTACATCCTGTTGGGCGTGTTCGATGCCCTGGCCATCTGGGTTTGCGCACTTGCCCCTTTCAAGCTTCCCATTTACGCCTTTAGATGGCCGCTGCTCGCCAGCAGCGTCTTCATCGCCCTGCTCTCTTACGTCAACCGCATGGTTTTGCCGTTGTCCGCGCTGGACACGCCTATCCAATTTGTGATTCTCCTGCTTTTATGCCGCTATATGCTGAAAATCCGTTTCTTCTGGTCGACTCTCGCGCTCGTGACGGGATACATGCTGTATATGCCGCTTCAATTCGGCCTCTACTTCCTGCTGACCGCTTCGGGACTCCTGCCTGAAGAAGTGATGGCCCAGACTACCGGCTACGTCTTCCTGCTGCAAATCGCATCCATCGTGACGGCCTATCTGATCGCGCTCATCCTGAAAGCAACCGGGAAAGGCTTCTCCTTCATCCAGCAGCCTCCCCATGATTTCTCCGTGAAGGAGAACTATTTCACCTCCGCGAACGAGAAGCTGCTGATCAGCATTGCCGTCGGCCTGGTCTGCATCTCCTTTTCCATGATGCTGATCAACCATTCCTACCAGCTCGTCATTTTCCCGGGGGTTCTCCTCGCTTCTTTTACCGTCTACTCCATCGCCTGGAGTCGGAATCGTTTGGTTTCGGATGCGCAAGAAACAGATTTCCACATGAGCAAGGGGAGTATAGACTGAAGCAATCCTCGTCATCCGCTTGCCGCTTTTCTGGTCCATGAGCGCAGCCGAGGCGGAAGCGCTTCAACGGATTGTCCAGTTATTATGCGTTTTTGTCATCATCTCTCTTTGCAGGCTGTATGCAGGTTGGGGGCATGCTATAATGAGAGCGTTTATGGATCATTCTAATCCACGGGAGGTTATTCACCATGAAGCTTGGTGTATTCTCTGTTCTGTTTGCCCAAAAATCGTTCGAGGAATCGCTAGACTACATCGCGTCCAAAGGCCTCGACGCTCTTGAAATCGGGACCGGCAACTATCCGGGCAGCCCGCATCTTGACCTGGACGAGCTGCTCGCCGACGACGGCAAGCGCCGCGCGTTCAAGCAGGCGGTCGAATCCCGCGGCCTCATCATCAGCGCCCTGAGCTGCCACGGCAATCCGCTCCACCCGCAGAAAGCAATCTCTGCCGAGCATGACGGAATCATCCGCAAGACGATCGAGCTGGCCAACCGTCTGGAGGTTCCGGTCGTCAACACGTTCTCCGGCCTGCCTGGAGACCATGAGGACGCCAAGTATCCGAACTGGCCGGTAGCGCCATGGCCGAACGACTTCCAGGAAGTGCTGAAGTGGCAGTGGGAACAGAAAGTCATTCCTTACTGGACCGACATCAACAACATCTCCGAAGCGGCGGGCGTCAAGATCGGCCTCGAGCTTCACGGCGGCTTCTCCGTCCATACGCCGGCCACGATGCTCCGCCTGCGCGAAGCGACGGGCAAAGCGATCGGCGCCAACCTCGATCCGAGCCATATGTGGTGGCAGGGCATCGATCCGGTCCAGGCGATCCATATCCTCGGCCGCGAAGGCGCGATCCATCACTTCCACGCCAAGGATACGACGATCGATCCGATCAACGTCAACAAGCACGGCGTAACGGACATGCAGTCCTACACGCTCATGCTCGACCGCGCTTGGCAGTTCCGTTCCGTCGGCTTCGGCCACGACCTCAAGGTATGGGCCGACATCATCAGCGCCCTGCGCCTTGTCGGCTACGATTATGTCGTCAGCATCGAGCATGAGGACGGCCTCATGAGCGTCGAGGAAGGCTTCAGCAAAGCGGTCGCCAACCTGCAGCAGGTGCTCATCCGCGAGCCGCTCGGCGAGATGTGGTGGGTGTGACCAGCGCGTAGCAGTAGATAAAAAGGCTTCCCGGCAGCAGACGCTGCACCGGGAAGCCTTTTTGTTTTGAAGCGCGGTATGTAGGGCAGTTGTTACGCCAGCCATACTTTGAAGATCATGATATAGTCGATGACGAGGAACACGAGCAGGCATGCGGCGCCCCAGCCGATGGCGAAGATGTTCTTCTTGCGCTGGCCGACAAGGCGTACAAGCCCGATAGCGATGACGATCGTGAACAAAAGCATGAAGATGTCGAACGTATTGAAGTTGCTCGTCGCGGCCTTGGCCGCTTCTGCTGCAAGATACATGGGGTGCTACCTCCCGGGTTAGATTGCTGTGAGACCGCTTCCGACGGCATCAATGCCGAAATGCCTGGACCGGATTCGGGCGGCTTATGGACGTATATAAGCTATGGTATCTTTTAGGCGTCCCGGATGCAAGATGTTTTCGCTCCGTAACACGTTTGCCACAATTTTGTCACCTTCTAATTTGCCGCGCCTCCGGTTCGGTTATTCTTTCCCATTATAAAAATTCCGGATAGCCTGCATCAACATTCCTTATAGGCCGCGGCTTACCGGTTATTGCCCCTGCGATCCCGCTATGGTACGATCGGATTAGCGTAATCTTACCTTTTTTATCGGATTTCAAAATAACCGGAACCAACTACAGGAGGTTCATTTCCATGGCTTACGAAATGCCCTGGACGGCCGACACGTCCAAGCTGAATAAAATGGAACTTTGGAAGATCGAGAAAGACGGACTGGATGTCATCCGCACGATTATCGAGAAGTATGCCCTGGAAGGGTATGACTCTATTCCCGAGGACGACATGAACCGCTTCAAGTGGGCCGGCGTCTACGAGCAGAAGCCGCGGGACGGCTACTTCATGATGCGGATCCGCATCAACTCCGGCGTCATGACGACCGCTCAGGCAAGAGCCCTCGCATCGATCGGCCGCGACTACGGCCGGGACCTGATCGACGTCACGACCCGCCAGGCGATCCAGTACCACTGGCTCCGCATCGAGAACATGCCGGATATCTTCAAGCGGCTCGAGGAAGTCGGCCTGTACAGCTACGAATCCTGCGGCGACTGCCCGCGCACGATCGTCGGCAACCCTCTTCAGGGCATCGACAAGGATGAGCTGATGGATACGACTGCGCTCGTCGAGGAAATCAACAACTTCTTCCTCTTGAACCGCGACTTCTCCAACCTGCCGCGCAAATACAAAATGTCCGTCTCCGCGAATATCTATAACAACGCGCATGCGGAGATCAACGACCTGGCCTTCACTCCGGCCGTCAAAGTGATCGACGGCGAGGAAGTCGTCGGCTTCCACGCCTGGGTCGGCGGCGGCCTCTCGGCCAAACCTTATCTGGCCAAGGAGCTCGATATGTTTGTCCGTCCGGAAGAAGCCCTCAAGGTTGCGGTCGGCGTCACCACGCTGTTCCGGGACCACGGCTACCGCGAGAAGCGCCATCATGCCCGCCTGAAGTTCCTCGTCGCCGATTGGGGACCGGAGAAATTCCAGGAGGAGCTCCTCAAGCTGATCGGCGACATGCCTTCGCGCGGCGAGAGCAAGACTGCCGGCTGGCAGGCGGCTTACTTCGACGGCGTGCACAAGCAGAAGGACGGCCGCAACTACATCGGCCTCAACGTGCCGGTAGGACGCACCAATTCCGATGAGCTCGAGCAGCTGTGCGACATCGCCGATAAGTACGGCGAAGGCAAGCTCCGCACGACGATGTCCCAGAACATCATCATTACGGGCGTCGCCGACGAGAACGTGGAAGCGGCTCTGGCCGCGCCAGTGCTGGAGCGGCTCACGCCGAATCCGAAGCCGTTCATGAGCCGCACCGTCAGCTGCACCGGCAACGAGTTCTGCAATCTCGCCATCGTCGAGACCAAGGAATTCGCCCGCGTCGTCGCCGAATACCTCGACGAGAATGTTGAGCTGGACGAGAAGATCCGCATCCACTTCATCGGCTGCCCGAACGGCTGCGGCCAGAAGCATATTGCGGACATCGGCCTCCAGGGCTCCCTGGTGAAAACTCCGGACGGCATGGTCGACGCCTTCGACATCGCCGTCGGCGGCATCCTCGGCCCCGGCGCGACCTTCAACAAGCCGCTCAAGGGCCGCGTGAAGGCAGGCGACGTTCCGTCCGTCCTGGCTCAACTAATCGGCTTCTACAAGGAAGACCGCCAAGCCGGCGAGTCCTTCCACCAGTTTGTCAACCGTGTCGGAGTTCCTGCCTTCCAGGAGAAGCTGACCGGCATTCTGACCGCCTCGGCGAGCTAGGCATGGTTGAAATTCAAAACCGCCCCCTTGGGGGCGGTTTTTTTTGCATGGTTTATTGCGTATAAGCGGATGGGCAGGGTTACTGGCAGGGGTATCTTCACAGACATGAGTTGGTTCCAGACATGAGTTGGTTCCAGACATGAGTTGGTTACAAACATGGTTACAGATATGAGTTGGTTACTGGTCATCGATCGAACAACTGGAATCGGTTGATTCATCCGAACGAGTCAACTCTTTCGTCGGCAAGATATCCAAGCGGGTCCATCAATCAAGCCTTTTAATCTGCTCGAGGCGGGCACTATCACAGTCAGTTAATCTGCTCGAGGCGGGCACTATCCAAGTCGGTTAATCTGCTCGAGGAGGGCACTATCCCAATCGGTTAATCCACCTTGTCTATGGGCCTATTCCTCCCATTTCCTAAGGTTTCGCAATTCAAATCGGACATACGATCCGTTATTTGTAGATTTTTAGGCCATTTCCAGATTTATCGGACATACGTTCCGCTATTCTCGAATTCATATCCTTATATCAATACGTTTTAAAGAAATAACGGATCCTATGTCCGATACGATGAGCAAAACGCTGATTTACACCTAATAGCGGATCCTATGTCCGATACGATGAGCAAAACGCTGATTTACACCTAATAGTTGATCCTATGTCCGATACGATGAGCAAAACGCTGATTTACACCTAATAGTTGATCCTATGTCCGATACGATGAGCAAAACGCTGATTTACGCCTAATAGCGGATCCGATGTCCGATACGGCCTTCTTGGTTCCTCCCTCATAGGGCGCGCTGGTTTGATGGGTCACATGTCGGCAGCTCTTCCATAGGGCGCGATTTCTTTGTTTTGATCCCAAAGAGCAGAAAAAACAGCCCTCGAACGGATGCACCGTACGAAGGCTGTTGCCTGCAGACTGCTGGACGAATTCAATGGACACAACGAAACGATAACGTTTGCCGAAAAGTCCAGCTCATGCTCAGTTCCCTCGGGCTCCCTACTTCAAGCCCGTTTCCTTCGGCTTGCGGCCCCTCTTCTTCGGAGCAGCCGCTTCCGTGCCGCGTTTCTTCGGCGCTGCGGCTGTCACATACTCGCCGCGGCTCTCGGCGGCAAGCATCTGCTCGCCGGCCGCTCCGACCTCGGCAGCCGCTCCGGAAGCCTCGGCGCGGGCAATCGCTTCCTCGGTCCGCTTGCGGTCGCGCTCCAGCACCGGGCCGAGATACTTGCCCGTGTAAGAGCCCTCTACCTTGACGACCTGCTCCGGCGTGCCCGTCGCGACGATCATGCCGCCGCCGCTGCCGCCCTCCGGTCCGAGATCGATGAGGTAGTCGGCGGTCTTGATGACGTCGAGGCTATGCTCGATGACGAGCACAGACTCTCCGGAATCGACGAGGCGATGCAGCACCTGCAGCAGACGGTCGACGTCGTCCATATGGAGGCCCGTCGTCGGCTCGTCCAGAATATAGAACGTGCGTCCCGTGCTGCGCCGGTACAGCTCGGAGGCGAGCTTGACGCGCTGCGCTTCGCCGCCGGACAGCGTCGTCGCCGGCTGGCCCATGTTCATGTAGCCCAGGCCGACATCCATCAGCGTCTGCAGCTTGCGGTGGATCTTCGGAATGTTGCGGAAGAATTCCGTCGCATCCTCGATGGTCATATCCAGCACGTCGGCGATGCTGTGCCCCTTGTACTTGACCTCCAAAGTCTCGCGGTTGTACCGCTTGCCCTTGCAGATCTCGCATGGCACGTACACGTCCGGCAGGAAGTGCATCTCGATCTTGATGATGCCGTCGCCGCGGCAGGCTTCGCAGCGGCCTCCCTTGATGTTGAAGCTGAATCGGCCTTTCTTGTAGCCGCGCACCTTGGCCTCGGTCGTGGAGGAGTAGACGTCGCGGATATCGTCGAAGACTCCGGTATAGGTCGCCGGATTGGAGCGCGGCGTGCGGCCGATCGGCGACTGGTCGATGTCGATGACCTTGTCGATCTGCTCCAATCCCCGGATTTCCTTGTACTCGCCGGGACGGACCTTCGCGCGGTTGAGATCCCTGGCCAGCGTCTTGTAGAGGATCTCATTGACGAGCGTCGACTTGCCGGAGCCGGATACGCCGGTGACGGCCGTGAATACGCCGATCGGAACCTTGACGTTGACGCCCCGCAGATTGTTCTCCTTGGCCCCGCGGATCTCCAGCCAGCGGTCGTCGGTCTTGCGGCGCTTCTGCGGCACGGCGATGAACTTGCGCCCGCTGAGGTATTGGCCGGTCAAGGAATTTTCGTCCTTCATGACCTCCTGCGGCGTGCCCTGGGCGATGACATGGCCGCCGTGGATGCCGGCTCCCGGTCCGATGTCGATGATGTAATCGGCGGCCAGCATCGTGTCCTCGTCATGCTCGACGACGATGAGCGTATTGCCGAGGTTGCGCATATGCTCCAGCGTGCCGATCAGCCGGTCGTTGTCCCGCTGATGCAGCCCGATGCTGGGCTCGTCCAAAATGTAGAGAACGCCCATGAGGCTGGAGCCGATCTGCGTAGCCAGACGGATCCGCTGCGCCTCGCCCCCCGACAGCGTACCCGCCGCGCGCGACATCGACAGGTAGTTCAGGCCGACGTTGACGAGGAATCCGAGACGGCTGTTGATTTCCTTGAGAATGAGATTCGCGATCGTCCGGTCCTTCTGGTTCAAGTCGAGGGATTCAAAGAAGCCTTGCGCGTCCCCAATGGACAGGGATGTCGTATAGGCGATGTTCTGTCCTCCGACCGTAACCGCGAGACTCTCCTTCTTGAGACGCTGGCCCTTGCAGCTGCCGCAAGGCTTGGCGCTCATGTATTCCTCGATATACTCGCGCATGGAATCGGAGGCCGTGTCGCGGTAGCGTCGGGCCAGGTTGTTCACGACGCCCTCGAACGGCACATACGCCTCCTTGCGGAAGCCGAAGTCGTTCTCATACTGGAACTTGACCCGTTCGCCGCCGGTGCCGTACATCAGCTTCTTCATCTGCTCTGCGGTCAGCTCGCTAACCGGCACGTCCATCGGAATATGGTAATGCTTGCATACGGCGGCCATGAATTGCGGGTAGTAGTTCGATGTGCTGCCCGCCCATGCCTCGAAAGCGCCTTGCGAAATCGTCTTGCCCGGATCATGGATGAGCAGATCCGGATCGACGATCATCTTGGCGCCCAGGCCGTCGCATTCCGGGCAGGCTCCGAACGGGCTGTTGAAGGAGAACATGCGCGGCGAAAGCTCGTCGATGCTGAAGCCGCAGATCGGACAAGCCAGGTTGGAGCTGAACAGCAGCTCCTCCTGATCGATGATGTCGACGATCACCTGGCCCTCGGACAGCTTGAGCGCCGTCTCCAGCGAGTCGGCGAGACGCGTCCGGATATCCTCCTTGACGACGATCCGGTCGACGACGACCTCGATGCTGTGCTTTTTGTTCTTCTCCAGCTCGATGCTCTCGCTCAGGTCGCGCAGCTCGCCGTCCACGCGGACGCGGACGAAGCCCTGCTTCTGGATGTCCTGCAGCAGCTTGGTGTGCTCTCCCTTGCGGCCGGAGATGATCGGGGCCAGAATCTGCAGCCGGGTGCGCTCCGGATATTCCAGGATGCGGTCGACCATCTGCTCCACGGTCTGGGAAGTAATCTCGATGCCGTGCTCCGGGCAATGGGGCTTGCCGATCCGAGCGAACAGAAGACGGAGATAATCGTAGATCTCCGTGACGGTTCCGACCGTGGAGCGCGGGTTGCGGCTCGTCGTCTTCTGGTCGATGGAAATGGCAGGGGAAAGCCCCTCGATGGAATCGACATCGGGCTTCTCCATCTGGCCGAGGAACTGGCGCGCGTAAGCGGACAGCGACTCCACGTACCGGCGCTGCCCTTCGGCGTAAATCGTGTCGAACGCGAGCGAGGACTTGCCCGAGCCGCTGAGGCCCGTCAGCACGACGAACTTGTCGCGCGGAATCGTCACGTCGATGTTTTTCAGGTTATGGGCTCTGGCGCCCTTGATCTCGATACGGTCGCTTGCCACAGGTTGGTACCTCCTATATCCGATAGGGCGGCCTCGAAAGCCGCTCCTTTACCTACTTCTCTATATCAGTGCGGTCAGACCGCTCATGGCTACTTGCCTAACACGGGACGTCTAGACCGTTTCTTGACTTTTTGCCTATCGCAAGACGTCCAGACCGTTTCTTGACTTTCGCCAAGTACAGACGTCCAGACCGCTTCTTGACTTCTTGCCACGCACAGACGTCCAGACCGCTTCACTGCTATTGCTTATCAAAAGAGATGGCCTGGAACACTTGACTTCTTCTCCAGCATGACGGAATCCATCGCCCTTAAGCCCAGCCGGAGAAATCCGGCTTGCCGGGCAGGAACCCCGCCTCGCCTCGCCGCTCAGCTGTCTTCGGCCCGCAGCTCGAGAAGCGCGTCGCGCAGCTCCGCCGCCTTCTCGAAGTTGAGGTTCTTGGCGGCGTTCTTCATCTCCGCCTCCAGGCGGTTGATGACCTGCTGGCGCTCCTTCTTGGTGAGCTTGCCGGAGACGCCGGACAGATAGTCGGCCTTCTGCTCGGCCGCCTTCGTCGCCTCGATGACGTCGTGGATCCGCTTGCGAATCGTCGTCGGCGTCACGCCGTGCTTCTCGTTGTACGCTTCCTGGATGGAACGCCGGCGCTGAGTCTCCGAGATCGCGAGCTTCATGGAATCGGTGATCTTGTCGCCGTACATGATGACCCGGCCCTCGGAGTTGCGCGCCGCCCGTCCGATCGTCTGGATGAGCGACCGCTCGGAGCGGAGGAAGCCTTCCTTGTCCGCATCGAGAATCGTCACCAGCGACACTTCCGGAAGGTCGAGGCCTTCCCGCAGCAGGTTGATGCCGACGAGCACGTGGAAGGTGCCTACGCGCAGATCGCGCAGGATCGCCATCCGCTCCAGCGTCTTGATGTCGGAGTGCAGGTAGCGGACCTTGATGCCGACCTCCTTGAGGTAGTCGGTGAGGTCCTCCGACATCTTCTTGGTCAGCGTCGTGACGAGCACGCGCTCGTCCTTGGCGATGCGGTCGCGGATCTCCCCGAGCAGATCGTCGATCTGCCCCTTCGTCGGACGGACCTCGATGATGGGATCCAGCAGGCCCGTCGGGCGGATGATCTGCTGGATAGGCTCTCCCGGAGCTGTCTCCAGCTCGTAAGGGCCCGGCGTCGCGGACACATAGATCGTCTGCATGTCCTTGGCCTCGAACTCCTCGAAGCGCAGCGGCCGGTTGTCCATGGCGGACGGCAGCCGGAAGCCGTGCTCCACGAGCACTTCCTTCCGCGCGCGGTCGCCGTTGTACATGGCGCGGATCTGCGGCAGCGTCACATGGGATTCGTCGATGACGATCAGCATGTCGTCCGGGAAATAGTCCATCAGCGTATACGGAGTCGCTCCCCGCTCGCGGAAGGTCAGCGGTCCGGAGTAGTTCTCGATGCCGGAGCAGAAGCCCATTTCCTGCATCATCTCGATATCGTAGCGGGTCCGCTGCTCCAGCCGCTGCGCCTCCAGCAGCTTGCCCCGCTCGCGCAGATCGGCCAGACGCTCCTCCAGCTCGCGCTCGATGTTGACAAGCGCGATCTTCATCTTGTCCTCGTGGGTGACAAAGTGGGAGGCCGGGAAGATCGCGACATGGTCGCGTTCTCCGATGATCTCGCCCGTCAGGACGTCGATCTCGGTGATGCGCTCGATCTCGTCTCCGAACAGCTCGACGCGGATCGCCCGCTCGTTGTTCGCGACCGGGAAGATCTCGACGATGTCGCCCCGCACCCGGAACGTGCCGCGCACGAAGTTGATGTCGTTGCGCTGGTATTGGATGTCGACGAGCTTGTGCAGAATCTGGTCGCGTCCCTTCTCCATCCCCTTGCGCAGCGAAAGCACCAGGCTTCCGTACTCCGACGGCGAGCCGAGGCCGTAGATGCACGACACGCTGGCGACGATGATGACGTCGCGGCGCTCGAACAGCGAGCTGGTCGCGGAGTGGCGCAGCTTGTCGATCTCGTCGTTGATGCTGGAATCCTTCTCGATGTAGGTGTCGGTCGACGGGAGGTAGGCTTCAGGCTGGTAATAGTCATAGTAGCTGACGAAGTAGGAAACGGCGTTGTCGGGGAAGAACTCCTGGAACTCGCTGCACAGCTGGGCGGCGAGCGTCTTGTTGTGGGCGATCACGAGCGTCGGGCGGTTGAGCTTGGCAATGGTGTTGGCTATCGTGTAGGTCTTGCCCGTGCCGGTGGCGCCGAGCAGGATCTGGTGCTTCTGTCCCTCCCGCACCCCTTCGACGAGCTTCTGGATCGCACCGGGCTGGTCGCCCTGAGGCGTATAATCCGACTTCAGGTTGAAAAGTTTCTGTACGGTATCGGCCATATGGCTCTGAAACACCTCGATTCCTTTATATATGAAGCTAAAGTCCCGGTCCCAAAGACCCGGTATAGCGAGTGAAGTCTACTATTATATGAATAATTCCCTATTTAACTGTATACCCCGGAGAGCCGATAAAGTAGACGTCCCCGAATTTCATAAGAATATTTGTTCCCATTCATTATACCGAGTCGCTTCTTGGCTTGCAATGAGAACACTTTGGCAATCCAGCCTGTTTCCAGACGCCCTCTCCATCTTCGGCAAGAGATTTATATCTATACCCGCAATCGTTTCTATACGAACGCTTCTTGCCGCCGGCAAGACGTTCTGCCTGACAGGGACCTACTCAAGGAGCGTGAACTGCCTCATGGACTTAACGACACTAATCGGAATCGCAGCAGGCATCGCCGCCCTGGTCGGCGGCTTTCTCTGGGAAGGCGGCGAGATGCACGGCCTGGTGGAAAAGACAGCCATCCTGATCGTCTTCGGCGGCACCTTCGCCGCCGTCGCCGTCAGCTTCCCCGCCTCCCGCCTGCGCGGCATTCCATCCGCCCTTCGCCTCGCCTTCAGCAAGGATGATGATACGCAGCAGCAGATCATCGAGCGCATGACCGAGATGGCGACGATCGCCCGCCGCGGCGGCGTGCTGGCGCTGGAGACGCATGCCGGCAAGATCGACGACCGCTTCCTGCGCGAAGGCATCCTCATGGTCGTGGACGGAACGGATCCGGATCTGACCAAGGAAATCCTCGAGCTCGAGATCGAGGCGTTGGAGCGCAGCCATGAGCAGCAGGCCAAAATTTTCGAAAGCGCGGGAGGCTTCGCTCCGACGATGGGCATCATCGGCACCGTCATGGGCTTGATCAAGGTGCTCGGCGACCTGCATGATCCCGGCTCGCTCGGCTCCTCGATCGCAGTGGCTTTCACCGCCACTCTGTACGGCGTCGCCTCGGCCAATGTCGTCTACCTGCCGCTCGCTTCCAAAATCCGCTCCCGCAGCCAGGAGCAGGTGCAGCGCATGGAGATGATGCTCGAAGGCATCATGGGTCTCCAGGCCGGAGAGAACCCGCAGCTGATCCGCAAGAAGCTGCAGTCCTTCGTTGTCCAGGACGAGCCGATGCGCAGAAAGCCGAAGGCGCCGCGGGAGGCCGCGGAAGGAAGGGCGGACGAGAATGCGGCGCAGGTCTAGGCGGCGCGGCGCGGCCGCGGCGGCTCCGGAAAACCATGAGCGCTGGCTCATTACCTATTCCGACCTCATCACGCTGCTGCTGATCTTCTTCGTCGTGCTCTATGCCATGAGTCAGCTCGATGTCAAAAAATACGAGGTTCTGGCGCAATCGCTCCAATTCCAGTTCAACAAATCGGATGCGGTGCTGGACGGCGGCCGCGGCGTCACCGGCCAAGCGATACAGGACGGCTCCCCGCTTCAAAGCCCGGTTCCCGCCAAGCCTGTCGTCTCCAGCGAGGAAACCGGCAAGGAGCAGCTGAAGCGGCTGCAGGAGGAAGAGCTGCAAAATCTGCTGAAGATCATTCAAACCTACATCAAGGACCACAAGCTTCAGGACCGCGTCTACGTCGCCGACACGCCCAAGGGCATCGCCATCCGGCTGAACGACCTGTTCCTGTTCGACCTCGGACGGGCGCAGCTCAAGAAGGAGGCGACGCCGGTGCTGGACAAGCTGTCGAGCCTGTTCAAGTCGCTGGACAACACCGTAAGCATCGAAGGCCACACCGACAACCTTCCCATCAATCCGGGCGGGCAATATGCCGACAACTGGGAGCTTTCGGCTGCCAGGTCGCTATCCGTGCTCCATTACTTCATCGACAGCAGCAAGCTGGCGCCGACGAAGTTCGAGATCGCCGGATACGCTGATACGCGGCCGGTCACCTCCAACAGCACCGAGAGCGGCCGCTCCAAAAACCGCCGCGTGGAAATCACCGTCCTGCGCGCGAGCACCGATGCGGCGGCAAAATAGACATCACAGGCGCATTGCAGGATTCGCGTCGTGAGAATTCAACTTTTCAATTGGACGAATCGCCTCGGCAGTCTGCAATCGTGTCTACGGTCCTCGGCAGCAATGGCAATCCCTGAACCCCTGACGAATTGTATAAGGCTTCATTAAACCTTCAGCATTCTCTAAATGCCTCACATTAGGGCTCCTGCTCTAAGGCCGGATTTGGACCTTAATAGCATTCCATGACCACTCTCACATCGCTCTAAGGCCCAATTTGGAATTTATTTGCACTCCATGACCACTCTTACATTGCTCTAAGGCCCGATTTGGGCCTTATTTGCACTCCGTAACCACTCTCGTATCGCTTTAAGGCCCAATTTGGGCCTTATTTGCACTCCATAACCACTCTCATGTCGCTCTAAGGCCCGATTGAGCCTTATTTGCACTCCATAACCGCTCTCGCATCGCTCTAAGGCCCGATTTGAGCCTTATTTACACTCCATAACCGCTCTCGTGTCGCTCTAAGGCCCAATTTGGGCCTTATTTGCACTCCACAACCACTCTCGTGTCGCTCTAAGGCCCAATTTGGGCCTTATTTGCACTGCACAACCACTCTCGTGTCGCTCTAAGGCACGATTTGGGCCTTATTTGCACTCCGTAACCGCTCTCGCATCACACTAAGGCCCGATAGGCCTTAATTGCCATAAATGTGCGCTGCTGTGGCGGGTGCACTTAGCCCAACTTCCGCTGCCCCGCGGGGTTCGCCTGATTGCGGTTGGGGTAAGGATTGATTTAGTGGTAAAATGAAAGCATCATGCTTCGCAGAGAGAGGATGTTACGCTTGGACGATCTCATTATCCGCACGAACAGCGGCCTGGTTCAGGGAGCCCGCGATAAAGGAGTCCGATTCTGGAAGGGGATCCCGTTCGCGGAGCCGCCCGTCGGAGCCAGACGATTCCGCAAGCCGCTGCCCGCGCAGCCTTGGGAAGGAACGCGCACGGCTGTCGAGCCCGGGCCGCTGGCGCCGCAGCCGGTCGATCCGTCCGGCGGAAGCTTCCGGCTCGTGCGAACGGCCATTCCGCAATCCGAGGATTGCCTGAACGTCAACGTGTGGGCGCCGCAGGAACCTTCGGCCAAGCCGCTGCCGGTCATGGTCTGGATCCACGGCGGTTCGTTCGTCACGGGCGGCGGCGGACTGCCGATCTACGACGGCGCCGAGCTGGCCCGCAGAGGCGGCCTCGTCGTCGTCACGATCAGCTATCGTCTTGGCGCTCTCGGCTTCCTGCATCTGTCTCCTTACGCCGACGGTTCGGATGGGGATGACGGCTACGTATCCAACGCCGGCCTGCTCGACCAGATCGCCGCGCTGGAGTGGGTGCAGTGCAACATCGCCGCTTTCGGCGGAGATCCGGCCCAGGTGACCGTGTTCGGCGAATCCGCAGGCAGCATGAGCATCGCCGCCCTGCTGGCCATGCCTGCTGCGAAAAGACTGTTCCGGAGAGCCATCCTGCAGAGCGGCGCCTCCCAGGCGCTTCCGGAGCAGCAAGGCTCGGTGCTCGCCGGAGCTTACCTGCAGATGCTGGGCATCGGGCCTGGCGAGCTGGACCGGCTGGCGGACATCCCGACGTCCGAGCTGACGCGAGCGGCGGACAAGCTGAAGCGGGCTGCCGGAGAATCCGCCGTCATGCTGTTTCAGCCGGTCGTCGACGGCAAGACTTTGCCGGAGTTCCCTCAGAGCTTGATCGAGGCAGGCTCCGCCGAGGGCGTCGATATTCTCATCGGCGTCAACCGCGATGAAGGCGCCTTGTTCATTCCGCCCGGCATGCCGCTCCTCTCCGACGAGAAGAACGCGCAAGCCTATGTCGCTGTGACGGGCGCGCCGGAGGCGGCGGAGTGGACGCGCGGTTATCCGAGGACGACCGAAGGCCAGCAGCAGCTCATGACGGATCTTTTCTTCTGGCGCTCCTCCCTGCTGCTGGCGGACGCACAGCTCCCGTATGCTCCCGTTTGGATGTACCGGTACGATTTCACCGTAGAAGGACATGAAGTGTTTGCAAAAGCCTTTCACGCGGCGGAGATTCCGTTCGTGTTCAACCATCTGGACCTGCTCCAGAACGCCGGCCTTGAAGTGAGCGGGAGCATGCGCGCCATGGCGGAGCGGGTTCAGGACGCCTGGATCGCGTTCGCCCGTACCGGCAATCCGTCGACCGCCGAGCTTGATTGGCCGGCTTATGAGGCCTCTCGGCGCGCGACGATGATCTTCGACACGGACAGCCGGGTGGAGCTCGATCCGGACGCGGAGAAGCGGCGGCGGCTGACGGGCGGGAACTAGCGCGCGATATGAATACGCGCCTGCTCCTGACCGGGGCAGCCGGCTCGGTACGGAAATGCGACTTTGACCGGCGAGTTCAGCCGCTCAAGGCGCAGGCGGCGGCTGCACGGTCCATCCAGCAAGCGGAAACCAGGCGGCAAGCCGATTGGCCCTGGCCTGCATCAAAACGAAAGCACCATGGAAGGAGACTCCTGGCGGAATACCTCCTTATTCATGGCGCTTTTTTTTCATCTGCCTTTCGGCCTGCGCAAGAGATCGCTGCAGCAGAGAAACTTCGAAGCTTTTGAAGCCTTGGCTGGGTACCGTTGTGCCGTTCCGATTCCAATACTTAAAGAACGAGCTTCCCGATCACGCCGTCCTCGAGAACAAACACTCCTTCACCCTCCGTCCTTTCCAGCCCGCCATTGCGGAAGTACAGGCCGCAGTCCTCATCCAGGCCGTAATGGGCGCGATAATCGGGATATCTGTCCGCTGAGGCCAGAAGCTGCTTCTCCTCCTGCCATTGGGAAAAATGAACGGCAATGGAGATTCCATGAACCAGACCGAGTCCCCTCCGGTCCTGATAAGCCGAAGCCTCGTTATCCTTCGCCGAGATCAGGCAGCGGTCCGGACTGAGCAGCGCGCCCGCCGAAAATCCCGCCACCGGAATGCCGGCCTCATGCCTGGCGGCGACAACCGATCCAATCCCCGTCTCGACGATATAATCGGCATATCGGTTCGTATCTCCGCCCCCGATGATGATGCCGCTGCTGGCGCGGAGAGCTTCCATGGCTTCGGACTCCGGCGTCGTCGGAAGCGGCAGGTAGCGGAACTGCGCCACTCCCCGCTCTTCCAAAGCCTTTGTATAGCGAGGCATATACTCCTCCCATCCCGGTCGATCCACGCACAGGATGCTTACGAGTCCGTCAGCTCCACCGGCCAGCTCTGCGAACCGCGCGGCCAGCTCCGGCGAGAACGGCGGCCCTCCCCCGAACAAAAACAAATGAGTTTCCATTTCAGTCCTACGTCCCCTCAATAAATGTAGCGGTTCAAAAATTCGTTGCGGAATTTGCCTGAGGGATCGTACCGCAGCAGCAGCCGGCGGAAATCAGCGAGCTTCTCGTAAAGGGGCTGAACCTCGCCGGGCGGCAGCGCGAACAGCTTGGCCCAGTGCGGACGCGCCCCGAGCGGGCGCAGCGCCTCTTCGATGACGGGCAGCACGCGGCCGACCGCCTCCATGTCTTGCTTCCAAGTGAAATGGATGCCGACCGAATCCTGTCCGAAGCAAGGACTCATCCAGAGCCGATCCGCGGCAATCGTGCGAACTTCGGAAATGTACAGCAGCGGCGCAATCAGATCCCGGAGACCGTCGATCGCGCGCAAAGCCTCGATAGCCTTGTCCCGCGGCACGAAATACTCGCTTTGCAGCTCTTCGCCGACGCTTGGGGTGAAGTCCATGCGGAAATGAGGCAGCCGCTCATGCCAAGGACCAGCGACGCCCATCTGCTCGCTGCAGACGGCGCCGGAATGTCCCGGCACCGGATGGCGGTTGCCGGATGCAGCAGCCGCATCATGAAAGAAGCCTTCCGGCTGGTCCGAGGACACCGGATCCCCGACGCGGCGCTTTAGCCACACCTGATTGAACGAGGACTCCTTCCAATCCGTGAACAGGCTGACGCTGTAGCATTCCGACAAGATCGCTTCGACGTTCCGCTCCAGCTGTTCCAGCGGCAGCTGCTCGTACACATGCTGGGTCATCTCGAAGGCTGGAACGATATCCAGCGTGACCTTCGTGACGACGCCCAAGCCGCCAAGCCCGACGACCGCTCCGTGAAACTCCTCGGCATCCGGCATGTCGCGGGAGAGCGTCACGATCTCTCCGTCGGCAGCGACGACCTCCAGCGCATGGACGGCGGCAGCCAGATTTCCATTGAGGACACCCGAGCCGTGCGTTGCCGTGGCGATCGCGCCTGCAACCGTGATATGCGGCAGCGACGCCAGATTGTGCAGCGCAAAGCCTCTCTCATGGAGATAGCGGGCCAAATCCCCGTACCGGATGCCGCCTTCGACGGCGACCTTCCGGTTCGCGGAGTCGAGCTCGACGACCCGGTCCAGCTTTTGCAGCGAGATCAGGCTCCCGGCCGTATCCGCGATGCCGTTGAACGAATGCCGCGAGCCCAGCACCTTGATCCGGGAACTTCGAGACACCCGTTCCTGTATATCCGACACCCTATCGGGGACCAGAATCTCCGTTGCTCCGTACTTGTAATTGCCTGCCCAGTTGCGCTCGTTGACCATCCTCCTGCTCACCCTTCCTCTCATAGCCGATGCCTGTACCGTGTACTTCTGGCTCCATGCCAAAAATCCCTACTTGCACTCGGCAGCCTTCAATTCTAACCCCTCGTCTTTGCAACAGTTCCAGCTTTTGTCCATACACTCTGCAATATCCGGCTACTTGCCGTTGATGGCGTTCATTAGAGCAAAACGCCCCTTTTATTTTTTTCATGTTTCCTCAGTTAATTGTCAAATGCTAATTTGAATTGGCCATGCAAAATTATATGTTACATGAATTTCCAATCTTCTTTATCCAAGATTAGCCTTTCTTCTCAAAGCCTCTGCCTAATTTCGTCTAGCAGCTCCAGTATGGTTCATATGCGATATCAGGATAAGGTTGCTTCGAATGATATGCCTCATACAATTTATTTGCATATTATTTATATGAGTCGCCATTTAATGATAGTCGCAATGACGGACTGAATCAGGGTCTTCTTGATATACCTTGGCTGATATAGTATCAAGAAGAAATGGACGTTTTCAGAAAGTACCAAATAAGGATTGTCCTCCAACTGGTCAATTCTGTAACGATTGACTTGTCCCCTGCTACGTACCGTTTTTTGATGAACATTTTTCACGTGAAGTGATAGTAGCTGATTTTTATTGTAGATGTGTACTAATTCCCAAATTGCGTGAAGGCAAAAAGAAGACGTTCTAGCCGTCTGAGCTTGCCTTACGGCTATCTAGTTTAAGGCTCTGTTTCCTTGCCGTTGTTTTGCGTTCTTTACCTCTTCCGCCGCTACTCATTTGGCTTGGCGAAAGCCCTTCATACTTGGCTAATTTATCAGCACCAGCAAAGCGTGATATGTCTCCTATTTCCGCAACGGTAGCCGAAGCAGTAATGTAATCTATACCTGTGAACGTGTTCAATTTGAAGTCTAGCTTTTCCATGATTTCACGAATGTTGTCCTCTACATCGTTCATTTCACGGTGAACGTCACGAATCTGGTTTACATGACTTCGAACGAGGAAATCACGGTATTCCTGTCCATTCCCTTTGTATTTCCATCTGCTTGGACACTTTCTTGGATTAGTGTAGCTTTCCGAACATACGTTATTGCCGTTCTTTCACAGGAACTCTGCCAATGCTTCCAGTGTCACGCCCAATCCTTCCTAAGAAGATGCGATTATACCTTTTCGCCCTCTCTATCGGGACAGGGTATTGTACAGTTGCGGCTCATATTAGAAAAATCGCTAGAAAGCGAAGATAACAAAATACAGGTCAATCATGGTGGTATCTGACCATAATCAACCTGTATCATGTAACTGCATTGCATTATTTAGGTATACTTTCTCAAGCATGGATGTGCGTACAAGGAATTAAAGAAGTTCTTATACTGGTATTACATGAATTACGCATGATTGGACTCAGCCGCCCGATTCATTCGGCACTGGGTGGGGGTAAAAGAAAGACCCTGAGGATTGTAGCCCCCAAGGTCTTATACACTAATGTAATTCCTTTTTTAACCTGACTATTCTTTCTAACTCATAGGAATAATCACAATCGGAACTAAACGTATCAGTCATGCAGGAGAAAAACTGTTCTGCACCTTGAACTAGTGCTATCAGAAAATCATTTCTAGGTAATACATAATTTGTGACTTCGCTTCCTTCAATTGAGAATAGAAGTAATTCTTTAGTTGTTGGACGGAGAATAATTTTGACGGGTTGGTCAGGGAAATATATGCTTCCCTCTCCTTTTTGAAGCACTTCTTCAATTAAATTAATAACGTACGCCCATAATTGGTCGACCAAGTCCCAATACCTCATATCCAACATACTATCGCCGTAATACTTTAGACAAATTGCCCCGTTAAGATACTGGAAATCAAGATTCTTATATATTTCTTTTAATCCTGACGAATTAGTGATTTCGACAAAATAGTTCTGAGGATTTCTAACTACATCGCTTAAATCAGTAATTTTACATTGTGGTTTCATCAAATATGAATCAACTTGAAACATCGTATCACCCTTACGGAGTATAAAATTGACCTACACGCCCATTGTTTAACCCAAGTACATAGTCCTTGCCGTTGTAAGTACCCGTGATTTGATACATCCCTTTAGTCCCTTTACTCGCAAGGATGTCTCTATTTTGGGACATAACTGATTTAATGGCGCTCGTAATATCGTCAATTGACATACTTGCATCAAAAAACGATTGTTGTGCCTTTACTGAGCCATCCCAGTAATTCGGATGGTGACGCTCTAGAATATATTTCATTCCTGACTTATCAAGCAGGAAAGTATTACTACCAAACTTCATTTGACTACTTTGAAAATTCGATAATGCATTTACAACAGTATGAGGTGCTACCCCACAAGCATTATGTGTCCAAATCCCAAGGTTTGAGACAAAATACGTATGGAAATCCTTCACCTTGAAATTGTAAACCGTAGCATGCCCCTGCTTAACCTCAATCTTCTCAATAGCTAATTCTTTGCCATCGGAGGTTGTCAGAACATCGCCCACCACAAGGTTCTTGGATTCCACCCAACCTTTGCCGATAATCCAAAACGGATGCTCATCGGTAGTTGTAATGACTTCGCCGCCAACAGTAATATTATACGTTTCCTCTACATCACGTTGGAAGAGCCATTCGACTTCTTTATAAGCTATCTTGCCTGTCTCATCATCCTTGGAAAGTACCTTATCCCCTACCTCGATTTCCTCGATAGGTTTCTCCCCTTCGTTAGTTAGAACCTTGATTCAGGGAATAAAGAAGGTGGCAACCATTTCAGCTACCACCATTGTATCATTAGCTTGCCACCCGTTCAGGTACAGCGTCAAGTCGGTATTCGGTTTTGTTCTTCAACATACTATAAAGAATAGTGACAAGCCTTCTCATAATGCAGATGATTGCCTGTTTCTTCTTTTTACCTTCTCCCAATCGTTTCTCTTAGTATTCACGGAATATAGGATTGAGCGGCTTACTGGAAGTTCTAGCGGTATGTACTTGCCTTACTGCTAGCCCCCACAGAATCTTGTTCAACGCTCGATTTCCTTGCCGTTGATTGCGGTCTTTACCTCTGCCGCCGCTGCTCATTTGGCTTGGTGTAAGCCCTGCATACTTAGCTAGCTTGTCAGCACTCGTAAAACGGCTAATATCTCCGATTTCAGCTACGATAGCCGAAGCGGTAACGTCATCAATACCAGTAAAGGTGTTCAGCTTGAAGTCTAGCTTCTGCATTATGTGGCGGATATTGTCCTCCACATCGTTCATCTCACGCTGAACGTCACGAATTTGGTTCACATGACTGCGAACAAGGAAATCCCGATATTCCTGCCCGTTCCGCTTCGTATTCCCATCAGCTTGAACACTCTCAAGGATTAAAGCAGCTTTCTTGGTCGAACACACATTACGGCTGTTCTTCCGCAAGAACTCTGCCAACGCTTCGACTTTCACGCCCTCCAATAGATACGGTGAAGGGTACTCGTGCCATACCGCTAGTGCTGTTTGCCCATCCACTTCCGAGAAGAACTTATTGTAACTCGGATAGTTGTAACTTAACTGCGTATGTAGCTGATTCTTGAGCATGACGAGGGTATCTCGCAAGCTATACCGCCGCATGACTAGCTGTTTTAGAATCCAGTAGTCGTCTTGTGGGTGGGCATTTGGCAATCTATCCAGTTCATCAAGCAGTAGCTTGGCAATGTTCTCTGCATCCCAACTATCGTGCTTCTCCGTCATGGCATAGCTTTTACGCTTCCAGTTAGATAAAGCAGCGTTGACTTCTTTGACCAGGAAATGATTCTCGACTAGATAAACAGCTAATGACCTTCCATAACCGCCCACGTCCTCAAGTCCGAATACAACTGTCATGCCTTCTTGAACATGCTTCTTGACCTTATTGACCACCGCAGGGAAAGCCGATGGTTTGTTCTCGAACTCAATGACCTCTAGCTTCTCATTCCAACAGTTAATGACAACTGCGGTATGCGTCCGCTTATGTAAATCAACGCCAACATAGATAAACTGCTCTTTACGATGTCTCATTTCGAGTGTCCCCCTTAGCCTTTATAGCGTTTAGGGAAAAAGAATAGCCGCATCGTCTGTTTAGTATTCGCCCGAAGGCGTACATTGAAGGGTAAGCGTGTCTATTCTTCCTCTATAAACGCTATAAAATGGCTTGATGTAGTCCTGTTGCTGTAATGCCGCCGTACTGATACTGACCTTCGTAGAACTCCCTGCGGTCTAGTATCCGTTTAACCTGTACTTTCGTAAACTGCTTGCCTTGCTGTGTCGTAAAGCCTTCTTGGTTCAGTTGAAATGAAATTTCGGATAACGTCCAATTCGGGTTCTGTTCCCGTATGTCAAAGAGCCGTTTTACTGCTTGAGCTTGCTTGTCATTCACTTCTATTGTCTTATGACCTTTACGGGCTTTGTAACCAAACGCCGCCCGTCCTCCTGCATAGCCGCCCTGTTGGGCTTTCTTGTTACGCCCTCTGCCTAGCTTGAGGGCGATTTCTAGCCGCTGATACTGGTCGAGCAATTCCATAAGACCGTTGATAAGAAAATCGCTTGGGTCTATCTTATGGATGGAATAAGTCGGCTGTTCGATACTTTTCACATCCACGCCGTACTTCTTGAACTCCCGATGAACCAAAACCTTTACGATGTCAGACCGCCATAAACGGCTTGTATTAAGCACGACAACAGCGTCATAGGTTCGTGTAGATAGGGCGGCTAACATGCTCTGAAAGCTGATTCTGTCCACTTCAAGAGCATCCTCATCCACCTTTGCCCCACTGATACCTTCATCCGTAAAGATGTCCTGCAAGTTCGATCCTTGTTCCTGACAAAAGGAGCGGATTTCATCCTGTTGGTACGCTAAACTGTAACCGTCTTTGGCTTGTCCGCTCGTTGATACTCTGACATAACCGATGACATTCATGCTGTTCCCTCCCCCTCCGTTACGATAATCACAATTTATGTAACGGTATTCCGTATCACTCTTCTATTATAGAACGGTACACCGTTGCAGACAATAGTTTTTCAGTGATATGATGGAGAAAATCACAACTTTGTAACGGTATTGCGTTACTTGGAGGTTCACTATGCCAGTCCGATTACGCCTTAGAGAAATCCTAGAACAACGGAACATTAGTCAACGGGAACTTGCACGAAGAATGAATATCCGCTCAAGCACAGTAAGCCACCTTTGCTCCGATAAAGTTAATGCTGCTTACTTCGATACATTGGAGCAAATTTGCAAAACACTCGACATTCAGCTTCATGAACTGATATTCATGGAGGATGAGTAATACTAAAGTGCAACTGGTACTTTGCTCACCACGCCGCCCAGTATGGCACATGGTATCGTTATGACATCCTCCCACTGTTCTTCCGCTAGTCTATCGAAGTCCAAAGTAGGACGTTGCCGCATTTGCTTCTCGATTCCCCTGCGGTAATACCCCGTTACTTGTTTCTGTTCCAGTTCGCCGCTCATCAATCCATTGATTCTTTGTTGCAGTTTCGGTTTCATCTGCTCAAGTCCAACGACTTGGGAACACAGATAAAGCCTATTGAATTGGGGCGGAAACTGGACTAGAACGCTCATCGGGATTTTCTCATCAGGCTTATACACGATTTCAAACCTCGTTAATTCGCTTTCGATTCTCACCCCACGCCTTTGTAGCAATTCCATCTTCTTGTCATACACTCGGCAGTATCCTGCTACTTGCCGCTGATGTCGCTTGTTGGAGTAGAACGTCCCCTTCCTCTTCTTCATATTCCGCCCCGTCAGAGACAGGACGAACATTTCAGTCAAGGGCAGCGGAATGTCGAATGCTACATCAGAGCGAACATAGAGTATTTCTGTTGCATGATTTCCAATCTCTGAAATCCAAGACTGGAAGTGAATCAAAGAGTCAGGAGGACATTCTAGCCGAAGCGTATGCTTCCTACCTAGACGGGCATAAACAAGCTGATACGAAAGATACGCCCAATACTTACCCTCCCTGACTCGAACACGGTACTTGAATCCCTTGTCCTTAACATAAAACGCAGCGTTGTAGTTTTCACAAAGCCGCTGACGAAGCGGATTGAAGAACCTCCAATACACGTTCGTAAAGTCAACTACAATGCGGTCAATCGAAACCTTTACTTCATTCATTGCTTAGCCCCCTGCGGAAATTTTTAACGAATTTCCGTCTATAATTAGAGGGCAAGGTGGCTAGCCTTCACGTTGCCTTACCTGTATATATCAACAGGCACGTTACCAGATTGTTCTCTCACAATAACCATCGCTCTATATTGCCAGTTAGTTGCGGACTAAATTGATAATTGACTGCTTTCCCACACACTATAAAAGTCGGTCTATGTATCTGAATAGTTGCGATTATTCTTTCTCGTCCTCCCTATCGTGTCGGTAATGCTATTTGTTCCGGATTTATTTGCATTTGCTCTTTGTTTCAGAAAAACGGGAGAAAACGAAGATAAGGAAATTCGGACTGTATACGATGGTAACTGATGATTTTGAGGTACAAACGAGGTCAGAAGATAACTGAAAAGGGGTATAAAATTCAAGCTAACTGAAAGAAATTGTGCGTACAGGGGTTTTGAGAATATCTCATACGGGGATATTGGACGTTAAGTTCATCATGTCTTAGCGGCCCGATTCATTCGGCACTGGGTGGGGTACAAAAAAAGCCTTAGAGGGAATTATCCTCCAAGGACTTATCAAGAAAATATTTTATCTATTCGACTTCGGTCATAATCTAATATCCAGTTATTATATTTCTCATAAACTGCTCTTAGCGTCCTTGTATCATCTGCTACAACATCCATACCTCTGTCATCGTAGAGATAAAATATGGATTTTTTCGTTTCATTGACCAAAAAGATATCTCCAACGATGCGCGGCTCGTATCCCATCTCTCGATTTGCAATTGCACCCAGTAATTCTTCGACCTTCAAATCTTTCACTTTAACCTTTGTGCAATATCGCAACGTAATAGTATCGTCGTCGCCATTTTCATCCGGGTCTTTATAGCGAAACTCTTGCTCTAGCTTGTCAATATCTTCATTTCTGACTCCAGACGCATACGCGAGAAAAAGTTCATAAACATCCTTCTCAAAAGAAGCCACCGGATTTTCATCCCAACTATCAACAAAAACTGTTAGATATACTTCATCAGTTCGCTGATTAAACTCGTTAAATATGGACAATGCCCTATGAATTACTCTTTCGACCCTACTACGCTCATTAAGATTGCCCCCTAGTTCAAATCTAATTGCAATTTCAGAACTGTAAAAAAGGGGGCTTTTTAATTGAAGCCTTGGAAATGTACTAGATAAAAACTCATCTAACTGTTTATTATAACCCATTCATACACCGCCCATGATATGTGTATGACGGAAGGGGGGGGAGATTCCCCCTCCCTCCACCAAATGCATTAATTCAGTTTGATTACAGTACCAGTCTGACTCTTGTGCTTATCTGTAATCCAGTTGCCGTACTCATCTGCATCTGCCTTCCAATGGAGTTCTTTACCTTTCTTTTCAAAAACCTTGTAAGCAGAGCAACCATGACCAGTTGTATCTTTCGCCCACCAGTACCCATTACTGTCTTGATAGGCTTTCACTTTTTGTCCGTGGAAATTATAAGTCAACTCTGCTTTCGCATTTGTTTTAATATCCCATTTCGTGGTTGTATTAGGTGTACTACAAGCATTATGAGTCCAAATACCAAGGTTTGAGACAAAATACGTATGGAAATCCTTCACCTTGAAATTGTAAACCGTAGCATGCCCCTGCTTAACCTCAATCTTCTCAATAGCTAATTCTTTGCCATCGGAGGTTGTCAGAACATCGCCCACCACAAGGTTCTTGGATTCCACCCAACCTTTGCCGATAATCCAAAACGGATGCTCATCGGTAGTTGTAATGACCTCGCCGCCAACAGTAATATTATACGTTTCCTTAACATCACGTTGGAAGAGCCATTCGACTTCCTTGTAAGCCATCTCGCCTGTCTCATCGTCTTTGGCTAGTACTTTGTCACCTACCTCGATTTCCTCGATAGGTTTCTCCCCTTCGTCTGTCAGCACCTTAGTCCCAGCTACAAAACAGTGACATGCGTTTTTTACAGTTGTTACTGCTTCGACAACTTTTTTCTCGTTTTTAACAGCACTTACCGCTATTTCTCCCGCTTTTGCAACATAAGATCCGGGTACGAATGGTACGAGCGCTGCCGTTACATCCCAAGCCAAATACCCCGTATTAGACCAACTTGGATCTTTATAAAGAGAATATGCGCTCCAACCAATACTAGCGACATCCAATAAAGTCTCAAACACATGCCCTGAAGGATCCACGCGAGTAAGTGGATTATTCTCTACGTACGTATACAAATTAAGACTTAACGGATTGATTATTTTCCCTTGATAGGGATCCTCATTAATAAATCTCCCCACGCTCGGATCATACCAGCGTGCCCTCAGATACTGTAACCCAGCACTGGAATCCCAGTATTCACCAGAATACAGGAATGGATTTGATTTCGTTTCTTTACTGGAGATGAGTCCGCCCCAAATATCGTACTGATACTGGTTTTGACTGGTGTTCCCCGTACTATCTCTAAGCTCCGTCACATCTCCGTGTCCATTCAGTAGATAGTAAGATTTCCCTTGGGAGTCTTGCCTTGCAATGAGTTCGTTTCCACGAATATACTGCACAGGGGCCGAGTCGACTCCATTTACGCGGCTGACTTCAGCAATAATTTGATTCTCATCATAATAGTAGTTAGCACATTTCCTGCATAGTCGTAGGAAGAAGAACTTGCTTTTTCGAATCCGTTCCCACGATTAACTTCCATGCCTACGATCTGGCCGCCAGCATTATAGGTTTCACGTATCTGAACGTTTGTAGCATCGGTTTTAATCTGTGTCCGGTTTATGGCATCATAGCTTATTTTAGAGGTGCCGCCGCCGTTCGGATAATCGACTTGAATCACACGACCCAATTTATCGTAGTTGTAGACGGTTTGTTTTGCGTTTGCATCTTCAATCCATTTCACTCGTCCAAGTCCATCGTAACCACTCTTTTGCGTTACACGATACGTGCCATCCTGGATTCCTTCTTCAATTTTCTGTCCAATGGAATCCCACTTCACCACTTGGCTTACCCCTGTTTCATCCGACAGAGTGGCCTGATTAGCAGCATCATTGTAATCCACTGAAGCAGCGGCATTATCTGGATAAATAACAAGAGTAAGGCGGCCAAGCACATCATAGTTATACTTTGTCTGATAACCGTTCCCATCGGTATACGAGACCATTCTTCCGCTTTGCGGGTCATAGTCCGCTTTCGTTTCAATGGTCTCCACAACGTCTTTGGCATTCTTCACCTGAACCGTTTGTTTCGTCAGGAATCCGTTGTTATATCCATATTCGTTTTGGTAGACCGTGTCCTTCGTATCATCGCTAATAATCAGTTTACCTATGTTTCCAAAACTGTCGATGCCCCCGTACTGGGTTCTGGTTAATAAAGCTCCATCTTGATTTTTGGATCGCACTTCCGTGATGGTTCCTTTATCATTTCGGTCAATTTCTGTAATCAAGCTTTGCCTTGAATCGGTTTGCTGAGTGACGGTTTTCAATAAATGAAGGCCATCATCATACGCATATCGGGTCGTGCTTCCAAGAGCATCTGTGCTCGTGACGATGTTCCCATAATCATCAAAGCTTCTCGAGGTGACAACAGGAGAAGAAGACTGATAACCTTTGGTGGTCACTTGAGTCGTTTCAATAGGTTCAGTTATTTTTCGAGCTTCATCATATTTAAAGGTAGTGGTGGTGCGCTCATCATCGGCGGAGGTCGTAATGCTATTTCCATAAAAGACCGACGGGGTGGATTCGCTAAATATTTTCCGGTAATCATATACCGTGGTACTTTCTGTGTTGGACACCGTTGCACCAAAGTTGGCAATGTTCTGTCCATATACAAAAAATCTTGCGCATCCCCCCACCATCCGCTATACTGGGAAAAATTTAATTGCGACAAGCGATGAACGGGGAAGTACCCGGCCGCGCCTGCATGCAGAGAGCCGGGAGGGTGGGAACCGGCTGCGGCAGGCCGGGGAAACGGTCCCGCGAGCTGGTGCCCGAACTCCGCCTTGCGGCGGACGCGTAGGCGCGCCCGGACTGGCCGATACCCTGCCGAGTTGCCTCCTGCCTGCAGGTTCATGCTCTCCGACCGGGAGCGTGTCCTGCCTACAGGAGGCCGACAAGAGTGGCACCGCGGACCCGACAAGGCCTCCGTCTCTTTTGAGACGGGGGCTTTTTGCCGTTCTCGCCCGCATAATCCAATAAGGAGGACATAGACGATGACATTGCTGAAAAGATCCGCCGCTGCGCTGCTTGCCCCGCTGACGGGGCTGAGTCAGGAGGAAATCGCATCACGGCTGGAATACCCGCCCAATGAAGAAATGGGCGATCTGTCGCTGCCCTGCTTCCCGCTGGCCAAGGAGCTGCGCCGCTCCCCGGCGGCGATCGCGGAGGAGCTCGCCCGCCGGCTTAACGGCGAGACCGATGATCCCGCGCCGGCGGTTATGCCGGATGAAGCTGGATGGAAATCAGATGCCGGCGCCCTTGCGTCCGAAACCGGCGATGCGCCCATCATTCATTGGCATGCCGATGCCGCCGGCGGTTACTTGAACCTGCGCGCCGAAGGCATCGGCTGGATGGAAGCCCTGCTCCGGGAAGCGGAGTCGCCCGGGCTCGGCCAGCTCTCCGACGGAGCAGGCAAGAAGGTCGTGATCGATTATTCCGCTCCGAACATCGCCAAGCCGTTCAGCATCGGGCATCTGCGCTCGACGGTGATCGGGCGCGCCTTGGCTAACCTGCACCGCGCGGCGGGATGGCGGGTCGAGACCGTCAACCATCTCGGAGACTGGGGCACGCAGTTCGGCAAGCTGATCGCGGCCTACAAGCATTGGGGCAGCCGCGAAGCGCTGGAAGCCGACCCCATCGGCGAGAGCCTGCAGCTCTACGTCCGCTTCCACGAGGAGGCGGATGCCCGTCCCGAGCTTCTCGACGAAGGCCGGGACTGGTTCCGCCGCCTGGAGCAGGGAGACGCGGAAGCACGCGAGCTGTGGTCCTTCTTTATCCGCGAAAGCTTGAAGGAATTCAACCGCTTGTACGCCCGCTTGGGAATCGAGTTCGATCATATTCTTGGGGAAAGCTTCTACAACGACAAGCTGCAGGCCGCCGTCGCCCGGCTCGAGGAGGCCGGACTGCTGGAGGAGAGCGACGGAGCTTCCGTCGTCCGCCTGGATGAGGAGAGCCTGCCCCCCTGCCTCATTCTGAAGTCCGACGGCTCCTCGATCTACGGCACGCGCGATCTGGCCACTGCTCTGTACCGCCGGGAAGCCATGCAGGGCGACAAGCTGCTTTACGTGGTCGGGGCGGAGCAGATCCTTCATTTCACTCAGGTGTTCCGGGTCCTCGACAAGCTCGATTGCTCCTGGAAAGACGTGCAGCGCGTGCATGCGCCGTTCGGCCTGATGAAGATGGACGGCAAGAAAATGTCGACCCGCCGCGGCAAAGTCGTCTTCCTGCAGGATGTGCTCGACGAGGCGGCGCAGCGCGCGCTCGCGGTCATCGACAGCAAGACGCCGGATCTGCCGGACAAGGAGGCCGTTGCGGAGGCGGTCGGCATCGGCGCCGTCGTCTTCGGAGACCTGCGCAACCGCCGCATGCTCGAGGTCGATTTCAATATGGATGAAATGGTCAGCATGGAAGGAGAGACCGGACCTTATCTCCAGTACACGTACGCCCGCGCCGCCAGTCTGCTGCGCAAGGCGGCAAGCCAAGAGCTTGCTCCCGCCGGACAATCCGGACCGTCCGGCTCCACGCTCGCCAACGAGCCGGACTTGACGGCCGGCCGCCCCGCTAGGCTGGAAGCTTTGTCCACGCCTGCCGCCCGAGGCTGCCTGATGGCTGTCGGCACCTATGCGGAAGCCATTCGCGGCGCGCTGCGCGAGCACGAGCCGTCGGTTCTGGCCCGCTACCTGCTCGATCTGGCGAAGAGCTTCAACCGGTTCTACAACAGCGAACGCATTCTGGGAACCGACGAAGGGGCCAGCCTTGCCCGCATTCGTCTCACGGGAGCCGCCGCCTCCGTGCTTAAGCACGGCCTCCATCTGCTGGGCATTCCGACCCCGGAGAGGATCTGACAGCCGGGCGGAGAACGAAGGCCGGGTGGGGAAAGAAGGCCGGGTGGGGAAAGAAGGCCGGACGGGGAAAAAGGCCGGGTGGAGCAGGGAAGCTTCAGCGGCATTGGAAAGGGAAAATCGCTCCTGCCGACCATTCAGGCAAGGACATCGGGAACCGGGACAAATTCAACTGCAAAGTTCAATTTAACTATTGATTAATATGGACTGAAATGGTAAAATTTGTTTACGAACACATGTCCCCCTGACTTGAAAGGAGCTAGATTCCACCATGCCGGAACGAAAAAACATCTCCCCAGACAAAAAAATGCCTTCTGAGGCGGAGCAGGACGAGCGCGTCCTTCTGCTTGCCAAGCAGCTCCTGCTGAAGCACCGTATCGCCTTCCGCAAGCTGGCGCATCGCTCATGACGACGAAGCTGACGATTCCCCAGCTGATCGGGATCCACATGCTTCATCAGGATACGTTCGGCGTCTTGCCGGGATTCCGCAATCCCGGCTTCCTGCTTCAAATAATAGATCGCCCCTTTCATGAGAGCTTCGGATCCTCGGATTCCGACAGCCTGATCCGACAGGCCGCGCTTTACTGGCATGGACTGGCCCGCTCCTTCGCTTTTCGGGAGGGCAATGCCGCCACGGCGATGCACGCGATGCTCACCTTCCTGCTCGTGAACGGCTGCGAGCTGGAGATCGATGAAGACGATCTCGTCGACGCAGCCATCCGGGCCGCGACCTGGAAAATGGAGCTGGATGAATGCGAAGCTTGGATCCGCGCGCGCTGCCCGGCCGAGCATGCGCTGAAGGCCCCGTCGCCGTAGCTGTCCCCTATGGACAAACCTCTGGCCTGAACCTTATGATAGATGGGATTGTTCCATATTCAGAATCATTCGGGTGCTTGCGCGGACATGTCCCATTCCGCCAGGCTTAATAGGGAAGTCCGGTTGAAGCCGGCGCGGTCCCGCCACTGTGAATGCCGAGCCTCTGCGCATGCAGCCACTGCCTTATGGCGGGAAGGCGCGCACGAGACGATGAAGCTGTAGCCAGGAGACCTGCCCGAATGTCTGCGCATCGATGCTCTTCGGGGGGTGAGAGCGGATGCGGCTGAGCTGCGGCCGACCGATACGGTCTATTTCCGCAGCCCATCTATGGTTACTTTTTCGCCGCCCTCGAGGCGGCTTTTTTCTTTTCGCTCCAAGGCTTGGCTTCTTTGGCGCTAATTCCGTCAAGCTTGCATCTTTTTTCGCTTCCGTGTCCGCCTCCTCAAGCGAAGCGGAAGAGATTCGCCTTTTCCGGCGCATGGGAAGCCGCGAGGTGCCGGAACCCCCCGAAGCGGCTACTATTTTAACCGAAGGAAGGTCGATCCGTTTTGAAACGCATGCTTACCCGAGCCTCGCTGTCCTGGATGCTCATGCTCGCCCTTATCGTCTCCCTTCTGCCGGCAGGCGCCGCGCCTGCATCCGCAGCCCCCGATGCCGCAAGCGCCCTGCGCCAAGCCGGCCAGACGCTGCTCAAAAGCGGGATCGCGTCGGATTGGGATGCCATCGCCGCCTCTCAAGCCGGCCTCGAGCTCCCGGCGTCCTATGCGGCCGGGCTTGCCAAGACGGTGCGCACGGAAGCCGCCGGCTTCACCAAAGTCACGGACCTGGAGCGTACGGCGCTCGCGGTGACCGCGATCGGCGAGGACGCCTCTTCGTTCCAGGGCGTCAATCTGATCGAGCGGATCGCCGCCAGCAGCCGCATGACGAACCAGGGCGTCAACGGTCCGATCTATGCTCTGCTTGCGCTGGATTACGGCGCTTATGAAGTGCCTGCCGCCGCGAAGTGGACGCGTGAAGCCCTTGTGGCCGAAGTGCTGAAGCATCAGGCGCAGGACGGAAGCTTCGCTTTCGACGGCGAAAAATCCGGAAACCCCGATCTGACGGGCGCCGCCCTTACCGCGCTTGCTCCTTACCTGGACAAGCCGGAAGCCAAGCAGGCCGGCGAGCGCGTCGTCTCCTGGCTGGCCAAACAGCAGGATAAGGACGGAGGCTTCACGAGCTACGGCGAATCCAGCAGCGAAAGCATCGCCCAGATCGTCATCGGCCTCGCCTCCGCGGGCATCGACCCTGCGGACAGCCGTTTCGTCCAAAACGGCAAAGGGCTGCTGGACAAACTGTTCACGTTCCGCAATGCGGACGGCAGCTTCTCCCACTCCCTGCCGCTGGCTGCCAATGCTTATGGCGCCTATCAGTCCGTCCAGGCTTTGGCCGCCTACGAAAAATTCAAAAACGGCGCCGGAAGGCTGTACGCCAAGCCCGCTCCAAGCGTGACCGTGAGCGTGGAAGGCCCGAACGCCACGCTGCTGGCAAGCGGCGTTACCCGCGCCGTGTATGCGCTGGATGCGCTGACGCAAGCCGCATCGGACGCCAAGCTGGCTGTGGAAGTGAAATCGATGCAGTTCGGCAAATACGTGTCTTCGATCGGCGGCATCGACGGCGGCAAGTTCGGCGGCTACGACGGCTGGCTGTTCGCCGTTCAGCGCGGCGGAGCCTGGATTACGCCTTCCGTCGGCATGGGAGACTTCGCTCTGCAGAAGGGCGACCGTCTGGCCGTCTTTTATGGAGACAACACGCAGCTGATCAGCTCCGCAGCGGTCAGCCCGCGCCAGCCGCGCGACAACGAAGCCTTCACCGTCCAGGTGAGCCGGCAGACCTGGGATTACACAGCCAACGCCTATACCATCACCCCCGCTGCCGGAGTGAGCGTGAAAGCCGGCTCCGTGACGGCAACTGCCGATGCATACGGCACGGCAACCTTCCAGGCGATGCCAGCCGGCAGCTATGACCTGACGGTGACGGGCTACAGCGACGCCAAGGCTCCTTCCGTGCTGAAGCATGTCCAGAAGCTGACCGTCGGCTCGACCTCCGCCCTCTTCTCCGACGAGAAGGAGATCGCGGCATGGGCCCGCAATTCCGTCCATGACGGATATGCTTCCGGTCTGATCAGCGGCATCGCCGGCAATGGCACGGCTCCTGCATTCGCGCCGAAGCAGAAGCTGACGCGTGCAGAGTTCGCTTCGCTGATCGTGCGTCTGCTCGGCCTGGAGCCGGCTTCGTCGGCGGGCGCAGCCTTCACCGATGTGAAGGCCGGCAGCTGGTACGAGCAGGCGGTGGTCACGGCTTCCGCCAGCGGCATCCTGACCGGCACCGGCGGCGGCAAGTTCCAGCCGGACGCTCCGATCAGCCGCCAGGATATGGCCGTCATTTTCGCCCGCGCCTTGAAGCTTGACCTGTCCGCAGCCCCTGCGGGCGGCATCAAGGACATCAAGTCCGTCTCCGCTTACGCGGCCGCATCCGTGAACGCCGTTCACGGCACCGAGCTGATGGTCGGCGACAAGGACGGCAACTTCAATCCGAAAGCGACCGTAACCCGCGAGATGGCGGCGGTAGCGATTGTGAACGTGTACGAGAGCCTGGCGCAAGCCGCCAACTAACGCTGCTTCAACGAACGACATCCAAGAGCCTTCCATCCGGAAGGCTTTTTTCGGCATCATTCAAAATTTGCGAAGGAAAATGAACGTTGCGGCGCTGCTCGATGCGCTGCTGATCGCCGGCGGAGCCGAAGAAAGAACATGGGAACCTCCGGAAGACCGGAGGTTGATGTTCATCCCCTGATCGGGAGACGATTCTATCTCGGAATCCCTTTGCCGCTGCGTAATCTGCGCAAGATTTCAGCACAGCAGTGAACTCATCCCGCTGATCTCAGCCCTGCCGCGGCGAAATCGTCCGGTTTGTAATCGCCAAGCCAGGGAATTACAATGGAGAAAGCTTATTTTTCATTACGGACGCGGCTGCCTTCTCATCCATTCCCGGCGGCGCGCAAAGGAGATTCCCGTGGCTAACTACCGTTGGAGCCGGAAGGCGTTCTGGCTCAGTCCTTTCGTCATCTTTACGCTCTCTCTTGTGTTCAAAATTTACTTGGCCGCTTTCGTCATCTACGGCGGCGAGCATGTATGGCTTCCTCTGCTGACGAGCCTGCCGTCGGTATGGGCCGCTTATTTCCTGATCGAGCTGCTGGCCAAGAAGCGCAAGCTCATGACGTATCTCATCGTCAACCTGCTGCTGACGACCGTCTATTTCGCCGTCATTATGTATTACAAATATTTCGGCATCATCGTCACTTATCACGCGCTCATGCAGATCGGGCAGGTTACAGAGGTGAAAGGCAGCGTCTTCCAGCTGCTTCATCCGTACTTCCTGCTCATCTATGTCGATATTGTCGCCGCATGGCTGCTGCTAGGCTTCAGCGGCAAATTCCGCCGCGCCTGGCGCGGCTTGGCCAACCGCAGGCTGATGCCTTCCTGGATTCCAGCAGCGGGATTCGTCCTGATGCTCGCTGTATGCACGGCCATCGTCTGGCCCAACCGCGGCATCTCCAACGAGCTGGTGCAGAACGAGCGCATGGGCATCCTCAACTACGAGGTGTTCCTGATGGCGACGGCGGGCAACGAGAAGCTCGTTCCCGCCTCAACCGTCACGCAGGAGGCCGTGAACAAGCTCAAGGGGGTGGCGGCTCCGCAGCAGCCGCTCTACGCGGGCGCCGCCAAAGGCCGCAATGTGATCGTCATTCAGCTCGAAGCGTTCCAGAACTTCTTGCTCAATAAAACCGTGGAAGGCAAGGAGATTACGCCGAACCTCAACAAGCTTATCCAAGAGAGCGCGTATTTCCCCCGCTTCTATCAGCAGGCCGGTTCGGGAAACACCTCCGATGCGGAGTTCCTGACCAATACCTCCTTCTACGTGCCGCTGCGCGTGCCTGCGACTCAAGCCTATGCGGGCAAATCCCTCCCCTCGATGCCGAAAGCATTCCAGGCGCAAGGGTATGAAGCGCTGACGTTCCATACGAACGATGTCGCGTTCTGGAACCGCAAGGAGCTGTACAAGGCGCTTGGCTTCAGCCGTTACTACGACACGGAGTTTTTCGGCAGCGAGGACAAGGTCGCGTTCGGCGCTTCGGATGAAGTGCTGTATGCCAAGACGGTGCAGGAACTGGCCAAGCAGCGCGACGAGGGCAAGAAATTCTATGCGATGCTCATCTCCATGTCCTCGCATCATCCATACAACATCCCGGACCGCAAAGTGAAGCTGAAGCTGTCCGACACGTACAAGGACTCCTTCGTCGGGGATTACATCCGCGCCCAGAACTACACGGACTATGCCCTCGGACAGCTGTTCCAGGAGCTGAAGGATGCCGGCTTGTGGGACAACAGCGTCATAGCCATCTATGGCGACCATATGGGATTGCCGATCTACTCGCTGTCCGATAGCGACCTCGATCTGCTGGAGAAGCTCGACGGACGCAAGTACGATTCCTCCCAAATGATGAATATTCCGCTCATCGTAACGGCTCCAGGCCTGCTTCAGGGCTCCGTTCAGACTCAGGTGGGCGGCCAAAGCGACATCTTCCCGACAATCGCGAATCTCGTCGGCCTGCCGATGGAGAACCATCTCCACTTCGGGCAGGATCTGTTCAACCAGCCGAGCAATCTGCTGCCGGAAAGGTACTACCTCCCGTCGGGCTCCTTCATCGACGATAGCGAAATCTTCGTGCCCGGCACCGGCTTCGGCGACGGCAGCCGGTTCATGCTGCCGACCGCGGCCGAAGCTTCCGCCAATGCGGCTCGGCTGAATGGCGGCGGGTCGGCTGGGAGCGCCGACAGTGGCTTGAGCTCTGCAGGCGGCCCGGCGGAGAATGCCGGCGGCTTGAGCTCTGCAGGCGGCTCGGCGGGGAATGCCGGCGGCGATCAAGGCGCAGCAAGCTCGGGCAGCGAAAAAGCAGGCGAAGCCAGTCCCGAGCCAGGCAAGCCGGGCGAGCCTTCCGGCACTGGCGGCACAGCCGGCCTCGGCAACGCTGCCGGAACAGGCGCCAAGCAAGGCAGCGACGGCGCGACACGCGACGAATTCGACCGCGCGCTGCAGCTGCTGCGCATGTCGGACAGCTACGTGCGCTCGCTGCCGTCCAACGACAAGGATCCCGAGCCCGAGGATGCAGGCGCAGAATCCCGCAAATCCAAGTAAAATGCGAATGCCCGGCGGATACGGTTCCGCCGGGCATTTTTGTATGCAACGATAGGCAAAGCTTTGTGAAGCCAGACTGCCATTCCGCTCTTTTCGGACCGGCGGTCTGGAGGAAATGCAGATAATTTCTCCATTGCCGCTCTCAATCGGACCTGCGCGCCGGGAATGGTGAGAATTTCTCCATAGCCGTCCTCTATCGCCCCTGCGCGCCGGGGCAATGCTGAGAATTTCTCCATAGCCGTCCTCTATCGGACATACGTTCCGTTATTTAAAGAAAAAACTCCATATCGCCCGGCTGCCGGACACACGTTCCGCTATTGCTGCCAAGTTCATCGTCATTCCGATAGTAGAACGTCAATAGCGGAACCAATGTCCGATAATTCCCTATTTGGCATGATTTCAGCGAAATAGCGGATCGTATGTCCGTCAACATCAAAAAGCGGCCTCATACCAAGCCGCTTATCTCGAACAACCATGCCTCATTTTCAGTAACTGAACGACAGCAAAGTAACTCCCGTCATCGCGTCCACGACAACATTCGTCTCCTGGCTGCCAGCACTTGGATGCTTGCTTCCGGAAGCTGCCGGATCGATGCCGGAGCCGCCAATATCGTCTTGTGCCACGCTGCTTTCAAAGCACACCACATAAACGGGAGTGCGCATGAGCTTGCGGGTTTCACGAAGGACAGGATTGGCCGCTAGAGCCTCTGGAGAGAAGGAGTTGAAATCCGGCTTGCTGATCAGACGATAGACGCAAGAGATGGAGGAGGCCGTCTTGGCCAAATTCGGATAGGCCCATTTGGCATTCTGCACGGCGCGGCCTTGGGAGACGAGATTCAGAGGCGCCTTGTTCTCGACGCCCGGATTCTCGAGCTTGATGCCCAGCTTCTCCAGAAGCGAGTCATCCTGGGCAACGGAGACAGGGATGGCGGAGCCCGCTGCCGCATCCGCGCGGCTGCCTCCGTGGTTGAAGTGCCAGCAGCCCAAAGCGACCAGCAGGCCGACCACTATCAGCCCGACTCCCATCAATCTCGATTGATCTCTCACGGCGCTTCCTCCCTACCCAGAATGGTTTCCGGCTTGTCGGCGGCACTGGCCCGGACACCCGCTCGTCCACCAGCCTATACGGTATAAACGTATTTGCATGAGGCAGGGTTGCTACGGGTCAGCAAAAGGTCTCTTCCAATCCAGTCCATTTAAGTGCAATCCAGTCCATTTCAGTCCATTTCAGTCCAGTTCAGTCCAGTTCGATCCCGATCCCAGAATCGCCATCTTAAACGGCCCTGCGCATGTTTCCATGGAGTTGTTTTATGGGCCTCAACGCTTTTCGACAGGTTTTTCCTATTACCCCAGCCGAGAAAGCATTGAAACGGAATTGCGCCTTTTTGTGGCAAAGATGGGAGCAGAGGAGGATATGGAACTGAAGCCAACTGGAGCGAAATAGGAAAGAAGCCAAGTATCCCTCCGCTTGGCTTGTCCATTTCTTCCGATGACTCGCTTGGCTTGTCCATTTCTTCCGATGACTCGCTTGGCTTGTCCATTTCTTCCGATGACTCGCTTGGCTTGTCCATTCCTTCCGGCGGCTCGCTTGGTTCTTCCATTCCTTCCAATTACAATCCTAAATTGATCCTCCGCAGCGCAACTACAGATCCTTGCGCTGGAAGCGCCACATGCCAAGCACAAAAGCAACGATCGTATAGGCCAGGGCGTACCAGAGAAATGCCGGAGAAGGGGCCGAGCCGACGCCGAACAGCATCATGATGCTGTCGACCTGCAGACCTGTAAACTGGGCCAGCGAATCCACGTTGAACAGCCGGTCCATCATCGTCCGCTGCAGGCCGTCGGCCGGCATCGCGAGCGACAGCAGCCCCGAGATCGTGCTCAGCGAGCCGCCTACCGTCTCCTGAAGCGAGGCGAACTGGGCGGCCATCTTGTCGATCATGCCGCCCAGCCATCCGCCGCCGTACAGCATCGTCATGAAAACTCCATTGCCGATCGCGGACAGATAGCCGGAGCCCATCATCGACACCGACACCAGCAGCGGAACGACGGAGGCGAACAGCAGATAAGCCGTAATAAGCGTGCCCATGTCCCTCGGAACGCCCGCATGCATGCCGGCAACGCCCAATATAGCCGTATACAGCACAAGAGCGTAGCCCATGCCAAAGCTGACGTATCCGAGCCAGCGTCCCGCATACCATTTCCAGCGGGGCATCGGGCGCGGCATCAGCGCCTGCATGACGCCCAGCTCCGCTTCGCCCGATATGACGGAGGAGGAGCTGAAGATGGAGAGGAAAGCAACGACGAACGCTCCGAAGAAAAAGCCCAGGCTGATGATGAACATGCCCCGGCTGTACCTTTCGACCAGAAGCTGCGGATCGTCGGGGGAAAGCCCATAGCCGCGCACTTCTCCGCCGATGGCCGAGGCGATGAACCAGAAGGCGATCAGGAACAGTACCGTCATGAACAGCGTGAGCAGCAGGACGCGCTTGCGCAGCAGCTCCTTCCAAGTCATGCGAAGAATGATGGTCATGCCTTCTCCCCCCTGTGGCTCTTGCCGGAGAGCTCGGTGACGAACCATTCCTCAAGCCTTGTTTTGGCGCGCGCCGATTCGTACAGCGTCATGCCTTGATCCATGATCACCGCATGCAGCCAGCCGGCCTGCTCGTCGTTCTCCAGCTCTACCTCCAGCACGGCGGAGCCGTCCGGTTCGGAGGCTGCGAGCGAGACCGCCAGCCCCGTTTCACCGGTCAGCCAATCCAACAGCGAGGGGATGAAGCCTCCGACGCGAAGCCTCCAGACTGGCCGCTGCTGGAGCACCTCCTCGACGGTCCCTTGCTGGAGAATGCGGCCGTCGTTGAGCAGCGCGACGCGGTCGCAGAGCGACTCCACATCCTCCATGAGATGGGAGTTGAGGAAGATCGTCTTGCCCTGGGATTTCAATTCATGGAGCAGCTCCCTCACCTCGCTGCGCCCGATGGGATCCATCGCCGAGGAAGGCTCGTCCAGAAACAGAATGCGCGGATCGCCGACCAGCGCGCAGGCAAGGCCCAGCCTCTGCTGCATGCCTTTGGAGTAATTTTTCACCCGGTCCCGCGAGCGCAGGCCGATGCCGACCCGCTCCAGCAGCTGCGGCACCCTCCGGTCCGCCTCGGCCCGGGGCAGGCGGCACAGCCGCGCGTGCAGGCGCACGACTTCTTCGCCGGTCAGCCACTCCTGGTACCGGTACAGCTCCGGCAAATAACCGATCAGCCGGCGGGCGGCAAGGCTCCCGATCGGCTCGCCAAACAGGGAAGCCCGACCTTCCGTAGGGAAGATCAGGCCGACCAGCATTTTGACGCAGGTGCTTTTGCCCGCGCCGTTGGGACCGAGGAAGCCGAAGGCTTCCCCTTCCCTGACGTTGATCGATACATCGCTGCAGCCGCGGCCGTTGTCGAACCGCTTCGTCAGCCCTTCGGTCTGGATGGCGGTCACGCGCTTATCAGCTCCTGCAGCTTGGCCTTGAACGCGTCCAGCTTGCCGGCGAACAGGCTGCCTCCGTCCATCGTGAACAGCTGGCCGTCCTTCACCCATGTCGCCGAATATCGGTCCTGGCCGTTGTCGCTGTAATTGAACTTGCTCAGGATGACGGAGATGCCCTGAACCGTGATGTTCTCCGACTTCCCGTCCGTGATGACCGGCATGACGAGGTTGCCCGTGGAGAGGAACTCGCTCTGCTGAAGCCCGGCCCGCAGCGATTGCGGCAGCAGCGGGAACTGCAGCACCGCATCCCTTGCATCCTCCAGGCCTATGCCGGGCTCCACCTCGACGGTCGGCACGAGCTGCTGCGAGATCGAAGCGTATTGTCCGTTCTCTCCGTTGGCCAGATCGTAGGAAACGGTTTTGCTCGTCTCGAGCTTCACTTCCTTGCCGTCTACGGATGCCGGCATCAGCTTGGACGCGCCCATCTGCTTCATCACTTTGTTGATTTCGTCCACGTTCATCTTGAGCGTCACCGTCTGTCCTCCGGAGATGAAGAACGCCTCCTGCTTGCCAGTCAAGCTCTCGGGCAGCATCGCGAAGTTCAGCTCGGCCGAAGCCTGCTCGCGGCTCAGATTGTCCTTGTAGCGTTCCGACTCCGACGTAAACGTCCCGAACCGGTTGATGGCCTCGCGGACTTGGCCGTCCGAGAAGGATTGAAACATCCGCTGCAGCTCGTTCTCGTCCACGCTGACGACCTGCTCCATGCGGAACTGGCCGAGAATGGACGCGAGCGCCTTGTTGCCGGCCGGCGTTGCCGCCGCCGTCACCACGATCAGCGCTGCTGCCGCGACAGTCGTCCAGCGGCGGGCACGGCCGCCCATCCGGCGGCGCGGCTTGGCGTTCGCCGATGCTGCCGTCTTGACGCGATCCTCAGCGCCGACATCAGCTGCCGTCGCGATCTTGAGCCCGCTGCCGCTGGCAGCCTCGGCAGCCGGGGCGTCCTGAACCGTACCGGCAGCCCCCGCTGCCGCCATTCCGCCTTCGCGATCCCATTTGTCCCATGAAGCATGAGGCTGCTCTCCCGCCATTGCGGCCTGCATCCGCAGCCAAGCCTCGTCCGTTTTTTTCTTCTCTGTGTCTGTATCTTTCCGTTGTTCCGTCATATTGGACCCATCCTCCTTCAATCAGGCTCATCCTGATTCGTCTTAGAAGCGTGGTGAAAAATAGCTGACTGCGGTCGGAATGGGTCTCCAATCGCTGTTGTAGTTCTGATTTCATTGAATATACAAGGGGAAATCAGACTACAAAGGCGAACGCTGACGCTTTTCCGACTCCACTTACGACCCTTCGGTCATTTTTTCACTACGCTTTTAGCGTAATTCCGCTTTCGGCTGAACCGATGCGAGCCCCGCCGGGCTTGTCAGGGCCATGCCCTCATCTCCCTGCCGCTGTTCGGCAGCCGCCGCGCATTTGCGCAGCCTCTCCGTCGCCCTCGCCAGCAGGGTGCCTACGACCGGCTGCCGTACCGACAGCTCCTCCGCTATCTCCGCGTAGCTGTATCCGGAGTACCGGAGCAGAAGCGCCCGGCGGTCCCGCTCGGGCAGCTCCTCCAGCCAGTCGCGCACCTCTTCCTGATCGAGCCTGCGCATCAGCTCGTCCTCGCCGGACGGGCTTGAAATCCCATCTACCGCGATTTGCTGCTCCTGCCGTTCAGCCAGCCTGCGCTGCCTTGCGGCGCTTCCCATATAGTCGTAAGCGAGCCTCGTCGCAACCCGGTGCAGCCATGCTCCGGCCGCCTCCAGGCTGTCCGGCGGCTGCCGGTACATTTTCAGAAACGTTTCCTGGGCCAGATCCTCCGCCACCGCCTCGTCGCGCAGAAGCGCGGTCAGCTTGCGAAGAACGGCCGGATGATGCTCATAGAACAACTGCTTGAACGTTGCCGATTCCGGAATCGTCAAAGGTCCCATCCTCCTTTCTTGCTGCAGCTGTATTAAAGACGAATGCCGTCGAGCAAATGTATCAGCCCCGGGGAATTAAACTTATCCGGCTTCCTTCCGCCGCTTTTCTCCCCTTTCCTTCCTTTGGCTGCCTTTCCTGAATTTTGACAAGGCCTTGCGCATTCCCCATAATGTAAACTGAATCTTAAATCTGACATTTTACGTAATGTTTTACTTATAAAATGTTAAGAAGGGAAGGTTTGACTTTGCAGAGAAATCGGTTTACCCGGATGTTCTCCAGCCGGCCTTTTTTGTTCTTTTCCATCATCATTCTGCTCAAATGCATGCTGACCTGGTTCGTGGTCTTCGACGACGGCCCGTCGTGGGCGATTCTCGTGACGGAGCTCCCGTTCGCATGGCTGATCTTCGGCCTGCTGGAGATGTTCGCAGGCAAGCGCAAGCTGATCTATTACGTCATTGCGGACGCCGCACTGACCGGCATCCTCTTCTCTGTCTTCATGTACCATAAATATTACGGGGTCATCGCCACCTGGCACGCGCTCCAGCAGGTCAACCAGGTGACGGCGGTCAGCAACAGCGTCTTCTCGCTGATGGATCCCTACTATACGCTGATCTTCCTCGATATCATCGTCCTGGCCGTCATTCTGATCCGCAAGCGGCGAGAGCTGCTGAACAAGCCCGCCGCGCGCTTCAATCGGCGAAAAGCCGTGTTCGCCGGGGTCGCAGTGCTGTCCTTTGCCCTGTGCCTGTTCAATATCGTGCCGAACCGCGCCAGCATGAACGAGCACACCAAAGCCGAGGAGATGGGCATCCTGAGCTACGAGGCGTTCGCGCTCGTGGACCGGGGACAGACGGAGCTGGAAGACCCGGAGAAAGTGACGCAAGCCCGCATCGACGAGCTCAAGGGCATTGATTCGGATCAGAAGTCCGCATTCCAAGGCGCTGCACAAGGCAAGAACATCATCGTCCTGCAGCTGGAATCGTTCCAGAACTTCCTGATCGGCCTTGAGCTGGACGGGCGCGAGGTAACTCCGAACCTCAACAAGCTGGCGCAGGAAAGCCTGTACTTCAACAACTTTCATCAAATGGTCGGCCAGGGCAATACCTCCGACGCGGAGTTCGTCGTCAATACGAGCTTCTATATCCCGCGCAGCGGAGCTGCGACGATGTCCTATGCCTACAAGGAAGTTCCGAGCCTGCCCAAGCTGCTGAAAAAGCAGGACTATCAATCCGCGACCTTCCATACGAACGTCGTCGACTTCTGGAACCGCCGCGAGCTGTACAAGGCGGTCGGCTTCGACCGGTTTTACGACCAGGAGTTTTTCGGCAAGGACAACCAGGTGTTCTTCGGCGCCGACGACGAGACGCTGTATGCCAAGTCGGTCGGCAAGCTCAAGGAGATGAGCGGCGAGGGCAAGCCGTTCTATGCCCAGATCATCTCGATGACGGCCCACCATCCGTTCACGCTTCCGGAAGGGCTGAGCCGCTTCGAGCTTCCGGATCGGTACGAGAACACGTTTGTCGGCGATTATATCGCCTCCCAAAGCTATGCCGACTACGCCTTCGGCAAGCTGGTGGAGGAGCTCGAGGCGGCGGGACTGTGGGAGGATTCCCTCCTCGTCGTCTACGGCGACCATCAAGGACTTCCGCTCTATTCCCTCGACCGCAAGGACAAGGAGCTCATGCAAGAAATTCTGGGCCATGAATACGGCTACCCGGACATGATCAACGTTCCGCTCCTTCTCTCGCTTCCTGGCGCCCTTCCAGGGACCGAGCTGGATACGCTCGGCGGCCAGGTCGACCTGCTTCCGACCATCGCGGGCCTTGCGGGAGCATCGCTGGACGGACAGCTTCATTTCGGCCAGGATCTGCTCAGCCAAACGCAAAACATCCTGCCGCAGCGCTATTATCTGCCTTCCGGCACGCTGCTCAGCGGCAGCTCGATGTACATTCCCGGCATCGGGTACGACGACGGGAGCCGCTATCCGCTGAAGTCGGGCGTCCCTGCCGCAGGCTCCGACGAGGACGCCTACAATCGGGCGCTGGAGCTGCTCCGCCTGTCGGACAGCTATATGGAAGCCTTGCCGGAGCATGGAGGCGATCAGCGCTGACTTCCGCACTCCTTATCGATGCCGCCAAGATGACCGTCCTGCGGACGCTCGATCTGGACGGCGTCCGCGTCGCCGTACATGACCGCAAGAAGGCCGCTCCTCTAGGGGCGGCCTTCTTGCGTTTTTTCCAGCCGTCGCGGTTGCCCGCGCCTCCGGCAGGGTTAATTGTAAGTAGGAATCTACAGAAGGGGTGATGGCGGATGCTGGGCAAGCTGATGAATCTGCTGGGAGAGCCGGCGAAGATCGGCGACGGAGAAAAGAAATACGAAGGGGAACCGTTCTATAGGGAGCTTGCATCTACCGAGGCCGGGCTGCTTCCGGGGATGCCGGCAGAACTCGCCGAGGAGGAGCGCAGGCTCGAGGAGGCCTTGCCTGAGGAATGGCTGCTGCAGGTGCGAGAAACGGTGCTGCGCGCCAACCCCGAGCTGACGGATGAGAAATACAGCTGGATGGAACGGGAGCTCAAACGTCATTTTTTGCTCATCGGCCTGCTCCGCCGCATCTCCTTGTACAGTGCTGAAGCAGGTCTGATCTGGCGGGAGCTGGCCTTATTCGAGCAAGAGTACCAGCATTTCTGCGAGAGTTACGCCGGTTATTATATTCAAGTGCAGACAGCCGTAGCCGTCCCCTCTCCGTCTCCCTCGTCCGACAGCGCGGAGAGAGCCTGCTTCGAGCTTCTGTACATGCTTCTGTTCCCTGTCGAGGCTGAGAACGAGCTGCTGCTCGGCCCTTTCCATCGCCACAAGCTGAGCCAGAAGCTTCTCGATGAGCTGCATGACCGGGAGCTGCCGCAATGCAGCGCGCTCGGATTTGTTGAAACTTCACACGAAAGCCTTACCGCCGTTGCGGAGAGTCTCACCTCCTCGCTTCGGGACCGGTACGAGGCCGCCCGGGAATGCAGCGCCGCGCGCAGGCTTTCCGAGCCTCATGCCTCCGACCCCGCGACGGTGCTGCTGACGAGCAGCCTTGCCGGAGAGAGGTTCCCGTTCGATGCCGACGAGCAGCTGGAAGCTCCGGAGGCCGAGCATGGACGGCCGGGCGCTCCGCAAGGCTCTGCCCGGGCAAGCCAAAAAGGCCCTCGGCCATGACGGACATGGCCGGGACCTTGCTGTTTAGCTTCTCCTGGCAACGAAGAGCTGCGGATTACTTGGAGTCGGGGCCGCCGAGCAGTCCGAGCAGCTGCGGCGGAATCTGGAGGCCGCGGCGCTCTCCCTCGCCGAACAGCGCCGGCAGGAAGTCGCCTTCTTCCTCTTCTTCCTCCTGCAGGGACTGGACTTCCCGATGCAGCCGCTCCATCTTGAGGTCCAGCGCAGCGGCCGAGTCCGCCGCCTCCTTGAGCTCGCGAAGCAGATGCTCGGGAACGGCTTTGTTGTATTTGTAATACAGCTTGTGCTCGAGGCTTGCCCAGAAATCCATCGCAATCGTGCGGATCTGCACCTCGACGAGCACCTTCTCCTGACGATCCGACATGTAGACCGGCACCTCGATCAGAAGATGGAAGCTCTGATAGCCGTTCGGCTTGGGATGAGCGATATAATCCTTGACCTGCACGATGGCGAGATCCTTCTGCACCTTGAGCATGTCGTGGATCAGGTAAATATCGGATACGAACGAGCAGGTGATCCGAAGGCCGGCGATATCCTGGATCTTCTCCTTGATCGCGGGCAGCGAGAACTCGCAATTTTTGCGGTAGATCTTGTTCATGATGCTTTCAGGCGATTTCACGCGCGACTTCGTATGCTCGATCGGATTGTAGTCGTGGAGAAGCTGGAATTCCTCCTTGAGGATTTCGATCTTCGTCTCCATCTCGTCCAGGGCGAACTTGTACATCATCATGAAACGGGTAATGTCGTTCTTCAGCTTCTTGAATGGCTGCAGCTGCGAAGAGTTCATGGATGGCTCCTTGCCCGGCCGCTTGGGCCGCTTTGATCCCCCTTATCATCTCACAATACGCCCCCTGATTTCAAAAAAACGGTCCGGGCGCGCCTGGAGCCGTCCCGTCTGGATATGGCAGCCCCATCGGGCACGGGGAAGCGGCCTGCCGGAAAGGCCGGAAGATCCTTCAACGGGAGCAGCGCTCCGCCCCCGTCCGCGGAAGCCGAGCGCTTTGCAGCGTCTTGGCGCCAAACTTTCCATGAAAGGGATATAATCTTCTGCTGTCATCGCCAGGCCCGGACACAGAAGCAGAGGCAGCAAATAAACAATCTATTTTCCGTCCATCCGGCAACTCCGGCAGGAGTTTCCGCTTTTTGGGGTAATCTACTTCATAGATCTATCTCCACACTGAATCATCCCAGGAGGTGACTGTCGAATGAACATGGACCGTTATCGGGTCGGAAGCGACAACAAGCTCAGGCTGAAAAGCTACGATCCCGAAGATACCGCCGGATTCGAGGACAAGGAAGAAGTTGAGGAGAAATTCAGAGACCTGCTGGAGAGGCTGGCCGAGCAGCAGGACCGCCTCTTCGCCTCCCGCAGCGACGGCGTTCTCGTCGTTCTCCAGGGCATGGACTGCAGCGGCAAGGACGGCGTCATCAAGAAGGTGTTCGGAGGCATCAATCCCGGCGGCTTCCGCGCCTACAGCTTCAAGAAGCCGACCGAGGAGGAGAGCGCCCACGATTTTCTCTGGCGCACCCACAAGGATGTCCCGGCCAAAGGCTACATGGCCGCCTTCAACCGTTCCTACTATGAAGAGGTGCTCATCACGCGCGTGCATGGCCACGTGAGCGACAAGGAAGCGCGCCGCCGCCTGAAGCAGATCCGGCACTTCGAGGAGATGCTGACGACGCAGAACGTGCTCGTCGTGAAGATCTTCCTGCATATCTCTCCCGAATTCCAGCTGGAGAAGATCCGGGACCGGATGGAGAATCCGGAGAAGCTGTGGAAGTTCGATCCGACTGATCTTCAGGAGCGGCAGTACTGGAAGGAATACACCTCCGCCTATGAGGATGCGATCCGCCGGACGGCGACCGACGGCTGCCCATGGCATATCGTCCCGTCCAACAACCGCTGGTTCCGGAATTATCTTGTGCTTCGCATTCTTGTGGAGGAGCTGGAGAAGCTCGGTCTGGAATATCCGAAGCCGGAGCTGGATTTATCCGCTTTTCCGATCGAGGAATCCAGCCTGGAAAAAATAGAGGCGGAAACCTGAAAACAAGCAATTGTCCCTCCTTCTTCTTGCGTGATGCACAGGGCATTCATTCGTACATCTATGCTGATTCGCTTGCAGGTTTATTTTATCAAACATCTGGCGCAGCCATTCCCGACCGATGGGAGGAAACCGCTAAACTGCCGGCGAATTCGGTAACGCTGGCTGCCGGCGAGCATGAAAGCATTCGGAGCAGATGGAAGGAACCAACTGCGTCGGACTGGCATGGCCTGACTTGAAAGAGGAGGAATTCAATGACGAATGGGATGGAATCGGCGATGACGGCCAAGCCGATCATCGAACGGGAACGATGGCAGGAGATGGGCGATGAACAGCTGGTTACGGCTTGCATCGGGCCATTGCTCGCCCAGCTCCGCGGAGCTTCTGAAGGGGATAAAGCAGCCGCCTATCGCAGCCTTTCACCGGAAAGGCAGAATATTTTCATGCTGCGGGTGCTGGACGGCCATGCCCGCGGCTCGGCCTGGGAGTATTATGCCTGGACCGGGCTGCTGCTTCAGTCGCCGGAGCAGTGGGCTGCCATTCTGGCGGCGCTGAGGCGGATCGGATCGCTTGAGCTGCTTGAAGCGCTCGCGGATACGGCAGCTGTGCATCGCAAGCGGATCGGCCAAAATGCCACCGGCGCCGAAGCATCCGAGCTCTGTGAAGCCGACGGGCCGCCCAAGCCCCTCCCCGCGGCCAAAGCATCGGATCTCGACAACGATTCCGAGCTGGCGGCGGAAATCGCCGGTCTCTATGAACTGTACCGCTCCCTTGTTCCCGAAGCCTACAAGCTGGCTGCGAAATCGATCCGCCGCGAGCCGCAGGCCTATCTATCCCATGTGAGCTCAGCTGAAGCGCCTTGAATAGATCATCGCCTCTTCGCCCATTCTACCGAGTGGAAGGAGGGGGCCATATGAGCACAGCTAAAAACCGCCGTGAAAGCAATTGGAAGCAGCGCAAGCAAAACCAGCAGCCGCACGGCAAAATCAAATCGCTCGAGGAATATGCCGACGAGCTCGGCGTTTCCCAGGCTGAAGGCGTGTCTTCGTCTCAGCCGCCGACCCCGTAAGGTCCCCTTGTCCAGCCCGCGCCGCCCTCTATGGCAGCGCGGGTTTTTCATGCTAAAATAGGTCTTAAAGCTGCCGGAGCCCCGGAATTGAAAGGAAGACGACCCATGAACGACACGCTGCTGTCCTATACTCTCACCGATGCTTCGCTTGACGATCTCCCCGCCATCGTGGCCATTTACAACACGACCATACCCGGAAGGATGGTGACGGCGGATCTGGAGCCGATCTCGACCGACGCCCGAATCCAGTGGTTTCACGAGCACTCGGCGGAGCGCCGTCCGCTGTGGGTGCTGAAGGACGGCGAACATATCGTGGCTTGGCTGAGCTTCCAGTCCTTCCATCCGCGCGCAGCCTATGACGGCACCGCCGAAATCAGCATCTATCTGTCGGAGGCTCTGCGCGGCCAAGGAATCGGGGGGTCGCTCCTGCGGAAGGCTATGGAAGCGTGCCCGGCGATCGGCGTCCATACGCTGGTCGGCCTCGTGTTCGGGCATAACGAACCGAGCCTTCGCCTGTTCGAGAAGCATGGCTTCGGACAGTGGGGACGCCTCCCGGATGTCGCCATCCTGGACGGAATCAGCCGCGACCTTGTGTACGTGGGCCGCAAGGTTTAACGAGCGGAACCTCGGCAAGCGGCTGCTTGCTCGACGATCTCGCCGACCTTCTTTTTCGGCATTCATTTGTCCAGCCAAAAAGCCGTCTGGAAATGAAGGGACCATTAAAGGCCCTTCATTTCCAGACGGCCAGTTTCAGGTACTAAGGGCTGATGCTTTCTCCCCGAGATCGACTCAACCGATCCGGACCACCTTGCGACCTTCGGAGCGTCCGGCAATCAAAGCCTGAGCCGCTTCAGGAACATCGTTCAGCTCCACCTCGCGGATGAGCCGCTCCAGGCCGCGGGGCTTCAGATCTCCTGCCATCCGCTTCCATAGCTTGGTCCGCAGCTCCTGCGGCGCCCACACCGAATCGATGCCGCAGAGCTGCACTCCCCGCAGGATGAACGGGAAGACGCTTCCGGTCAGCTCCGAGCCTCCCGTCAAGCCGCAGCAGGCGGCTGTTCCGCCGTATTGGATCCGGCTCAGCACATTCGTCAGCATCGCCCCGCCTACGCAGTCGACCGCTCCCGCCCACCGCTGCTTGTCCAGCGGCCGCTGCTCTGCCGGCAGCAGCTCCTCGCGGTCCAGTATCCGGGCTGCTCCGAGCTCCCTCAGCAAGCCGGCGGCTTCCGGCTTGCTGGATACAGCCTCGACTTCATAGCCGAGTCCTGCCAGCATGGAGACGGCGAGCGTGCCCACGCCGCCGCTGGCTCCGGTCACGACGACCGGGCCGCTGCCCGGCTTCACGCCTCCGTCCTCCAGCTTCTGGATGGACATCGCAGCCGTCAATCCCGCTGTCCCGAGAGCCATCGCCTCGCGCTGGGTCAGCCCTTTTGGGAGCGGCACTGCCCACTCCGCCGGTATGCGGGCGTATTCCGAATACCCTCCATGCTGGCTCACGCCGAAGCCATGGCCTGTGACAATCACCTTTGTTCCTGGCGGCAGCTTGCGTGCGGAGCTTTTCTCCACGACGCCTGCCGCATCGATTCCGGGGATCAGAGGATACCGGCTGACGATCCGCCCGTCCGGCTCAAGGGCGAGCGCATCCTTATAGTTGATGCTGGAGTAAGCTACCCGGATCAACAAGTCCCCTTCCGGCAGCTTCGCCTCCTCCATCGTCTGCACGGCCGCCTCCACGTCTTCATCCTGCTTGTCCACGATCAGCGCTCTGAATTGAAGCATGACGTCCCCTCCCTGGAATATGATGACCACTTAAGATTACCCTTATTTTCCTCCCGTAGCCGCACGGGGTCAAGACCAGCCTCTTCTAATGGAGGATAGCCCGAAAAGCCCGGGTTGCCCCGAGCTTCTATTCAATCGTCTTGGTGGAAAACAACCCGGTTGCGGCCATCTTTCTTCGCTTGATACAGGCATCGGTCTGCTTCCCCGTACAAAAGCAGGAAAAGCTTGTCCCCATCCATCGGCTTCAAGTCTGTCGATGCGCCGCCGATGCTGACCGTCAGTCGGATTTCCCTGCCGTCATCAGCATGCACCTCGGCTGCCATGACAGCCGTTCGGATGCGCTCGGCAATCTCCTCCGCTTTCTTGGCCCCGGCGCCCGGCACCGCGACCGCGAACTCCTCGCCGCCGATTCTCCCGAACATCGCGGTGCCGTCCACGGCGCTCTGAGCCGCTTCCGCAAATGTCTGCAGCGCCAGATCTCCGTTCTGATGGCCGTAGCGGTCGTTGATTTCTTTGAATAGATCCAGATCCATGATGAGCAGGCTGAACGGCCGCTCGTTCTCGGCGCAGAGCGCGAGATGGCGCTGCGCCCTTTCGATGAAGCCGGTGCGGTTGTACAATCCCGTAAGACCGTCTATCGCCGCTCTCCGGCGCAGGTCCTTCTCGACCTTTTTGGATTCCGATATATCGCTGATGACGCTCAGCGTTCCATAGAAGTCCCCCCGCCCCGACACGAGCGGAGTGACATTCACCTCCAGCCAGATATCCTCGGATCCCGGCCGCCTGAAGCGAAGCCTCGCCTCGGATTCGACCCGTCGTTCATGAGCTTCCGACCATGCTTCGGCATCCGGTATCAGCTGCTCCAGCAGCAGCCCCCGCCAGTCCCCTCCTGGCGTCCCGCCCGCTCTGGCAATGAGCCGGGAAGCGGATGCGTTATGATCCATCACTCTCTGCCGGGTATCGAGCACCACGATGCCGTCCTTCATGATCTCGAACAGCTTGTTCCGGGCAATCGGGACGACATGGAGCACTTGAAAGCGATAGAGGCTCCAGAAAATAAGCAGGCCGGCCGGAAACGTGGAGAAAACCAGCGCGCCAAGAATGCCTTGGGACAAGGCAGGATTAGCCAGCCTCACATTAATGGATACAAGAGGAATGAGCACCGCTCCGATCAAGCCCAGGAGCCGGCGCCGGTCTGTGCCTGCAGCCGTCAGCCAGGTGCGGAAGAGCACGGCGATGCCGAGAACTTGGCTGGCCGAGCTGTAGGAGATGAACATGGAGCTCAGCGCCGTCCTCTCGATCTCCAGCATGCCGTTGGCGCCGATCCTCACGGCTGTGCGCATGAGATGATGATAGTCATTGGTGAAGAGGAGCAGAATCGCCGCTAACGGAACCAGGGAGGCATAGATGATGGGACGGATTCGCGCGAACCGCTCGTACCGCGAATGGGCCAAAGCCAGAAACAAGCTGAGCACGGGATAGATGAACATCGCAATCTGCGAGATGTTGCGCCATAACACCTTGGTCTGCAGCTCCGGCATGACGTATTGCATCAGCGAGGCGAAGCTGAACACGGCGGAGAGAACCATCATGGCGATATATATGGAAGTGCCGGGCACCCGCCTGTACGGCATGATCAGCAGGATAAGCGCGATCGGAACGCACGCGGCGGCCAGGTATGTCCAGGTCATACGCATGATGTGATAACCCCCTGGTCGAATTCTAGCAGATAATGGAGAAATAGAAGTTAGAGATGGGATTTCAGACCCATGTATATATGGAGCGAGGCCTACTCTATTATCCTCTATTATTATGAGATAACTGTAAGATAGGAAACGGAGAACGCATAATAGAAGTGCCTGCGTCAATTAAATGCTTTAACGCATTAATACAATAACTAATCGCCGATTTATTCGGCCAACGTTAAAATAAACTTAAATTCTTGTTAATTATTACTAGACAAAGAAGATTAGGAGAAGTATTCTTTTATCACACACGAGAGATGAGAGATTCCATGTCGAATAATGTCACGTTATCTTTCATTTTTCGTACGCCTTCCAAGGGGAAGGTCAACACACTTATAGAAAGAAGGTACCTGCTTGCAGAAGTCCCGCCGTAAAATCATTCTGACCGCTTTGTCCACCACGCTGTCTGCCGCGCTGCTGCTTCAGCCGCTCGTGGCCCAAGCCGCTGCATCGCCTGTCTCCTCTGGTATTTTGGCCCAAAGCCTGACCAAAGGAATCGACGCCATGATTTCTTCCCGCCTGGACACTTCGTCCAGCAAACCTGTCAAAGTTATTGTCCAGCTGGACGGAGCGACGATCGCCGAGGGCAAATACGCCGCGAAAATGGGCGTTAAATCCCTCAGCACCGAAGCGACCGAGAGCGCGATCAGCCGCCAGCAATCCGGTGTCATCGCCTCTGCCAAGAAAAGCGGGATCGATCTTAAGGTCACCTACCAGTTCGATACGGTGCTGAACGGGATGGAGGTCGAGCTTCCGGCCAACCAGATTCCGGCTCTCGCACAGATTGCAGGAGTCAAGTCGATTTATGAGAACCGTACTTATTATTCCATTCCGACTACAAGCTCCCCTACTGCGACCGAAACGACATACAAGTATGACATCAATCCGCTCAAGCAGATCGGCGTTCCCGAGGCTTGGGATGCAGGCCTGACGGGCAAAGGCATCAAAGTCGGCGTCATCGACACCGGCGTAGACTACCTTCATCCGGATCTGAAAAATGCCTACAAAGGCGGCCATGATTCCTACTTCAACACGGATGATCCTTACGAGGAGTCCCCGGACGAAGAAACCGGCAATGCAGGCACCTCCCATGGCACGCATGTATCCGGCACGATCGCTGCCCGCGCAGAGAACAACTCCGAGATCGTACATAAAGGCGTTGCCTACGAGTCCGATCTCTATGTCTACAAGGTACTGGGCTTCAATAAAGAAACCGGCCGCTCTTCCGGCTCCTCGGCGCAGGTCATCGACGGAATCGAGCATGCCGTACAGGATGGGATGGATGTCATCAACCTGTCCCTAGGTTCCGATGATGCCAAGGACGCATTCACTCCCGACTCCATCGCGATCAACAATGCGGTTCTAGCCGGCGTCGTAGCCGTTGTAGCCAACGGCAATAATGCCCAGGGTTCGGAGCAGTACTACTACTCCATGGGCTCCCCGGCTTCCAGCCAGCTGGCGATTTCCGTCGGAGCCGCCACTAGCCCGAGCAATCATTACGGAGCATCGGTCAGCGCTTCGGTCTACAACTCCACCGGCACCACGGTTGCGGGCAGCGTGTACGCCAACAATGCCCTGAACGTCATGGGCTGGTATACCGGCAGAGAGGACTTCGCCTCCTTGATCGGAAGCGAGGAGCAATCCGCCGTTTACGCCAATCTCGGAGCCGAGGCGGATTACAAAGGCCTCGACGTAAAAGATAAAATTGTCTTCGTTTCCCGCGGCACGCTGGCGTTTGTCGACAAAATCGCCATCGCCAAGGAGCATCATGCCAAGGCTATCGTCATTTTCAACGGCAATGCGCTGACAACCGATGCGAATACGGCCAATCTGAGCGAAAGCATCGCGGGACGCAATTCCTGGATCGGCCCGACGGCCTATCTGGGCGACAGCCTGCAGTTCATTCCTGCCTTTGATCTCGAAGGATCCAAAGGACGTGCGCTGGCTCGCTTCCTGAAAGCCAACCAAGGCTCCAGCCTCAAGCTCGCTTTTGATTCCATCTATCCAAAAACGGTGGATCAGGGCGACCACATGGCCGACTTCAGCTCGCGCGGCCCGAATTCGGACGGCATTCTCGGCATCAAGCCGGACTTCTCCGCACCGGGCGTGAACATCCTGTCCACTTGGCCGGCATACGGCAAGACGAATCCTGACGCCAGCTATGCGGAAGCCTACAACCGCATCAGCGGCACCAGCATGGCAACGCCGCATGTTGCCGGACTCGCCGCCCTGCTCCAGCAGGAGCATCCGGATTGGACTCCTTTCGAAATCCGCGCGGCACTCGCTAATACGGCAGATCCGATCTCCGATGCGGAAGGTACGTTGTACGACGTTTATTCCCAAGGAGCAGGCCGCGTCAACATCGCGGAAGCGATCAAAACTCCTGCCGTTCTGCAAACGGTCGAACAGCTTGTTCTCTACGACAAAGAGATGAACCCGGTTCCGACGACGAACTACGGTGACAACGCCAGCTTTGGAGTGATGAAGGCAGGCAGCGATTTCAAGACGATCGATCTGCAGGTCAACAACACCTCAGATGCAGCGGTTACTTATAACGCCACCTACTCGCTTAATAACGAAGTGACTGGCGATCCTTATTCGGACAGCCCGGTCAATACTCCGGACAACAGCAAAATCAAAGTGTTGTTGGATGGTCTCGTCAATGGCACGATTTCCGCCAGCGCAGGAAGCAAATCTGCTTTCTCTCTGAGCGTAGCTCCTCAAAAGGATGCGCCCGAAGGCGTCTACGAGGGACAAGTTGTCCTGACTGCTGCAGGCCTGCCGACGCTTCACATCCCGTTTGTCGTCCATGTCGGCGATCAGAAGCCTGACACCGGCTACGGCATTCAGGATCTGACGCTCTCGACTCGCCAGCTCTCCCCTAACGGAGACGGCATCAACGACTTCATGGACATCTCGTTCCGCCTTGCAGCGGAAGGCATGAACTACTACCAAATCACCATCAGCGACATCAACGATGATACAGTCGGCTATATTACGTACAACGACGCTTACTCATCCGGTTCCGTCCTCGAATCCAAGGTCTATACAAGCCGCTTCGACGGTACCTATAAGATCGATGACGAGAAAGGAAACACAACGACAGCGCAGCTGAAGGATGGCCAGTACGGCCTCAGCGTTGAAGCTTATAAGATCGTCAAAGGCAAAATCGCAGCCCAAACGATCGGCTACCTTCCGTTCTCCGTAGCCCGTACGACGACCGGCCCGATCTTCTTCCCTGGCGTGGGCGCAGTCGCTCCGACTCCGGCGCCGACTCCGGCAGCACCTAGCCTTTCCCTGAAGGCTGTCGTTGGTCAAGGCCAACAGCAGGTCGCCGTCAAATCCGCGACCGCGTCCGAAGCTTCCGCAACGGTTACTACGGTTACCTATGCGGATCTGCAAGCCGCAATCGGTACCGGCACGACCAAGCTGGCTCTTGTCGTCAGCGCGGCTGCCGAAGCCGGCAAAGCTTCCAAGCTGAGCCTGCCTGCGGATCAAGTACAGCTCCTGTCGACTGCACCTGCAGGAAGCTCGCTCTACCTGACCACCGGTACGGAAACGCTTGAGCTTCCGCTCTCGCTCCTGAAATCCGTGCCTGCAGGAAGCGGTTTGGAGCTCGTCATCCAAAAGGCTGCCGGTTCCAAATTCGCATCGGCAACAGTCGTCGGCACTCCGGTAACGTTCCAGGTGAACGTCGTGACCGGATCCAGCTCCAAGGAAATCGCTGTGCCTGCATCGACCTTCATCAAGCGCTCGTTCACGCTGGACAAAGGCGTATCGGCTGAAAAAGCCGGCGTCCTGTTCCTCGAGAACGGCAAGGAAGCACCGGCTCCAGCCGTATTCACTGCAAATGAAGACGGAACGACGACCGTTGTCGTGAACCGCCCTGGCTTCTCCACCTACGCCGTAGCCAAGAAAGCCGTCGCGTTCAACGACATCTCCTCTTCGTGGGCTCAGAGCCGCATCCAGGCTCTGGCTGAGAAGCTGCTGATCAACGGCACGTCCGCTACGAAGTTCTCGCCGAAGACTTCCGTCACCCGCGCCGAATTCGCCGCGATGCTGACGCGCGGCCTAGGCCTCAGCACGACGACCGCTGCTCCATTCACCGACCTCAAAGCCGGCGCATGGTACAGTGATGCTGTCAATGCTGCTTATGCAGCCGGCCTGATCAACGGCTACAACGACAGCACGTTCCGTCCGGACGGCATCATCAGCCGCCAGGAACTGTCCGTCATGCTGGCCAAAGCCTCCACTCTGCTTGATATCAAAGCAACGGGCGGCAAAATCAGCACGTATGGCGACGCTGCAAGCTTCGGCGCCTTCGCGAAGGACAGCATTGCCTTCGTAACGGCGGCAGGTCTCATGGAAGGCTCCTCGGCGAACGGTTCCACCGTGTTCCAGCCGGCTGCTCCTACGACCCGCGAAGCGGCCGCAACCGTCATCTACAAGCTGCTTCAAGGCGGCAAGCTGATCTAAGCTTGCTCGTCCCGACACCTGATCCCCGACGGGGATCAGGTGTTTTTTTATTGCAGGAAATACATTCCTCTGCGTTTAAGATAAGAATGATTCCAAAAAGCTTGAGGCCGACAATTTTGTCCGATACTATAGTCATTCAGTAAAACAACCACTACCGCTATGCGGATAATCATGAACGGAGCGTGCAAGATTGGCTAAAGAATCTTCATCCACGCCAACAACTGAAGGAGGAAAGCTCCGAAGAGGCTTGAAGGCCAGACATATGGCCATGATTTCCCTCGGCGGCTCTATCGGCACTGGACTGTTCCTGGCCAGCGGCGGGGCGATCCACTCGGCCGGAGCCGGCGGCGCCTTGCTTGCCTATGCGCTGATCGGCATCATGGTTTATTTCCTCATGACAAGCCTCGGCGAAATGGCGACCTACATGCCGGAGTCCGGCACGTTCAGCACCTATGCCAGCCGGTTCGTCGATCCATCCCTCGGGTTCGCGATGGGCTGGAATTATTGGTACAACTGGGCGATCACGCTGGCGGCCGAGCTTGCTGCCGCAACCCTCATCCTGAAATTCTGGTTCCCGGACAGTCCCTCCATCCTCTGGTCGGCTGTCTTCCTCATCCTGCTCGTCGGCTTGAATCTGCTGTCGGTCCGGGTATACGGGGAATCGGAGTTCTGGTTCGCCATGATCAAGATTGTCACGATCCTCGTGTTCATCGTGCTCGGCCTGCTCATGGTGCTCGGCATCTGGCGCGGCGAGAGCGGCGATGTCGGCAGGCTGACCGAGACGCCGTTCCCGAACGGACTGCTCGCCGTCATGGGCGTCTTCATGGCCGCCGGCTTCTCGTTCCAAGGAACGGAGCTGGTCGGAGTCGCTGCCGGCGAGAGCGAGGACCCGCGCCGCAACGTGCCTCGCGCGATCCGTACGATCTTCTGGCGCATCCTGCTGTTCTACATGGTGGCCATTTTCATCATCGGCCTGCTCATTCCTTACACCGCTCCCGAGCTGGCCAGCGACGAAGTCCGCATGAGTCCGTTCACGATCGTGTTCGAGAAGGCGGGCCTCAGCATCGCGGCATCTGTCATGAACGCTGTCATCCTGACCTCGGTGCTCTCGGCCGGCAACTCCGGCCTATATGCCTCGACCCGCATGCTGTGGGTGTTGGCCAAGGAGGGCAAAGCTCCTCGCTGGCTGGCGAAGATCAACCGCCGCGGAGTGCCGTTCGCCGCGCTGCTCGTGACGAGCGCCTTCGGCCTGCTCGCCTTCCTCGCCTCCCTGTTCGGCGACGGCGTCGTGTATGTCTGGCTGCTCAACGCATCCGGCATGTCCGGCTTCATCGTCTGGCTTGGCATCGCGGTGAGCCATTACCGCTTCAGGCGTGCCTGGAAAGCCCAGGGCCGCTCGCTAGACGAGCTGCCTTACCGGGCCAAATGGTATCCATTCGGACCTGTTCTCGCCATGATCCTATGCATCGTCGTCATCGGCGGGCAATTCGTCGGCGGCATCGGGGACGGCAAGCTTGATTGGGGCTTCATCGTCGCCTCCTACTTCGGCTTGCCGCTATTCCTAGCTATATGGCTCGGTCATAAATGGAAGCATAAGACCAAGTTCCTCAAGCTGGAGGAATGCGATCTGACATCGAGGCAGGAATAAACGAAGAGAGCGCCCGTCAAGGAGCGCTCTCTTTCTTTTTTGTCCGAAAATAAGAAATCAGATTATACGTCAATCCGAATCCAAACCAGGATATATGGATGAAGCTGTTGCCGTCAAAAGGATGAAAATCAGGGTCCTGCACAAAGAAGGCCGACCTGTAATAAAGGCAGAGATAGAACCCGTAGAGCAGAACAGGCGTTACCCACAAGCTGACCGAAGTCCAGGTAATAAATCGGTTCCTTTTCATGGTTTGCCTCCCGGTGAACTCCAATCCAGGAATTCCACATCCATCCATTTCATCCTGCATCAGCAAATCCTGCCTGTCGATCTCCTACCGGTTGTCTACCTTCTCCGGATACAGATCGAGGTTCATCATCCGGTATTCCGCCATCTGCTCGTACTTCGTGCCCGGCTTGCCCCAGTTGCAGTAAGGATCGATGGAAATGCCGCCGCGCGGAGTGAACTTGCCCCACACCTCGATGTAGCGGGGCTCCATCAGCTTGATGAGATCGTTCATGATGATGTTCATGCAATCCTCGTGGAAGTCGCCGTGATTGCGGAAGCTGAACAGGTACAGCTTGAGCGATTTGCTCTCGACCATCAGCTTGTCGGGAATGTAGGCGATATAGATCGTAGCAAAGTCCGGCTGGCCTGTCATCGGGCACAGGCTCGTGAACTCGGGGCAGTTGAATTTGACGCGGTAGTCCCGGTCCGGATGCTTGTTGACGAAGCTCTCCAGCACCTCCGGGGCATACGTGGAAGGGTACTTCGTCCCTTGATTGCCCAGCAGCGTGACGCCGTCCAATTCGGCTTGCGAGCGTCCTTGTTGTTCGTTCATTCAGTATCGTCCTTTCTGGATTTCAATTGATCTATTATGGTTAGGCGTACCTGCAGCCTGTCTCTCTTGCTCTACGTTCAAAGAGTATCCGGAGCGCTCCATTGCCGGAGCATTCCTGCGCCCCTATAATGAAGAGAACTGATTGTCCATTCCAAGATCATACCGGCAAGGAGCATCCCCATGAAAATCCGTTTCGCCGCCGCGGCGGTCATCGCCGCGCTCGTTCTTTCGGTCATCGTGTTTTTGATGCCGCCGTCCGAATCGTACAACGACCCGGATACGTTCTGGCATATCGAGGTCGGCAAATCCATGCTGGAGGCCGGCAAGGTTCCGCATACCGCCATCCATACCTTTTACGGCGACGACAAGCTCCCTTATGTTCCGCATGAGGTCGGGTTCCAGGCCGTCATCGCGCTGCTGTACGATGCCTTCGGCTGGGCCGGCACTTACCTGCTTACCGCGGCCTGCATGATTATGCTCGTGCTCGGCCTCTACCGCATGATGCTCGTCTCGCGCAAGGAGCTCGGACTGCCGTCCCGCGGCCGCGAGCCGATCCTGATGCTGCTGTTGCTGCCCGTCATGTGGGGGATCTACGACATCTACTTCACGACCCGTCCGCAAATGATCTCGGCGTTCCTCATCGTCTGGTTCTTCGTCTTCCTGCGCGAATTCCAGATCAAGCCGGCGGCCCGCTGCATGGTTCTGCTCCCGCTCATCTCGCTGCTCATCGCCAACTTCCACTCCGGCGTCTGGCCGGTCATCATCGTGTTCATGGGCATGGCGCTGCTGGAGAGCCTCGTCACCCGCAAGCTGCTGAACCGGCGCATCGGCTGGCGGTGGCTGGTCGTTGCGGTCACGGTCATCGGAGCCGGCTTCCTGAATGCAGCAGGACCGAAAAGCATCTTCTTCATCCTCACCGTGACGCACGGCAACTTCAACCTGCTCATCAACGAATGGAAAGCCATCCAGTTCAACAGCATGGGCAATCTGGCCGCGACCTGCATGCTGCTGGCATTCGTCGCGCTGCTGCCGTTCTCGATCCACAAGCGGTTTTTCCGCTTCATCTTCATGATGGGCATCTTTTTCCTAGGCGTGTCCAACTACAAGTATCATTTCTTCATGTGGCTGTTCGTCCTGTACTTTGCTGCGGCCGTCATCGAGTCGGTTCCCGGCCTGCGCCGTTTCCGGCTCAGTCTGAGCGTGAAGCCGCTGATCATCGGCCTCGTTCTGGGGCTCGGCGTGAACGTCATCTACAACTTCCAGCATACGCCTCAGCCGAACTCCTACAAGTACCCGGTGAAGGAAATGGACTACATCCTAGAGCATTTCCAAGGCCCTGCGAGGCCGAAGGTCATGACGCTGTACGGCTCCTCCGGCTATGTCATGTTCCGCGGCGGCGACGTGCTGGCGGACGGACGGCAGGACCCGTTCATTACGGACGCGACCAAAACGGTCTTCGGCTGGACCGCCTTCGAGCAGTCCATGTACGGCTTCCCGGTGTACGTCACCGACCTCGTGGATGCCAACCATCCCGACTTCGTCATCGTCACCCGCAAAAACGCCTCCAGCCGCTTCTATACGACCTGGCTGAGCAAGTACGGATCGCCGATCTATTCCGGCGACTACGGCTCCGTCTTCCAGGTGAACGGGCAAAAGAAGCTGTCCTGATGGCGGCAGGGCCAGGTGCAGCTGATTCCAAAACCTGACTCTTCCACATCTCTTCCGCCATGATTCACAGCCTGGCCTGCCGGAATGCCGGCAGGCGCAATGAACTAGAGCCGGATTGCCCTCGATCTTATTCAAGCTCGCGAAGCATCGCCTCAACGGGCTGAATGATTCATGCCCTCCCTATGCTTGGGGAGGGCTTTCTTTTGCTCTGCCGCGGATACATCTGCCGGCTCGACCCAATCGCTACACGCCGCGCTTGTTGCCCCACAGCCAAGCATGGAGCTGAGGCAGCACGCGTACGCGGCTCCACTCCGGATCTTCCATGACCATATCCACCAGCCGCTCGTAACGGGTCGCCAAATAATCGCGGAGCGCAGCCGCATCCGGCTCTTCGAGCCGATCGTTGCCGGCTTGCAGGAACATCGGAATCCCCGGCAAGCGCCGATGAACCTCCTTCGCGTAAGCGAGATCCGCCCCGTCCATGATGACCACCTTCAGCGACGGAAGGCGGCCGGCCTCCGTCAATTTATCCGCGATATCCTCCAGCACCGCCCAATCCGTCTCCATCCCGGAGCTAGGCGGCTTCGGCGACAAGGTGAGCTCGTCAATATCCACGAACCAGTCCTGCCAGCGGCTTCCTTGCGTCTCGAGAGCGACAAGCGCTCCGCGCGAATGCAAGAGGTCGACCAACCCGCCGAGAGGACGGAGCAGCGCCGGATTGCCGCCCGAGAGCGTGACATGGCCGGGCGTTCTGCCGCCTGCCAGCCGTTCGAGCTCCCCGGCGATTTCCGCGGGCTCCATCCAGCGGATCTCGTCCTTCGCCGATCCGTCCCAGGTAAAGGCGGAATCGCACCAGGAGCAGCTGTAGTCGCAGCCCGCCGTCCGGACGAACATCGTCTTGACGCCGATGACCATGCCCTCGCCCTGCACGGTAGGCCCGAAAATCTCCAGCACCGGGATTCGTCCGCGAACGGAAGGCTTCGCCGCAGCGCTTGGACCTGCCGAGGCGGGCACCAGAGCCGCTTGCCTGTCCGCAATGCCCGGACCGGAAGCAGGTGCGGATGGAGCCTGCTCCGAGATGCCCGAACCGGCGTCCACAGCGGATGGAGCCTGCTCCGAGATGCCCGAACCGGCGTCCACAGCGGATGCACCCTGCTCTGCAATTCCCGAACCAGCGGCAGCTGCGGATGCAGCCTGCTCCGAGATGCCCGAACCCGCGGCAGGCGCGGATGCACCCTGCTCCGCCGCTCCCTCTCGGCCGACTCCGATCCGCGCCCCGCTCATCGGACGGCCTCCGGACGGTAGATGACGTAGCTGGACGGCGTTTCCCGCAGGAACACCTGCAGGCATCGGGCGCCGTTGCCGCGGCGGTCCAGCTCTTCCTGCACGAGCTGCCACACCGTGCGCGCCACGACTTCGGTCGTCGGGAACGACTCCGGGTCGTCGGCAGGCTCCGAGCCGAAACACTCGTCGTCGTTGAGCAGACGGTGGTCGAACCGGTCGCGGACAAGCCGTTTGACCTCCGAGAAATTGACGAGAAAACCGCAGTCGTCCAGCTTGTTCCCTGCAACCGTCACATCGGCGTAATAGGTATGTCCGTGCACGCGGCTGCAGCTGCCCGCCTCCTCGGCGGGAATATAATGGGCCGCTGCAAAATGGAACTCCTTATGCAGCTCATAACGGAACGAATGGGGTGGAGAAGGATAAATGGTGTGCATCACTGGAGCTCACCGCCGGCATCCGCTCTTGCTTCGTCCCGCTTGCCTGCAGCGATTGCAGCTGCTCCGGCTGTCGCGCCCATGCCTTCTCTCTCCGCTCCGCGCCGAGCCAGATAACGCTCCAGCCCGTTGCGGCGCAGCTTGCAGGCCGGGCATTCCCCGCAGCCGTCGGCAGGCACGCCATTGTAGCAGGTCAGCGTTTTTTCCCTGACGTAATCAAAAGCTCCCAGCCGGTCCGACAGCTCCCATACCTGTTCCTTGTCCAACCACATGAGCGGCGTCTCGATGACGAAATTCTCCTCCATCGCCAGGTTGAGCGTCACGTTCAGCGACTGGATGAAAATGTTCCGGCAATCCGGATATCCGCTGAAGTCCGTCTCGCATACTCCGGTGACGAGCGTGCCCGCTCCGACTCCTTTGGCCAGAACGGCCGCGAACGACAGGAACATCAAGTTGCGTCCCGGCACGAACGTATTGGGGAGTCCTCCCGCTTCGGGAGCATCCGCTACCGCGAGATCCTCCCTAGTCAGCGAGCTCGGAGCGAGCTGCCCGAGCAGGCTCATGTCCAGCATATGATGGCGGATGCCGAGTTCCGCCGCTATGGATGCGGCGCATTGGAGCTCCAGCGCATGGCGCTGTCCGTACCTGAAGGTGACGGCCTCCACTTCCTCGTATCGTTCCAGCGCCCAGAACAGGCAGGTCGTGCTGTCCTGGCCTCCGCTGAAAACGACGACCGCTTTGCCTTTTCTTTTTTCCAATCCGTTCATTTGCTTCAACTTCCCCTCTCCATGATGGCCGAAGAGAGAGCAGCGATTAACTCCATATCTCTGGATCCCGAGCCGTACGGCTCTGCCGCTTCGAACAAGCGTCGGCGGCGTCGCACCAAAGAAAACGGCGGAAAGCATGCCCCTGATGACAGAGGCTGCTTTCCGCCGAACGCAAAACACACGGATCCCCGCGGGAATCGTGCGCCTTGTAGTTTTTTATAGAGGGAGTTCGCGAACCTCTCCCGGGCGTGGCTGGCCAGCGCCGCCTTCCCGGACTTCGTCTTCGGTTGTGTTTCTTGCCCAGCTAGCATACCACAGAGTATTCCGGGGCGCCACGGCTTGCAGCAGAGAAGGCTTTCTCCATGGAAGGCGGGCATCGCGGGGGCTGGGAAACGGGCGGACTTATGCTATAATTAGCCCCATTCAAACCATGCCGCCCGTACAGGGCCGGAGAAAGGAGAGGGTCATCCGCCATGAAGGCCGGCAGCTTCTACCGCACCTATATCCGCAACAACCTGTTCACCAAGCTGCTCGCCACCTTCTCGGCCATTGCGGTGCTGGCGATCGTAACCCTCTCCTATCTGCTCTACGCGGTGATGGCGGGCTCCATCGAGCGCGACATTCTCGGCAACCAGCGGCGCGCCATGGAGAGCGTCAGCGGTTATCTGACCGCCAAAAACGACTCGGTTCAACGCATGGTCTCCGACATTTACCAGGACACGGCCCTCTCGCAAAACGTGTCGTATCTGCTGGAGCATCCGTTCGCGGATTACTTCCGCTTCCGCATCGACCGTTATGCGGACGAGCCGCGCGCCGGCTTCGGCAACGCGCTGACTTACTTCCAGCGCAAAGCGGAAGGCGACGCCGACATCCGGGACCTGCTGCTGTACAGCTCCGGCGTCCAGTATCTATACGCCTACCGGAGGGAGGGCAATCCCCAGCTGCTGCAACTGAACTCGGCGCTGTCCTACATTCCCGACGCGATGGCGCTCGAAACGCCGCCGGTAAGCCTTCCAAGCCCCTGGGTCCGTTCCGGCCTCGGGCTGGAGGACAAGCGGCTGTACGCGGTCCGATCCGCGATCAACGATTCCTCCACGCTGCAGAACATCGGACAGCTGCTCGTCTATTACAGCTCCGACGGCATCCAGCGGGCGCTGGCATCGTACGCGGACGTCCTCAAGGGCTACCTTCTCGTGCTGACGCCGCAGGGACAGGTCGTGTTCGACTCCTCGGGCGCCTACTACGGCAAGGTCTATCCGTACGCTTCCCGGATCAGCGCCCTATCCCCCTCTGCGGAGCTGGAAGAAACGTCGCTCGTATCGGTGCTTCCCGAAAGCGCGGCAGGTTTCAACGTCGTCAGCGTCGTTCCCAAGTCTGAAATAAGCGAAGCGACGGAAAGCATGCGGCGGACCGTGCTCGGCGTAAGCGCGGTGTGCATCCTGTTCGCGGTCGCCCTTCCCTCGATCGCGGTATTCAGCGTCGCACGCCGGACGGGAAGCCTGGTCCGCCTCATGAGACGGGTCGAGACCGGCGACATGGCCGGCCGCATCCACGATCCCCGCGGAGACGAGCTCGGCCAGATCGCCAGCGGCTTCAACCGGATGCTCGACCAGTTGGACCGCCATATCGAACAGGAATACAAAGCGGAAATCAGGCAGCGGAATACAGAGCTGTCCGCCCTGCAGGCGCGCATCAATCCTCATTTCCTCTCCAATACGCTGGAGGTCATCCGGATGAGGGCCGTCTCGCAAGGCGCGGACGACGCCGGGGAAATGATCTACAGCCTGTCCGTGCTGTTCCGCAGCATGGTCAGCAGCCAGAGTATCGTGCCGCTGCGGGAGGAGCTGGAGCTCGGGAGGCAGTACCTGGAGCTGTTCCGGATCCGCTACAAGGACCGGTTTTCCTATGGAATCGAGATGGCGGGCCATATCGGGGGCCGCGGAGTCATCAAGCTGTCGCTGCAGCCGATCATCGAAAATTACATTGTGCACGGTCTCGACCCGGAGCGCGGCGACAACCGGTTTTTCATCAAGGCCAAAGCTGTCCGCGGAATGATCGTCATTACGCTCGTCGACAACGGCCGAGGCATGGAACCGCAGCGGCTGGAAGAAGTGCAGCGGAGCCTGCGGATTCCGCTTCCGGACGAGGCCGAAGGCTCGTTCGGCCTGCACAGCGTGTCGGAGAGGCTGAGGCTTGTCTATGGGCCCGAAGCCGGCCTGTCCATCGCCGGCGAGCCTGGCCAAGGAACGACGGTCATCATCCGGTTCCCGGACGAACTCGAGGAGGAGAGAAGCTGATGTATCGGGTCATGCTCGTCGATGACGAGCCTTTTATTGTGGAAGGCCTGCAGGATGCGATCGACTGGTCGGCCTTCGATCTGGAGATCGCCGCGGTCGCGGGCAGCGGCAAGGCGGCGCTGGAGCTGCTGAAGAAGCAGCCCGTCGATCTGCTCGTCACGGATATCACGATGCCCGGCATGTCCGGGCTCGAGCTGATTCGGGAAGCGCGGGCGATTGTGCCCGGAATGAAAGCCATCATCCTGAGCGGCTACAACGAGTTCGACTATCTCAAGGAAGGCATGACGCTCGGCATCGAGAACTACCTGCTGAAGCCCGTCAACTTCAAGGAGCTGCGGGCGACGCTGGCTGCGACGGCAGCCAAGCTGGACGCGGAGGAGGAGCCTTCCGAGCTCTCACTGTCCGAGGAAGAGATCGGCATTCTCAAGGACCGCATCCTCTACCGCTGGATGCGCGGCGAGATCGATCCCGCCGAGCTCGCCCAGCGGGCGGAGCTGCTCGGCCTGCGGCTGGACAGGCCGTGGCTGACGTCGGCCGTCGTCCGCGGAACCGGCGAGAGCGTCTCCGCGTTGAGGAAGCGGGTCCGCACCCTGCTGCCGGCCGATTCCCGCTCGCTCAGCTTCGCCGACCTCGACGGCGACCTCGTCCTGCTGTTTCCGTCGGATACGGCAGATGCGGGAAGAGCAGCCGCCCGGAGCGCGCTGGAATTGTTGTCCGCAGCCGGAGGACTGCGCCTCTCGCTCGGGACGGCGGAGCGGATCGGCGCGCTGGAGCAGCGCAGCTACGCGCTCGCGAAGAAAGCCCAGGATTATCATCTGCTGCATGAAGGCAGTCCGATTCTGGACGCCGCCGACCTGCGCGAGCAGCCGGGAAGCGGCGAAGCGCTGGAGATCGGCAATGGCGACTACTCCCGCATGCTGCTCGCCCGCGATACGGACGCGCTCTATGGCCGCGTCGACGAGGATTTCCGCCGTTTCCAGCGGCTTGAAGGCGCAACGCCGGAGCTGCTCCAGAGCGCGGCGATCGAGCTGGTCGTCGCGTTCCGCCTGGAGCTGCGGGATATGCGCGGCGGCGAGCAGGCGCAGGAGGTGCTGTTCCGGTTCAAGAAAACGCTGGACCGGATCGGCAAAGCCTCCTCCCTGGAGGAGCTGACGGATGCGGTCAAGGCTTACGCGCATTTCACGATGGAGCAGCTGCAGCGCAGCGACCGCGTGCCGGTCGTGAACCAGGTCATCCAGTACATTGCCGGGCATTACCGCGAGGCGCTGTCGCTGAAAACTCTCGGAGCCGCGCACCGCATCCATCCGGCTTATCTGGGGCAGCTGTTCAGCAAAGAAACCGGCTCCGGCTTCTCCGAGTATTTGAACAAGTACCGGATCGAGAAGGCGAAGGAGCTGCTGAAGGATACCGACGACAAGGTGGCGGATATTTCCCGCGAGGTCGGTTACGTGGAAACGGGATATTTTTACAAGCAATTCAAAAAATATGTGGGCATCTCGCCCAACGAATATCGGGAGCTGCGGCATTAGCAGCTCTCTTTCTTTAGTTTCGACACCGGATTCATAATTTGTCGCCTATTTGTAACGGCTTTCATCCGGTAAGGTGAGGATAAGCAGTTCAACACAGACAGAAGCAAAGGGAGGATTCACCGGCATGAAAAAGAGATCCCCGAAAGCCATGGGCGCGATCGCCCTCATCCTTACCGCAGCCTTGACCGTAACGGCCTGCGGCAAAAGCGGCGGCGCCGCGGAAGGAACCGCAGAAAAACCGGTCAACCTGATCTGGTACACAATCGGCGTTCCGCAGAAGGATACCGACAAGGTCATGGCTGAAGTCAACAAATACACGGCCGAGAAAATCGGCGCGACCGTTACCCTGAAGCAGATCGACTTCGGCGACTACAGCCAGAAGATGGGCGTCATGACCGCTTCCGGCGAGCCGATGGACATTCTGTTCACCTCTTCCTGGGCTTTCGACTACGTGCAGAATGCCCGCAAAGGCGCCTTCTACAAAATCGACGACCTGCTGAAATCGGATGGAAAAGGCATCGTGGACACGCTGGACCCGGCCTTCCTCGAAGGCTCCAAAGTCGACGGCCACAACTACGGCATTCCGGCCAACAAAGAGCTGCCGGCCCAGACGGTCTACCGCTTCAACAAGCAGAACCTGGACAAGCTCGGCATGGACTTCAAGAACGTGAAAACGCTCGAGGACCTCGAGCCGATCCTGAAGGCGAACAAGGAAAAAAATCAAGGCGTGCTGGGGCTGAAGATGGACAACAACTTCACTCCGTTCGTTCCTTACGACTACATCATCCAAGGCCTGCCGATGGCTGTCGCGCTCGACGGCGACAACAGCAAGATCGTCAACGTGCTCGACACGCCGGAGATGAAGCAGGCTCTGACGACGATGCACAGCTACTACAAAGCAGGCTACATCTCGCCTGAAGCGGCCACGACCACCTCGACCAACGATGTCGAGAAAACCGGCAAATGGCTGATCGACCTCGCGACGACCCAGCCGCTCGCCGACAACACCTGGAGCGCCAGCCTCGGCTACCCGATCGAATCGACGCCGGCCGGCCCGTCCATCATCTACAACTGGTCCGTCATGGGCTCCATGCAGGCGATCTCGGCCAACTCCGAATATCCGGAGAAAGCGATGCAGTTTCTGAACCTGCTCAACACCGACGCCAAGCTGCGCAACATGGTCGACTCCGGCATCGAGGGCACGCACTACAAGATGACCGGCGACAACCGGATGGAGAACCTTCCAGAAGCCAAAAACTACGACATGCCGACCTTCTCCCTCGGCAACGTCATGCTCACGTACCTGAACCCGGGCGACCCGGACAACAAGTGGGACGAGTTCAAGAAATTCAACGACGAAGGCAAAAACGCTCCTACGCTCGGCTTCAACTTCGACACCTCCAAGGTCGCGAACGAAATCGCCGCTCTGCAGAATGTCAAAGCCGAGGTATGGGCTCCGCTCATGACCGGCACCGTCGACCCTGCCGGCTACCTGCCGCGCGCCAACGAAAAGCTGAAAGCGGCCGGCCTCGACAAGATCATCGCCGAAGCCCAAGCCCAGCTGGACGCCTGGAAAGCTTCGAACAAGTAAGAACGCAACCACTCCGGGCGAAGGCAGTTTCTTCGCCCGTTTTCTTTTGCCTGAAAACGCACGCATGAAAAGGAGGCAACCCCATGAAAGGATTGGCCGGCTTCTTCCGCGACCTGGGCCGCAACAAAGCGATTCTGCTGATGGTGCTGCCGGGAGCGCTATGGTTCCTCATCTTCTCCTACATTCCGATGGCCGGAACCATCCTGGCCTTCAAGGAGTACCGGATCAGCCGCCACGGCTTCCTCCGGAGCGTCCTCGACAGCGACTGGGTAGGACTGTCGAACTTCAAGTTCCTGTTCAGCACCAGCGACGCCTGGGTCATCACCCGCAACACGCTGCTCTACAATATCGTCTTCATCGTCCTCGGCCTCATCGCCTCGGTCGCCATGGCGATCGTACTCTCCGAGATCGTCAACAAACGCCTGTCCAAGCTGTACCAGACCGGCATGTTCCTGCCCTACTTCCTCTCCTGGGTCATCGTCGGCTACTTCGCCTTCAGCTTCCTCAGCCTGGACAAAGGCCTGCTCAACCAGATTCTCTCCTCCATCGGAATCGACCCGGTCAACTGGTACAACAACCCGGCCTATTGGCCGTTCATTCTTGTCTTCATCAGCCTGTGGAAGGGAATCGGCTACAACAGCGTCGTGTATCTGGCGTCCATCATGGGCATCGACCGCTCCCTCTACGAGGCTGCGATGATCGACGGCGCGAACAAGTGGCAGCAGATCCGCAACGTCACGATTCCGATGCTGAAGCCGCTCATGACGATTCTGACTCTGCTGGCCATAGGCAAGATCTTCTACGCCGACTTCGGCCTGTTCTACCAGGTGCCTCGGGATTCCGGCACGCTGTACTCTGTCACCAACGTCATCGACACCTATGTCTACCGCGGCCTGAAAACGACCGGCGAGTTCGGCATGGTCACGGCTGCCGGCCTCTACCAGAGCTTCGTCGGCTTCACTCTCGTGCTGCTGTCCAATTGGGTCGTCCGCCGCTTCGACAAGGACAACTCTCTGTTCTGAAATGCGGCTTCGCCGGTTGCCGCGCATGAGGATGACTGCTGGAATGCGGCTTCGCCGGTTGTCACGCAAGAAGGGTCACTGCGAAAGCTGCGGGTTCTTCCGATCGCTCTTGCCCCCAGGTTAGTTGGTTGTGGAGTTGGCGGTGCTAACCCGGGGGCAAATGCGAGCGCTCCGCTTCTCCAGAATCCCGCCGCCTTCTCCGTCCTCATGCGGACTTGAGACCAGGCCTTGCCATTGCAACGGAGCGCCGCAGACGGCTCTCCAGCTTACGGATGCGGCTTTCGCCGGTTGTCATGCATGAAGGATGACTTCGAAGGCCGCGGGTTCTTCCGATCGCTCTTGCCCCCAGGTTAGTTGATCGAGGAGTTGGCGGTGCTAACCCGGGGGCAAATGCGAGCGCTCCGCTTCTCCTGAATCCCGCCGCCTTCTCCGTCCCCATGCGGACTTGAGACCAGGCCTTGCCTTTGCAACGGAGCGCCGCAGACGGCTCTCCAGCTTACGGATGCGGCTTCGCCGGCATTGCCTCTCCGTCCCAGCTTTGCCGGCATTGCCTCTCCATCCCAGCTTCGCCGGCATTGCGACTCCGCCCCTCAGACAGCCGCTTTGCAGGACAGGCTTGACTGTCTGAAGCAGCCGGTTCGGGCTTAAGCCGCAGGTTGTGCAGGCTTCGCCTGTCTACCCTTCGGATTCACCCGCTTCGCTGCGCGGGCATTGCATTCCAGATCCGGCTCCACCAGGTTGTGGCGTCGAGCTTGGCTGTCCAGTCTTCGTCGACTAGGCTTCGGCCCTTTCTACCCTGCCTGCCCCCGCCTTCCATGTACTCGGAAGGCGGCCCTCCTATTAATAAGGGGGAGGGCGGCGGTTGGGGTTTTCAAACCGGGGAGCGGAGCGGGCAGAATCGTTCTGCAGAAGCTTTGCCGGCGACCTTGGCGCCCATCGGAGATAGGGTGCGGGTGGGAGATGGCGAAGCGTTCCCCTTTGAAGACCGGATGCTGACCCTGATAAGGGGTAGGGAGATGAAGAGCATTCGGGGTTCAACAGGGATCGGAGGAATGATCTGCCGGCGGAGCGGATGGGGTTTGAAGGTGTTTTGCCTTTGCCTTTGCCTTTGCCTTTGCCTTTGCCTTTGCCTTTGCCTTTGCCTTTGCCTTTGCCTTTGCCTTTGCCTTTGCCTTTGCCTTTGCCTTTGCCTTTGCCTTTGCCTTTGCCTTTGCCTTTGCCTTT
>NZ_JBKFAO010000006.1:0-250633 GCF_053345695.1 Paenibacillus sp. D51F | reverse complement strand
TGCCTTTGCCTTTGCCTTTGCCTTTGCCTTTGCCTTTGCCTTTGCCTTTGCCTTTGCCTTTGCCTTTGCCTTTGCCTTTGCCTTTGCCTTTGCCCGATCTACCCGCACCACCAAGCAACCAACAAGCCGCCCTCCAAGCGGCACGAAAGGAGTTTCCCCCATCATGGCCAAAGCAATGCCCGTCCGGAAACCCCGGGACTTCCAGAAGCTGTCCGCCGGCTGGAATGTCGTCTTCAACATCATTGCCGCCGTTTTCGCCCTGGCCTGCGTGTTCCCGTTCGTCTTCATCGTCATCATCTCGTTCACCAAGGAATCCAGCCTCGCTGAGAACGGCTACCAGATCATTCCCGAACATTGGAGCCTGGAAGCTTACCGCTATGTCTTCCAGAACGGCGACGCGCTGCTCCGCTCCTATGGCGTCACCATTCTCGTGACGGTCGTCGGCACCGTGCTCGCGCTGCTCGTCGTCACGCTGTACGCATACGGCATTTCGCGCAAGACGTTCAAATACCGGAATTTCTTCGGCTTCTTCGCTTTCTTCACGATGCTGTTCAACGGCGGCCTCGTTCCGACCTACATCGTCGTGACGCAGATGCTCGGACTCAAGGACTCCGTCTGGGCGATGATTCTGCCTCTGATGGTCAACGCCTTCTACATCCTGATCATGAGGACGTTCTTCAGCACGATGGTTCCCGACGCCATCATCGAATCCGGCAAGATCGACGGCGCCGGCGAATTCCAGATCTTCTGGAAGCTCGTCCTGCCTCTGGCTCTGCCCGGACTTGCCACGATCGCCTTGTTCAGCACGCTCGGCTACTGGAACGACTGGTTCAACGCCCTGCTGTACATCGAGAATCCCAACCTCGTGCCGCTGCAGTCGATGCTCATGCGGATCGAGACCAACATGCAGTTCCTGTTGACGCAGGCGTCGAGCAATTCCTCGCTGGCGTCCAATCTCCAGAACATGCCGCAGGATACTTCCCGCATGGCGATGGTCGTGCTCGCCACCGGCCCGATCATCCTCGCCTACCCGTTCTTCCAGCGTTATTTCGTGCAAGGATTGACGATTGGAGCGGTCAAGGAGTAAGCTCGCTGCGAAGAAGCCGGACGACCTGCACGATCGCCATTACGATTCCACCCCGACAAGGAGCCTGATCATTCCATGGAACAATTCCGCCTTCCCAAAATCCCGATGCCGAAGCTGGAGACGCCTGCCGCCGTGCAGGCTGTCCTGGAGGAAGCCGGCCAGCGCCTCGCGCATCGGCCGAAGCTGCTCGAGCTTTTCCGCAACTGCTTCCCTAACACGCTGGATACGACGACCAAGCTGATGGCTGACAGCACCACCTTCGTCATCACCGGCGACATCCCGGCCATGTGGCTGCGCGACTCCGTCGAACAGGTCATCCAGTACGTTCCTCTGGCCAAGGAGGATCCCGCCCTTCAACGGATCATCGAGGGCCTGATCAAGCGCCACATGAACATGATCCGGATCGACCCTTACGCCAACGCCTTCAACGAAACCAGCAACGATTGGCATTGGAACACGACCGACGTGACCGACATGGGACCTTGGGTATGGGAGCGCAAGTTCGAGCTCGATTCCATCTGCTTCTCGTTCCGCCTCGCCTACGCCTACTGGAACGAGACGAAGCATACCGCCATCTTCGATAAGGACTTCAAGCTTGCAATGAGGACGGCGATCGATCTGTGGAAAACGGAGCAGCGGCATTTCGAGCAGTCTCCATACCGCTTCACCCGGAACAACGGCATTCCCACCGATTCGCTGCGCAACAGCGGCCTCGGCATGCCGGTCAACTATACGGGCATGATCTGGTCGGGCTTCCGCCCGAGCGACGATGCCTGCGACTTCCATTACAACATCCCGGCCAACATGTTCGCTGTCGTCACGCTGAGGCAGATGCGCGAGATCGCGGAATGGGTATTCCGCGACATGGCGATGGTGCAGGAGCTGGCAGACCTCGAAGCGGACGTGAACCACGGCATCCAGCTGTATGGAGTCTACCGCCATCCCGAATTCGGTCCGATCTATGCGTATGAGACCGACGGCTTCGGCAACTACTGCCTGATGGACGATGCCGGCACGCCGGGCCTGATGTCGATCCCTTACGTCGGCTATACGTCCGAGGACGATCCGATCTATCTCAACACGCGCCGCTTCGCGCTGAGCAAAGAAAATCCGTTCTATTACGAAGGCGCCAAGGCCAAAGGCATCGGCAGCCCCCATACGCCTCCGGGCTACATCTGGCATATGGCTCTTTCCATGCAAGGCATTACAGCTGTATCGGCCGAGGAAAAGCTCGCCATGATCGACATGCTGGAGTCCACCGACGCGGACACCGGGTTCATGCATGAAGGCTTCCATTCCGACGATCCTGCCGTATACACACGCAGCTGGTTCGCCTGGTCCAACAGCCTTTTCTCTCAGCTCGTATACCGGGCGATGAAGGACGGCTTGCTGGACGCCTGAACCGATTGCCGCTATTCCGGCCCTCGTGCCGTCACTCCACTTCGCACCGAAAGGACGTGCTCCCCTTGAGCAAGCGCACCGCGCATCTGATCTCGCATACGCACTGGGACCGGGAATGGTACCTCCCCTACGAGAAGCATCATGTCCGTCTCGTCCAGCTCGTCGACACCCTGCTGGACACGCTGGAGAACGATCCCGGCTACCGCAGCTTCTTCCTCGACGGCCAGACGATCATCCTGGAGGACTATCTCCAGGTCCGGCCGGAGAACCGCGAACGCGTCCAAGCGTTGATCACCGCCGGCCGCATCGGGATCGGTCCCTGGTACATTCTGCAGGATGCCTTCCTCACGAGCGGCGAAGCCAATATCCGCAACCTGCAGATCGGCCATGAGGATGCCGCCCGCTGGGGTCCGGTATCCAAGATCGGCTACTTCCCCGACACATTCGGCCTCGTCGGCCAGACGCCGCAGCTGATGGCGCAGGCCGGCATCGACAACGCGCTCTTCGGTCGCGGCGTCAAGCCGACCGGCTTCAACAACGAGGTCGGAGAGTCGACCGCCTTTGAAAGCTCCTTCTCCGAGCTCATCTGGGAAGGGCCGGACGGCTCCCGCGTGCTCGGCATCCTGTTCGCCAACTGGTATTCCAACGGCAACGAGGTTCCGGTGCAAGCCGAAGAAGCCCGCGCCTACTGGCAGCGCAAGCTCGCCGACGCCGGCAAATACGCTTCGACGCCGCATCTGCTCTTCATGAACGGCTGCGACCACCAGCCGATCCAGACCGACCTGGCCGAGGCGATCCGCATGGCAGGCGCGGTAGAGCCCGATGTGACCTTCATCCACTCCAACTTCCCGGACTATCTGCAAGCCGTCCGCGAGTCGGCGGGCGAGCGGCCTCTGTCGGTCGTGCAGGGCGAGCTGCGGAGCCAGCGCACGGACGGCTGGGGGACGCTCGTCAACACCGCCTCCTCCCGCGTCTACCTCAAGCAGATGAACACCCGCGGCCAAGCTCTGCTGGAGCGCGCTGCCGAGCCGCTCGCGGCCTACGGACATCTGCACGGCAAGGATTACCCGCATCATCTGTTCACGTACGGCTGGAAGCAGCTCATGCAGAACCATCCGCATGACAGCATTTGCGGCTGCAGCGTGGACGAGGTCCATCGGGAGATGGTCTCCCGCTTCGACAAGAGCCGCCATGTGGCGGAAACCATTCTCGACGAGACGGCTCGATTCCTGGCCGACGCGGTGGATACCCGGGTTTTCGGCACCTATGGCTCCGATGCCCTGCCGTTCGTCGTGAACAATACGACGGGATGGAGGCGCGGCGGCACCGTATCCGTAGAGCTCGACGCGGCACGGATTTACTTCCGCGACGGCATCCCGATTCCGGAGATGAACGCCCGCATCCGCGAGCTCGGACTGGAAGGCCGGATACTCGTAGACGATCAAGGGAATCCTGTTCCGTGCACGATGGAGGATCTTGGCCTGCAATTCGGCTATGACCTGCCGGACGATGCATTCCGCCAGCCTTACCAGGCCCGCCGGGTGCGCCTGACCTTCCGCGCTGATGCCGTTCCGGCGCTCGGCCACCGTGCCTACGCCTGGGTAAAAAGCGAGCAGGCTCCCGAGCGGCAGCCTTCCCTTCTCCAAGGAAGCGCCGTGCTGGACAACGGCCTTCTTCGCGCCGAAGTCGCCGAGGACGGCAGCTTCGCCTTGACGGATCTCGGCACCGGACGGGTATATGCCGATCTCGGGGTATATGAGGACAGCGGCGACATCGGCAACGAGTACATGTTCATGGCGCCGAAGGGCGTTGAGCCGCTGACCACGAAGGGCCTGCAGGCTTCCGTCCGCATCGTCGAGGACGCTCCTTACCGGGCCGCATTGGAAATCGTCCACGAATGGGATGTGCCCTCATCGGCAGACGAGCTTCTGGAGCGCGAGCAGCGGGAAATCGTCTATTATCCGGAACGCCAGGCAGGCCGCTCCGAGCATACGGTCAAGCTCCGCCTGACGACGACCTTGTCGCTGGAGCAGGGAAGCAGACGGCTGGACATCGTCTCCTCCTTCGACAATCAAGCCAAGGACCACCGGGTACGCATGCTGTTCCCGACGGATCTCGAGACGTCCGTGCACACGGCCGACTCCATCTTCGAAGCCGCCTTGCGGGACAACGAGCCTTCCGCCGAATGGACCAACCCGAGCAACACGCAGCATCAGATGGCCTTCGCCGATGTCAGCGGCCTGGCCGCGGACGGCGCGCGCGCCGGACTTGCGGTGGCAAACAGCGGGCTGAACGAGTATGAGGTGCTCCGCGACGGCCGCAATACGATCGCGGTCACGCTGCTCCGCTCGACCGGAGAGCTCGGCGATTGGGGATGGTTCCCTACTCCCGAAGCCCAGTGCATCGGTCCGCATGAAGCGCGCTTGGCGTTGATTCCGCATGGCGGCGATGGAGCCGCCGAGGGTGCGTATGCCGAGGCCTACCAGTTCGAGACCCCTTGGACGACGGCTCAGACCGGCATCCATCCGGGCACGCTTCGGCCTGTCGATGCCGCCCTGGCATGGGACGGCGAAGCTCTGGCTTTCTCCGCCTTCAAAATCAACGCCGGCGGCGACGTCATGGCCCGCTGGTACAACTTGAAGCGCGAGCCCGCGAAGCTTGCCGTCCAGGCTCCGGCCGGATCTACCGGCTGGTACAAGAGCGGCGTGCTCGAGCAGGCCGCAGCCGCGTCCGAATTGGACGCCGGACGCCGCGCCGAGCTTCCGGCCGGTCCTGCGGAGATCATAACGCTTGGTTTTTCGCATCGAACTCATTCCTGATCCTCGAACAACGCCAAAAAAGACCCGGGAGCTTGTCCCGGGTCTTTTTGGCCTGCTTGTCCTTACCCTATGCGCGGAACGGCTCTGAACACGTTGATCGTGGAGCCCTGGGCTTGTACGACCGCAAGACCGAGCATGGTCGTGATGAGATCGGCAAGGTCGATGTTGCCCGCATCCACGATGAAGGCTAGCCTGCACTCTTTCTTTTGGAGTCAGGAACAGAGTATGTCCCTCTAGCAATCTATGAATCGACTTCTGCGGAAATCGATAGATGGATAGACTGTCCTCTAGCTTTTCAACGCTGCTTCCCATTCCCGGCTTAGAATGCCCATGCAGATCCGGTCATAAAGGCGTCCGTCCCGCCGGACAGCCTCTCGGGCTCTGCCTTCGTGGCGGAAGCCCGCCTTTTCGTAGGCTCGGATTCCTCCCGCATTGTATTCGATCACATCCAGGCCGACCCGGTGCAGGTTGAGCTCGTGGAAGGCATAGCGCAAAATGACCCGCAGCGCGTCCGAGCCGTATCCGCGGCTTCGGTTCCTGGCCTCCCCGATGCCGATCGCCAGCATCCCGGCGCGGTTGTTCCATTCGATGCTGTGGATGGCCGCGAACCCGATCAGCTCGTCGCCTTCAAGCTCCCGCAGACGGAAATAGACTTCCTTGGAGCCGGGCTCCGCCTCCGATTCCATTTGCTTTTCCGTAGCCGGCACCGCATACTCCGTATCCACGTTTCTCAAATAATCGGAATCCTCCATCCACAGCGCCATCGTCGAAACATCCTCCGGCCTTGGAGCGGCAAGCCGGATGAGCTCTCCTTCAAACAAATTCGGCCTCAGCCCCATATCCATTCCTCCAATTGGTTTCTTCACAAGCACGAAGCCGCTGGCATTCTGCTCTCCTTCCCTGTAGGACAAGCTGCAGCGCAGCTAGAGCAGATACCGCAAGTAGACGTACACGCTCGACAACGCGACAGAGAGCAGCATGAGCGGGAAGCCGTATTTCAAAAACGTCAGGAACCGGATCGGATGTCCCTCCCGGGCCGACATCCCCGCCGCTACGAGATTGGCGCTCGCCCCGATCAAGGTGCCGTTGCCGCCCAGGCATGCCCCGAGCGCCAGGCTCCACCAGAGCGGCTCCAGGTTGTCGATGCCCATGCTCCCCATGTCCTGGATGAGCGGAATCATCGTGGCGACGAACGGGATATTGTCCAGAAAGGCAGAGGCGATCGCGCTGAGCCACAGAATCAGCATGGACGCCGACTTCATGTCGCCTCCGGTCAGATCCACGGCGCTTTCCGCCAAGCGGCCGATGACGCCCGTGTCGACCAGCCCGCCTACAAGGACGAACAAGCCGATGAAGAAAAACAGCGTCGGCCATTCCACCGCGGAGAGGGATGCCTCCAGCATGCGCTCTCCGGTGAGCAGCAGCAGGATGAACGCTCCTGCCAGCGCCACGGTCGCAGATTCCAGATGCAGCGCTTGATGCAGGAAAAAGCCCGCGATCGTAAGTCCAAGCACCGACAGCGACTTGACGAGCAGCTTCCGGTCATGCAGCAAACCGTCCTCCTCCATCTCCATCAGTCTCGCCTTCAGTTCCGGCGTCGTGCGCAGCTGCTTGCGGAAGATGAGCATGAAGATCGGCACATAAACCGCCATGATAATGACGATGATCGGCGCCAGATTTTCGATGAAGGCGAGGAAGGTCAGCTCCTTGACCGCGCTTCCGATCATGATGTTCGGCGGATCGCCGATCAGCGTCGCGGTTCCACCTACATTGGAAGCGATGACCTGAGTAATCAGGAATGGAATCGGACTGACCTTGAGCTGGCGCGTAATGCTGAACGTGACCGGGACGATGAGCAGGATCGTCGTCACGTTGTCGAGGAAGGCGGAGCCGAGAGCCGTGACGAGCGCCAGCGCGACGAGAATGCGTACCGGCTCGCCCTTGGCCAGCTTGGCGGCCTTTATCGCCGCGTAGGCGAATATGCCGGTCTCGGCGGTGACATGCACGATGATCATCATGCCGATCAGCAGGCCGAGCGTATTGAAGTCGATATGCTCGACCGCCTTGTGCTGCTCGACGAGGCCTGCGGCCACGACGACGAGAGCGCCCAGCATGGCGGCGACGGTACGGTGGATTTTTTCGGAAACGATAAATCCGTATGTAAGCAGAAAAATAGCGACAGCCCATGCAGCCTGCAAAAACAAGACCTCCTGATGATGACGATAAATGGACAATCATTAAGCTTTCATGATTTTACCATAAAAAAGCGAATTTCTTTAAGCCATCTTCAGCTTCCGAATACTTCCAGCGAACAATCCAACCTCAACCTGGACTTGCAGGACACTCCGCAGCATGCGGCAGCAAATCCCCGCTCCGAATGCGCGATTGCCGCCAATCGATCCTAAAGGAGAGAAATCATGTGAACAATCACGGCGCTTTCCTGCCTCGGCATTCCGCTCCAGTCCGCCTGAATCTCGACGGCAAGCCGGCCGGCCTCGCAGGTTGACGGGACTTCTGTCCTGAACGAAAAAAATGGATGTCCGAGAGGCTCGCGCCTCTCGGACATCCTTTTTGAAGTTGTCGATTGCGGCGTGCTCACATCTCGGCAGCGGCGCCGCTCGCGACAGCAGGAGCTTCCTGGGCCCCGCCGCCCGCAGCCCACTTGCGGCTGCGCCACCGCAGCCAGCAGACGAAGCCGCGCAAGTATTCGTCCGCGATCATGCAGGCGTAGATCGCGACCAGCCCCCAGCCGAGATGGATGCTGAAATAATAGGCGACGGCTACCGATACGCCCCACATGCTGACCGTCGAGATGACCATCGTGAAGCGGGTATCTCCGACCGCGTTGAGGGAGTCGGCTATCGTCATGTTGAGCATTTTGCCCGGCTGCAGCAGCAGGTTGAGACCGAGCAGGGAAGCGCAGATGGCCAGTATCTCGCTGTCCGAGGTGAACAGGCCCAGCATCTGCCTGCCGAACAGGAACACGAGCAGCGCGTTGCCGATGACGACCAGCTGGCCGATCCAGAGACCGGTATAAGCGCCCTTGTAGGCCTCCCGCATGCGTCCGCCGCCGAACAAATGGGCGACCCGGATCTGAGTGGCAAGAGCGATCGAGAAGCCGATCAGGAAGCAGAACGACTCCAGCGTGTTCATGTAGGTGCGCGCCGACAGCTCCTTGGCTCCGAGCGATCCGATGAACGTGAAGATGACGAGCTGGGAGAACACCCAGTTGGCCGAGTATACGCCCAGCGGCCAGCCGATCTTCATGACCTCGGAGAACAATCCGCGGCTCCAGACCTTGATGTCGCCCCACCAGATGCGGCGCTCGAAGGCGAACAGGAACATGTAGAAGAGCAGCGCCGAAGCGAGCAGGCGGCTGACCAGCGTGCTGACGGCGACTCCCGTCAGTCCCCACTGCGGCAGGCCGAAGGCGCCGAAGATGAAGCCGTAGTTCAAGATAATGTGGATGACGTTCATGCCTACGGCCGTGTACATCGGTCCCCGCGTGTTGCCGGTGTTGCGGATCGCCGTGCTCAGCGTGCTCATGACGGCGATCAGGATCATGCCGCCGCCGACGATGGAGATATAGCGGACCGCCATCGGCACCAGCTCCTCGGGCATCTGCAGCACCCGGGCGATCGGCGCCGGGAACAGAATCAGCACCGCGCTTAGCAACGCACCGATCAGAACCGTCGCCTTGAGGGCGATAATGGAGATCGTCCGGGCCTCTTCCTCTTTCCTTGCGCCCAGCTTCTGAGCGATCAGGATGCCGGCGCCGCTGGCGATGACCGTGAACAGGACCGTCATGGCATTGAACAGCTGATTGGAGAAGCCGACGACCGCTACGGCGTCATCGGATACTTTGCTGACCATCAGCGTATCCGCGGCCCCCAGAAGAAACTGCAGGAACAGCTCGATGAAGATCGGCCACGAGAGCGCCCACAGGGAATAATTACGGTTTTTCATTTATGCAACCTCCACCCTATATAACCTGGCACGGATGTCCCGCACCGGGTTGATGAAAGCCCTTACTTCGCCCAAGCCGCCTAACAACCTAACTTATTAAGGATGATGCGGATTACAAGTGAGTATGGAGCTCATTAGTCAAACCAAATTATAAGTGCTATACTCGCTCTGAGGTATCAAGGATGCAACCTTAACTTTCAAAATTCCAACTTCATTTTCATTCCAAGGCAAAGGATAGACAAGCTTATGAACTTGCTTCAGTTCGCTCTTCCGCCGCTCCCCTTCTATATCAGCAGCGGCCACGAAACCCATGGGCCGGGGCTGGTCCATGTCGATCGCCGCAACATCGGCGTGTTCGATCTGCTCGCCGTCAGGCAAGGGACGCTGCACATCGCGGAAGAGGACCGTCGTTATGCCCTCGGTGCAGGAGAAGCGCTCATTCTTCGTCCTGACGCCCATCACTTCGGCACCTCCCCTTGCACGGAGACGACCGAGTATTACTGGATGCACTTCGGCCATCAGGGGCATTGGACGGCGACCGACGAGCGGCTGCCCCTCTACCAGAACCAGCGGGATACGGCCGATTCCTCCGCCAGCGCGGCCTGGAAGATGACCGCACCGCCCTTCTCCGTCCAAGTTCCGCAGCATTCGGTGCTGCTGCAGCCGGAGCAGGCCTTCGAGCTGCTGGAGCAGCTGACGGCCATCACGCAGAGCGGCCATATGGGCGGCGCTCTGTGGCGCCAGCAGATCCTGTTCCAGGAGCTGCTGCAGCAGCTGTCGGCGGCCATCGACGCCCGCTCCACCTCGCCTTCGGCCGCTTGCGCCACACAGGCGGCCGCCTATCTGCGCCAGCATTACGCCGAGGAGATCAGCGCCCGTGAGATGGCCGACAGCCTCAATTTCCACTCCGTCTATATCGCCCGCTGCATGCAAAAGGAGTTCGGCTGCTCGCCGAAGGAGTACCTGCTCCGCTATCGGATCGGACAAGCCAAGCTGCTGCTTCTGCGCACCGACTATCCTGTCGCCCGCGTCGCGGAAGAGGTCGGCTTCAATCAGGCAGCGTACTTCGCCTCCTGCTTCGCCAAGTATGAGGGCATCTCGCCGCGCAGCTACCGGCTGCGGTTCTCGCACGCCTGAAGTACATTCCGTTGCGCGAATTTTTTGCCGAACATTCGGGGACGTTTGAAGACAATGATCGACGGGGGATAGTATGTTTGGATTACCTGGCCCCTCGTTTCGGACATACGTTCCGCTATTTAAGCTTTTTCTTCATTTTTGCACCTCTATCGGACATACGTTCCGTTATTCCACCGAACTGAATCGGCATCCCAATAAGAATGAAGAAATAGCGGATCGTATGTCCGATCCGCTTCAATAATGGCTTCATTCCGCAAAATAACGGATCGTATGTCCGTTTCCTGCCGCTGGTCAATCCGCCGCCCCTCTCACATGTGGGCATGCATGCGAGCCGTATTCCCACACTTAGCCACGGAACTGCCGCAGAACGCTCAGCTTCTTAAATCTAGAGCGGGTTCACCTTCACCTGCGAGCCTTTGCCGCTCGTCTGGATGCCGCTTTCCTTGCGGCCGGCTTCCTTCAGATCAGCCAGCAGCCGTTCCAGCACGGCCTTGGCGGCGGCGCCTTCCTTGGCTCCGGAAGCCTTGACGACAAGCTGCACGGCGCTGCCGCTCCGCAGCAGCTTGTCCGCCTGCCGCAGCTTCGTGTCGTAATCGTGCTCCTCGATATGCGCGGTGAAGCGAAGCTCCTTCACCTTGTCTCCGCTTTTGCCGATATTGCCGCTCTTGCCGCCAGGGCTAGTCGCTCCCTTCCCTGCCGCCCTGGAGTCCTGGCGAGCCTTGTCCTTGCCTTTCCCCTTTGGTGTCAGGCGGCATGGGGGCGGACTGCTCATAAGCGTGGTGCAGACGAGATCCGCACCTGCTGCCTTCGCCATGCGCAAAGCTTCTTCTTTTGATACTATGCCTAAATCTTCACCATCAAGACCTGTTAGCAAAACCTCTGACGCTTTGATTTGTTCATTCATTATCAACTTGGATTTGCCCCCCATTCACACACTGAGATGATAGTTATCATTGTCCAACATAATAATCAGATTGCTGTCTCAAATCTTTATACTCATAATGCTTTACATCGGGAAGATGATCAAACACTTTAAACTTATAAAACAAGCTACCCTCTATAACTGTGATCTTGCTGATATGCTTTAGAACATCGGCAATAATTGAGATATCTGAATTGAATCTCGTTCTTGCATCTTAAAATTAGCTTGATCTAATAATTCGTCTAGCGATTCCTTCTCCATGTTACCATCAGCATATAGAGATGATAGACGCTTCTTCCTTTCTTTAATCTTAATCAACTCATCATTCAATTCAGATACCAACTTCATATCCTGTTGGTCAATGGCAGTGGTTAGTTCTGCTCTCTTATATTCAAGTTGCAAAACCAAATCTTCCTTATTGATAGAGAACAAGTGAGAAAGTGCATGATCCGCCATTCCCTGTAATTCAGTTTCAAGGTGAACAAGTGAGATATTCTTATTATTGCAAATTAAAACACCTTTACGCTTCTTCCCCGAACAATTAAAGATTGGCTTCTTATTCCTGCCATGCAGAAACTCGGCACATTTCAGCTACGATACGATCAATGTTCTTATTTTTGCCAAAGTCGTCCTATTGTATTTAGAGTATCCTTATGATCGCCCTTGAAAAGCTTTATACAGCAAGGTTTCCAACAACGGGGACGATTGTTTCAGTTGGTTCTGATAATGTTGAATGTTGATTTTCGAGCAAAAGAAAACCGCCCCTAATAAAGGCGGTAATTGAACTATCGTTCCCCGTTAGGATTCCTGTAGAGCGTTAGTTTTGCGCTTTGCACAAAAACGAGCGCCTCCGGTACGATGGGGTAGTCACGGGTCATAGCCCTTTAGCCATCTTAAGGAGGTCGCTCTATCTTGAAGTTTAAAGCTCAAGCCAAACAAAATCAACTGCTCGAACGCATTTCAACCCAGCACCTTGTCGTCGGGATCGACATCGCCCAGCAGTCTCATGTTGCGCGCGCAGTTAACTTTCGCGGGATCCTGCTTGGCACTCCTCTTCACTTCTCCAACGACGATGCCGGCTTCAATCAATTGCTGCAGTGGATGAAAGATCTGCAGACGACACACCAACTTAACGACACCATCATCGGCATGGAACCAACCGGCCACTACTGGCTCAGCCTTGCTGCCTGGCTCAAAGACCGAAGCCTCGAGGTCGTGTTGGTAAATCCTCATCTCGTCAAAAAGAACAAGGAAAACCGCGACAATACGCCTTCCAAAAACGATGTCAAAGATGCCTTTGTTATCGCTGACATGGTCAAAAACGGATACTACACATTTATCAAAGAATCCAGCGAAGTATTCATGGAATTGCGCGTTCTCATGGCAAACCGGGAGACAATCGTCCATCGTCTCGTCAGCGTAAAGAACCAAATCCACCGCTGGGTCGACATTGTGTTCCCCGAGCTTCGGCAGGTATACAAGCACCTCATTGGTTCTGGTTCGCTAGCTACCCTGCGTCTCTTTCCAACGCCTGCCGATTTTCAAAAACTCACCGTTCGCCAGATAATCGACGGCTGGAAAACGGTCATGAAACGGCACAGCGGTGAACGAAGAGCTGGCGATCTGCTGGCTCTAGCAGCACGCTCAGTCGGTGCCAAGCATGCTGAGAGAGCCTACAAGCTTCATCTGCAACAGCTGCTGGCCGAATACGATTTGGCTACAGAGCAGCTGCAGGTAATCGAGGATGAAGTCGCGGCTGCACTGGGCCGGATTCCGCTAGCCGAGCCACTGCTGGCCATCAAGGGTATGAGCATCCTGTCAGTCGCCGGCATTCTCGGTGAAGCTGGGGACCTCAGCGGCTATGCACATGGCAACGCGTTGCTACGGCATGCTGGCCTCAACCTAGCTGAAGCGAGTTCAGGCAAATGGAAAGGCCAGATGTCCATCAGCAAACGTGGACGGCCAAGGCTTCGGCATGCCCTGTTCATGGCAACCATGGCCCTCATCATGAACGATGTTACGTTCAAACGACAGCACGAAGTGAATGTGAAGACGAAAAGCATGAAGCCGATGCGCTCCGTGATGAAGCTTTGCGGCAAGCTGGCTCGCCTCCTGGTTGCCATGGCGCAAAGCGGTGAAGCTTACGAACCAAATCGCGTTCTTCCTATGAAACAAGCTGTTTAAGTACTTCCGATTGTTACGAATACTGGCTTATTCGCGGGATCTCAAGACTGCACGGAGTACCGGATTGCATTACGCAAAAGGGCACAGACCCGTACCGTTAGGATAACCGGCCTCCACCCACCGGATAGGCGTGACGAAGGAATGAAAGGGCATCGACCCGTCGAGAAATGGGAGTGAAAGCCTCCGGAGATACGTGGAGCAGCGTGCAACAGAGCAGTAAAAAAAGGAGCGGAAACCCGCCCCTTCTGTTCCTGCATGCGCTTCGGTTGCCGAATTTGACGGTCATCCCCTCTTCTATCCGGATAGCGATTTATCTATTGGAGAGATCCTGCGAATAAGCGAGCGTGAGAAAACTACATTTTACCGAGGGAGCTTAATCACGAGACATTCATTCCGCAAGACGCTTTTTATTTGTCAAAAGGAAGACCGCGAAACCGATAATGTTGAAAAACAAGAAAATCAACGTCCATAAGACACTTGCCTTCCTTGTCGTATGAAAAGCAAAGATAATCGCCCAGATTGTGAATAAAGCCCAGTATAGAGCGATTCCCAAAACCAGAATTAAAATGGAGATTACATAGTAACCGAATGCTGACGTGTAAACAAACCAATTTCCCATGCCGTTACCGCCGCGATTGTATCCTGCCCATAGCCATTTTGGCGAATCGACTTCTTCAGAGTAAGAATAAACAGGCTTAGCATTATCCAAGTAATTAAACAATTCCTTACCCTCTAAGGGATTTCCATCTAAACCTCCGGTATAATAAATTTCAACATTGTGAACTCTCTTATTGCTTTGGATGATGGATTCAACTTCTTTTCTTACTTCTTCTGTAATTGATTCGTGGTCTTTTAGACTGTCAACTATCTTTTCGTTAAATTTGTGAGGAAAATCATGACTTGTCAAATAATCTCGTTGATAAAGGAATTGAAACGAAAATATAGAGACAATAAGTACCGTAAAAGCTGCAAGCAACACCCCTTTTGCAAATAGCTTTTGTCTGTAATAAAGCTCAGAAATTTCGGAACGCAATTCCTGTTCTCCACCAAAACGTTCGATTGCCAGTTGAACTGCTTCCTGTTCCGATTTTCCTTCTTTCTTCAATTCGTGAACTGCTTCTAGAAGGTGGCTTCTCATTTCAGCTTTTAATTCTTTTAATTCTTTTTTGTTTCCACTAGCGTTTTGGTAAACAGAATCGACAAATACTTCGATTTGCTTCATTTCCTAACTCCTCCCTCCAAAAATGAATCAATTATTCCTTTGATGAACCGCCATTCCAAACGTTTTTCTGTGAATGTTTCTTCGCCCAAGGGCGTGATTCTATAATATTTCCTTCTCCCCCCTGGTCCTTGCTCATCACTCCAGTAAGAGGTAACCCAATTATTTTTTTCCAGTCTCTTTAGTGACAAGTAAAGCGTGCCTTCTTTCAATTCGAATTGTCCTCCGCTATTATCTCGTACTGATTTGACAAGTTCATAACCGTACATTTCTTTGTTGTACAACAGGGAGAGTATTATCGTGTCTATATGACCTTTCAATACCTCTTTGTTAACTTCCAAAGTCCCACCTCCATATCACACAGCAATGTAATCATTTGTATATTTTTATAATACATATTACTCTATAATGCAAGGTATATTCAACGACAAAGGGAGCAGTTTCTGCCCGCTGGCGTTGGAACTATCCTGCCCGTTAGCGCAACAAGGCTGCCAATCGAGCTTCTTGGTTGAACTATCGTTCTCCGTTACTTTAAGTACAATCTTTCACATTCTTTTATTAATTATATAATTATGAAAGGATGAACTTAGTGGTTTAGTGAACCGAAAGTCTGCGGTTACAACATATGATTAGTAATATAATCTAACCTTCATAAAATCGATCCAAGTGTCATATATTACTTTATATTACGTTACCAAAGATAAGATTTAAATCATCAATACTTAAAAAAGGGTGATAGATTTGAATGGACACCAAATGATTTGTCAACAATTTGGTCAAATTTTAAAAGGGAAGGGTAAGTTTGAAAACGGTGTATGCTCTGTTTCGTTAAAACGGAACTTTCCAGTAATGGTAATGGGACGTCCAAGTAAAGGTTTTTTACTCGCAAATGTTTTGTTTGAATCTTTAGACGAGACAGGAAATGCTCTCAATATAGGGGAAGTAGCCATTTTAGAAGAAGAAGTGTATGCATTTAATAGAGCATTGGTTCAACAAGGGATCATCGTAAGCGCATTACATAATCATTGGATATTTATTCAACCAAACCTGTTATATATTCATTTTCAATCCATAGAGCCTCCTCTTAATTTTGCTAAAAAGGTAGCCTATGCTTATTCAACATTAACAAGCTACCCTACGATGTAATAGACTCCTGCAATACTCATAAATGGAAGAGCAGTTGTTTTTTCTTAATCCTATTATTTTCACTCATTTTTCCCCCTCCCTAAATAAATATCACCATAAAAATCCATTGTTTCTTGTTAAACATTACTGCCCTTTAGTTGAACAAAAGGCAACCGATCGCTTTAAAGCCGGCTGCCTTTGCGTTCTGCTGATCTATCGTGTCCCTAAAAGCCCAATAACATCATTTATTATTCTCAAATTTACGTTAGCGCTGAACTGAACGATGACGGTTTGAAGCACGTACCCGTGGGTTATAAAATTTTCAGAACGAAATACCACCAAGAGGAGCTGATAAAATGATTAAAAAGTTTAAGTTCATCTTTATGACCCTGCTTATTGTTTCGGCACTAGGTTCAACAGCAGCGTTTGCGGATCAGGCAAATACGGGCACGACTGATACAGGGGCTACGCAAACTACCCATAATGAAGATGACGACAGCGGGAAATGGGGACTTCTCGGCCTTCTGGGGCTGGTAGGATTGGCCGGCTTAAAACGACGCGACCGTGACGAACATGTAACCCGCGTTGACAATACGAAGCGTTAAAGAAATAAGGCCGCCTTCAACAGAGGCGGCATTTTGTTTATCCATTCAAGGAGCAATGGTTGCCTTATACAAGACTGTTCGTTGTTAAGTAATCAAGATGCCATTTACCGCATAGCAAATTCAAGCTATTCAATAGTTTTTTGATTAGTATTCATCGACCGTTTACTCCCAAAGTTCATTCCATATTTTTATCCCTGTTCAAGTATCCTGCCCGTTAGCTGAATCTTTATTATGGTGCTGTTAATACAGAGTGAGTAGACACCCTGCTGACGGCCTGCAGTTCAATCGCGGTTGCGCTCCCTACGATTCCAGCTCCTCCTTTCTCCTCCTAAACCCCATCACCCGCTCGTCCATTTGTCCCCTTACTCTCCATTCAAAAATCGTCCTCCTGTCCTTTCATCCTTTCGCATTTTTGTCCTGCGTCCTTCCGTCTCTCAGCCCCTTCCTCCGTTACCCTCCATCTTTCCTTTAGCCTTCGTCAAATAAAGCACCAGATCGTCATCCACGCGCACCTGGCCGCCGGGCTCGACGGGACGGTTGCCGTACATGACGCCTCTTCCGTCGGGGACGTAACCCCTTTTGACGTACAGCCTCTGGGCGCTGCCATAATCCGCATACAAGCCGAATCCGATTCCGACCGTGTCCGACTTTTCAAAAACCTGCACTTCCAGCGCTTCGATCAGCCGGCTTCCGACTCCCCGTCTCCTGAACGGCGGGATGACGTCGAAATTCTGAATTTCAGGGATCTCGTTCTCCGCAAAGTACGGATAGTCCGACTTGTACACCACATGCCCCCAACCTGCGAAATCATGTTCATGGAAAGCCAGCAAAGTGAATCTTTCTCCCTTTCGGTTCTCTTCCCAGCAGCGTTCGATGTAATCAAGGGGCTTGCCGACGTCTTGCCCGGTCAGCCCTTCATAAATGAGTCCGATGTCGCCCCGTGTCATGGGACGAATTCCGATGGATGCTTCCATGGTCACCTGCTCCTCCCGAGTTTAAAGGTTATAGGAGCATGGTATCACACGGGAGGCGCTCCGAATGGTAAAGAATGACTATGATGATCAAATCCTCCTGCCAGCTCCTTTTCCCGGTAAATAACAAAAAAAGAACCAGCCGGATTGGCTGGCCCTTCATAAAGGGGAGCGCCCTCCCCCGGCATCATTATTTCTGAACAGCTTCTCCCGAAAAAGCGCGCACGTCCAGCGGAGCTGCCATATAAGCCTGAGCTGACTTCACGAACGACTGAAAATGCCCGCTGGCATTATGGGCGGCGACAGCCTCCGCATCTTCCCACAGCTCGACCATCGTGTACGAATGCTCCTGCTCCGTGTTCTTGAGCAGGCTATACGAGACGTTGCCGGCTTCGGCTCGGGAAGCTTCCACCAACGCCTCGGCGGCGCTTAGGAACTCGCTCTCCGCCTCGCTTTTCACCTTGATGCCTGCATGGATGATAATCATGTCGCTTTCCTCGCTTTCGTGGCATGACCGCGCTGTCCTATGCTGTCAGTCACAACTTGTCTCTATGTCTGCCTGCAACTTCGCTCTGGGCTTCACTCCAGCTGTCAAGGCCGCTTCGCTGAGCATCCTTCAGCTCCCTAGGGCCTTGTCACTATGCGCACTTCTGCTCCACCATGCTTCCCTCAGGCTGTCACAGCCTCGTCATGCTACGCGTACTTCCACTACGCAGCGAGCCTGCAGCCTTGTCCTACTACGCTTACTTCCACTCCGCTATGCGGTCCACAGCCAAGCGGGTCGTCAGCCGGGCTTCCTTGGCTGCGACGCCGACCGAGATCAGCATGACCGGAACATAGCGGTCCTTCTCCATGCCGAATACGTCGGCGATGCGGCTCTTGTCGTAGCCGCCGATCGGGTTCGTGTCGTAACCGCGCGCGCGGGCCGCCAGCATGAGCTGCATCGATACGAGGCCGCTGTCCACCAAAATCATCTCGCGGAAAGCCTGGGCCGGTATCGAAGCGAACAGGCGAGTGTAGTTGGCCATCATCTGGTCTTTCACTTCCTGCGGCAGGAAGCCTCGCTCAACCGCTCCACCCATGATTTCATCCGCGTAATCGAAAGCTTTCATGTCGCCGAAGACGGCAATGACAGCAGACGAAGTGTTGACCTGCGTAGCATTGTTCGGCGCGATCTCGGCCAGAGCCGCTTTCGCCTCCTCGCTTTCAACGACGAGGAATCTCCACGGCTGCAGGTTGACGGATGACGGAGCGAGGGTCGCTTCCGCCAGAATCTCGGTCATTTCCTCGCGGCTGATTTTGACGGCCGGGTCGTATACCCGCACGGAACGGCGTTCAGATATGATTTTATTGTAGTCGTTCGATTTTGTAGATACAGTCATGATTATCTCTCCTTTGTCTTATCTTCTGTTTTTTTATCTCTATCCATCCGTCTTTTTCCCGGAAGCCCGGGTCTCTCTTCCAAGCCATGCGTCATTCAAAAAAAAATCAGGATGCGCCGGCATCTCCGGAACGGCTCAGCGCCTTTTCCACCTGCTGCACCTTATCGCCGATCTGCTGCAGCATCCGGACGAGCTCAAGCCGCTCCTCCTCGCGGAGGCCGGACTGCAGCTCTTCCATGAAGCGGTCCTTCTCCTCCTTATGGGAGAAAAGACGGCTCCGGCCTTCATCGGTCAGCAGCACCATCGTCAGGCGATTGTCGCTCTCGCATCGGCTGCGGGTGAGCAAGCCCTCCGCTTCCAGCTGCTGGACATGCCGGGTGACCGCGGCCGGATCGATGGAGACTTTCTTCTGCAGCTCCGCTTGGCTGATTTCGCCGCCTGACAGCTGGCAGAGCAGTTCAAGCCGGTTCGGACTGATTCCGGCGCAGCGCTCGAAGCGGGTGGCAATATGCTTGTTCAGATGGAGGAGCAGATAAAGCAAGTCTTCGGTTCGGCAGTTCGGAATGGCAAGAACCTCCTTTCGATTCTTTTGACGGATCAATGTTTGAGGGATCAATGATACAACGGGCGAAGGCGAATTGCAACCATTCCGCTTATTCCCGTTTGTCCCGGCTCCGAAAATCCGTTATCCTGATAGGACGACGAACAAGCATTATCCCCCTGAGGGAAGGAACATCCATTGGAGACGACAACATCTATGAACGCGAATCTACCCATTCCCTACAAAAAGCCGCTCGGGGCAACCGGACGCTCGCTCCCCTACGCTACCCTCGCCTCCGCGGGAGGAAGCCCCCGGCTCGTGCCGGACAGCGACGCCGACAGCGGCTTCTTCCGCGCGCTCGAGAGCCGCGGCCTGAGCCTGAACGGCCCGCAGATCGAGGCCGTCCGCCACGGCGACGGCCCGCTGCTGACGCTGGCGGGCGCCGGCTCCGGCAAGACGAGCGTGCTCGCCGGCAGAACCGGCTATCTGGTCTCCGTGCGCGGCGCCGACCCGCGCTCGATCCTGCTCGTCACCTTCTCGGTCAAGGCCGCAGCCGAGATGAAGGAGCGCATCGCCGCTCTGCCCGGCATGCCGCCCGGCGCGGCCGCCCAAGTGACGGCGCGCACGTTCCATTCCTTCTTCCTGCAGCTCCTCCGCAGCCGCGGTTTCCGCCAGGAGATACTCGGCAGCGGACCGTATCCGATGATCGTGCTCAAGGGCATGATCCGCGAGCTCGGCCTCGGCGACCGGATCGAGCCGGAGACTGCGCTCGCAGCCCTGTCCGAGGCCAAGCTGAGCCTCGTTCCGCTCGAGGAGCTGCCGGACAAGACGCAGGCCGACCGGGAGCTCAAGCGGCTGCTGCTTCGCTTCGAGGAATGGAAGGAACGCGAGCAGCGGATGGATTTCGACGACATTCTGCTCTGGTCCCATCGCCTTCTGCGCGAGCAGCCCGGACTGCTCGCGACGCTTCAGCGGCGCTTCCGCTACATTATGATCGACGAGTTCCAGGATACGAGCCTGCTGCAGTACGAGCTCATCCGCATGCTGGCCGGCGGCCACGGCAACCTGATGGCTGTCGGCGACGACGACCAGACGATCTACGGATTCAATGGAGCCCGAAGCGAATATATTCTTGGCTTCAAGGATGCATTTCCCCGAGCAAAGATGATTACGCTGGATACGAATTACCGCTCTACGGCCAGCATCGTCGGCCTCGGCAACGAGGTGATCAGGCATAACAAGGCCCGCTTTCCGAAGACGCTGAAGGCCGTGGCCACAAGCCGGGACGTGCCGCTGTACATCCGCCCCTTCACGACCGACCAGGAGGCGCTAGCCGTCACCGCCCATATCCGGGAACGCGTAGAGGAAGGCGCACGGGCCTATGGCGACTTCGCCATCCTGTACCGTACCGCGAGCAACAGCCGCGCCATGTTCGAGCAGCTCGTCCTCTCGGAAATCCCGTTCCAGATCCAGGATACCGGGGACCTGTTCTACGACCAATCCGCCGTCAAGCCGCTCGTGGATTATATGAGGCTGTCGGTCAAGAGGCGAGATTTCACCGCTATGGAAGGCGTCCTGCCCTCCATGTATGTCAACCGGCATAAGGGCATGGCCCATATCCGGGCCAAGGACGATCCCCGTCCGAAGAAAGGCCCGCTCATCCATCTGCTCACGATGGAAGGGCTCAAGGATTTCCAGAAGGAACAGATCCAATCCCGCATTACGTTCGTCAAAGGGCTCAAGGCGCTCAAGCCGGCCGATGCCGTGCGGCGCATGCGCAAGGAGTTCTACGACGCCTACCTCGATGCGGAGCAGGCAGGAGCCGCTTCCGGAGGCTACATCGCAGCGGGGGCGACGGCCCACAAGGAGACGCTGCGGGAATCGCTGGACGAGCTTGAATCCTCCGCTGCGCGTTTCGCCGACGTCCCGGCCTTCCTGACCTTTGTATCAAAAATGGCGGAGCGCCATGCGCAGATGAAGTCCTTGCCGCCGGATTCGGCCAAGGACGCCGTCAAGCTCATGACGATCCATAAGTCCAAGGGCCTTGAATTCCCCGCGGTCGCCATTATCGGGGCTTCGGAAGGCATCCTGCCTCACAGCCTTGCGCTGGAGGCGGACAAGCTGGTCGGCGGCGGCGATTCCGACCCGGCAGCCCGCAAGGAAGCCGCGCTGGAGGAAGAGCGCCGGCTTGCTTACGTGGCGATCACGCGGGCCAAGGAAGAGCTGCTGATCAGCTCCCCCGCCACCTACCGCGGCCGCAAGATCGACGTATCCCGATTCCTGCTGTCAGCTTTCCAGGCTCCTCCGATATCCTCCAGCCAGCCTTCCGGCGTGGCAGAGAAGCAAGCTCCCTCAGCCGCTTCCAAGCCGGCAGCGCGGGCTGCGGAGAAACCCGCCGCAGCCGGAGTGCTTGCTTCCCGGGCTGCCGCTGCCAAAGTGTTTAAAAGCAAGTAAGCTTAACATGCTTTGCAGACGCAAAGCATACAACTCTTGAACAAGCTTCCAGGATGCGCCGCTTCAGGTCCAAGCAAACTTTCCGGGCTGCACCCATTTCAAACAGGCTTTTCGAGCTTGCACAGCCATTCCACTCGGTCAGACCTTCTGGGCTTGCGCAGCCATTCCACTCGGTCAGACCTTCTGGGCTTGCGCAGCCATTCCACTCAGTCAGACTTCCGGGCTTGCGCAGCCATTCCACTCAGTCAGACTTCCGGGCTTGCCGCAGCATTACAAGCAGGCTTCCCTAACTGAGCGTTCAAACTCAAATCCACATCGTCGCCATACCGGCCGACTCGTTCTATGTAAAGTCCCCCGCATCCAGCGGGGGATTTTTGCTTAGCTTTTTTTGCGGTTTGCTTTAGTCGTTTTGCCGCCGAAAGCCGCTTTGGCGTCCGAAGTCAGTTCATTGGAAAACTCGGTGTCATTTTCAGAAAAAGTGTTCAGCTTCGTGGATTGGACCTCTGCTTTGGAAGCTTTTTTCTTGTCCATGAGTGGACCTCCCGGATATCGAAATGTGAAGCGATGTTAGCTTGTGAAGCCGCCGGCCATTTCATTCATCGCATGTCCCCTCGGCGGCGCTCACATGCCGGGGGCGGAGGAAAGCCCGGTCTCGGGTCCAGGTGCAATTACATTCGGGAGTCCGTGTCGCAGTTCTCGGCAAGGAGGTACAATAAGAACATCAAGCAGCGCCGCAGGGCGCCGCGCCAAGAGGAGAATGCATGAGTATGAGAACCTTGTATCGTTCGCGCACAGATCGCAAGCTTGCGGGGGTATGCGGAGGAATCGGCCGCACATACGGCATTGATCCCGGATTGCTCCGGATCGGCTTCATCGCCGCAGCCGTATTCAGCTGCGGTACGGCCCTCCTGATCTATGCCGCTGCCGCCGTTATCCTGCCCAAGGAGTCCGGCTTCGCGGCACCGCCTCCCCCTGATTCCTACACCTATCGTTAAGGCGAAACCGTCATCCATTCCGCACCGATAAAGCCTGCCATACCCAATATAAAGGAGTGCATCCCATGAGCGTATTCGACCGAATCATGAACCTGACCAAAGCTACCGCCAACGAAGTCATCAGCAAGCTTGAAAATCCCGTTTTGATGATGAATCAGTATATCCGCAATATGGAAGAGGAAATCGACGGCATGAAAAGCGAGCTCAGCCGCCAGCAATCCGCTTCCCGCGCCTATAAGCAGCGCCTCGATGAATGCGAGCAGCTGTCGCAGCACAACCAGCTCAAAGCCGAGGAGGCTTTGGCCGAAGGCCGCGAGTCGGAAGCGCGCCTTGCCCTCGAAACCAAGCTCCGTTATTCGGAGCAGGCAGCTGAATACGGCCGCCTGTACGATCAAGCCAAGCATGCTTCTGCCGAGCTGGATATCCGCCTCGAAGGCGCCCAGGAAGAGCTGGCCCGTCTTGTCCAGAAGCGCTCTGATCTGAGCGAGCGCCTGCAAAAAGCGGAAGCTGCCGCAGAGCGCAAGACGCCAAGCTTCTCGCATGGCTTCGAGCCGGGAATCGCTTCACGCGGATTTGACCGGATCGAGGAGAAGATTCTGCAATGGGAAGCTCAGCTTGGTCTCTCCAGAGACTACAAGCCCGGCTCCGGCACAGCAGCTTCTTCCTATGAGCCGTCTGCGCCAGCCCCGGATTCCGGCCGCGCCTCCGTCATCGACGAGCAGCTCGCCGAACTCCGCCGCAAGATGAAAAGCGAGTAACGAGTAAAAACCTTGAGCCCTTCGAGCCGCTTATCTGCCGAGGGGCTCTTTTGCATGCCTATGGACTTGTTTGCATGTCCATGGGCTCTTTTGCATGGCTTCACGCAATGAACTCTTGTCTCCGAAGGAGTTCTCAGCTCCTAATTTACTAAAGCCACATTCGACTCGGAACATTTGTTCCTGTCAATTATCATTGCTGACAGACTGTTGTCACTTGAAGCTCCTAAGATAAGGAAGTACAGAGCGGGAGAGCGACCATCATATAACCCGAATAAAGGAGAGAGCAGTATGACCTACGAACAAATCCACCTTTTTGAAATGGAGATCAAGGAATTCCACCAACGCTCCAGCCGGGGCTTGCTCCCGTTAATGACGCGAGGCAGAGCCGCGTTCAACCATTCCGAATATATGGCAGCCCCATTCCGCAAGCCATGGATTCCCCTTCATCTCCTATTCGCTTTTCGAATCAAAGCATAAAAAACCTCCGGCATCCGCATAGGACACCAGAGGTTCTCGATCGATCTAAAAAGCATTAAGCATAATGGCAAGCAGCCAGATGGCCAGGGTTCGAACCGACTTGGCGCAGCTCTGGAACTTCGGCCGCGCAGCGCTCCGTAGCTGCCGGGCAGCGTGTACGGAACGGGCAGCCGCTCGGAGGGCTGATCGGGCTCGGCAGATCGCCGCGAAGCACGATGCGCTCCTTGGTCGCCTCGAAGTCCGGATCCGGCACCGGAATGGAAGACAGCAGCGCCTGGGTATACGGATGGCGCGGATCGGCGTACAGATCGTCGCTCTCCGCGATTTCCACCAGCTTGCCGAGATACATGACCGCGATCCGGTCGCTGATATGCTTGACCATCGCCAGGTCATGAGCGATGAACAGGTAGGTCAGGCCTTCCGTCTTCTGCAGGTTCTGCAGAAGGTTGACGACCTGAGCCTGGATGGACACGTCGAGCGCCGAGATCGGCTCGTCCGCTACGATGAACTTCGGATCCACCGCGAGCGAGCGGGCGATGCCGATCCGCTGGCGCTGGCCGCCGGAGAATTCATGCGGGTAACGCGTCAGATGGGATGGGTTCAGGCCGACCTTGTCGAGAAGCCTCTCGACGGCCAGCTTGCGCTCCTTCTTGCTCGGCGTGAGGCCGTGCACATCCAGCGGCTCGGCGATGATGTTCTCGACCGTCCAGCGTGGATTGAGGGAGGCGTAAGGATCCTGGAACACCATCTGCATCTCGCGGCGCAGAGCCTTGAGCTTGGCGCCCTTCATCGAGTAGATGTTCTCGCCGTTGAAATTAACCGATCCGGAGGTCGGCTCGTACAGACGCATGATCGTGCGTCCGGCCGTCGACTTGCCGCAGCCGGATTCTCCGACCATGCCGAGCGTTTCGCCCTTGCGGATGGACAGATTCAGTCCGTTCACGGCTTTCAGCGTCTTGTTCTTGCCGACATCGAAGAACTTGCTGAGGTCGTTTACATCCAGCATCGCATGATTGCTGTTGCTCATACTGTTCGTCCTCCTTACTCCGGCTTGGCGTGAAGCCAGCACTTGGATTCATGGGTCGGGCTGTGCGTGAACATATACGGATCGACTTCGACGCATACTTCCATCGCGTGCGGGCAGCGCGCTGCGAACGGACAGCCGTGAGGCGGGTTGGCCATATCCGGAGGCGTGCCTTCGATTGGAATCAGCGGCTCGTCTTTTCTCTGATCCATGCGCGGCAAGGATTTCAGGAGTCCTTGGGTGTATGGATGCTGAGGGTTTTTAAAGATCTCGAACTTGTCGCCTCGCTCCACAACCTGTCCGGCATACATGACAATAACTTTATCACACATATCGGCTACGATGCCAAGGTCATGAGTGATAAGAATGATCGACGTGCCGAGCTTCTCCTGCATGTCCTTCATGACCTGAAGGATCTGAGCCTGAATCGTGACGTCGAGAGCGGTCGTCGGCTCATCGGCGATGAGCAGCGTAGGGTCGCAGCTCAGCGCGATGGCGATCATCGCGCGCTGGCGCATGCCGCCGGAGAATTCATGCGGATATTGCTTGACGCGGGCTTCCGGATTCGGAATGCCGACGATCCGCAGCATTTCGACGGCGCGCTTCTCGGCGTCGCCGCGGGACAAATTCTGATGGCGGACCAGCACTTCGATAATCTGTCCGCCGATGGTCATCGTCGGATTGAGCGATGTCATAGGATCCTGGAATATCATACCGATATCGCGGCCGCGTACGGATTCCATTTGCTTCTCGGTCTTCTTCAGCAGGTCGCTGCCTTCGAAAACGATCGAGCCGTCCTTGAAAACGCCCGGAGGCGTAGGAATCAGACGCATAATGGATTGGGCCGTGACGCTCTTGCCTGATCCGGACTCGCCGACGATTGCCAGCGCCTCTCCTTTGTCCATCGAGAAGGAGACGCCCCGTACGGCCTGCACTTCGCCGCCGCGGACGCGGAAAGAGACACGCAGGTCGTCGACTTTAAGAATCGGTTCCATAAGAGTTTCACCTTCCTCATGTCGGTGGTAGCTAGTAGTTTGAATGTCTGCTGAAAACCGGCTACAAAAACAGATGATTCCTACGATCGCTGTTGAACCCCGGATTTCTTTAATTTCCAACCCCTGATAGGGTAGAAATCCGGTCTTCAAAGGCGAGCGCTTGCGCTTCTGCGGAATTCATCTGCTTTCTGCGCTTGAGCTCAGTAGGCATTCAAATTCTTGTTGGGTATAGAAATCATCCGGCTGCCCGTCTCAGCAGCAGCGGAGACAGAGCTTTCGATAGTCGGGTCTTCCTATTCCACCTTGGTTTTCGGATCGAATGCATCGCGCAGGCCATCGCCGAAAATGTTGAAAGCCAGCATGGCGATACAGAGAAGTCCGGCCGGGAATAGAAGCGTCCAAGGATACAGCTGATAACTTACGATCGAATCGTTGATCATCGTTCCCCATGATGCTGCCGGGGATTGCACGCCTAGACCGAGGAAGCTCAGGAAAGCTTCGGCGAAAATCGCGCTTGGAACGGTCAGCGTCATCGTGACGATGATAGGACCCATCGTGTTCGGAATCAGATGCTTGAACAGGATGCGGAATCCGCCGGAGCCGACAGCTTGAGCCGCCAGGACGTATTCCTGATTTTTGAGCTGCTTGATCTGGCCTCGCACGATCCAGGCCATGTTGATCCATCCCGTCGCGCTAAGGGCGATGATGATGGTGAGCATGCCTTGTCCGAGCACGACGCCGAGCAGGATAACGACGAGCAGGTAAGGAATCGAATAAAGGATTTCGGTGATCTTGTTGAGCACTTCATCGACTTTGCCGCCGAAGAAGCCCATGATGCCGCCGATGATGATGCCGAGTATGACGTCGGCAAGCGCGGCGATGATGCCCACGGTCAGAGAGATTTGCGCGCCTTTCCAGCTGCGCGCGAATATATCGCGTCCGAGGTCGTCGGTGCCGAAGTAATGGTCGCCTCCAGGAGGCAGGAAAGAATTGAGCAGGCTCGTCGTGCGGAAGTCGTATTGGGTCATCTTTGGGCCGAAGATGGCCATCAGAATGAGCAGAACCAGAACGACGCCGCCAGCCATGGCGAATTTGTTGGAAGTCAGCTTCATCATCGCGAGCTTCCAGGTCGTATAACTTGGCGCCATCTGCTGCTGGATGTTCTCCCGCTTCTTCAGCGGAATGAACTTTTTCGGATCCGGCAAAGGCCGGCGTTGGTCAGTAGTGTTATCCATGTTGGAATCAGCCTCCTTTGCTCTTCTTCATGCGCGGATCCACCAGCGCGTAGCCGATATCGGCCAGGAACCTTGCCACCATGAGAATGACCGCATAAAACAGCGTGATGCCCATAATCAGCGGGTAGTCGCGGTTCGCGATGCTATCCGTGAAGAATTTGCCCAAGCCTGCGATGGCATAGATTTTCTCGACGACGACGGAACCGGTGATGACGTTGGCGCTCATCGGGCCGAGATAGGTGACGACCGGCAGGATCGCATTGCGCAAGCCGTGGCGCAGGACGATTCGAGCTGGGGACAGTCCCTTTGCCTTGGCTGTGCGGATATAGTCCGCGGTCAGCACTTCGAGCATGGAGGAGCGTGTCAAGCGGGTGATGAAGGCGATCGGCAGCGCGGAGAGCGCGATCGTAGGCAGGACGTAATCCATCGGTCCGGCAAGGCCGGCCACGTTGAACCAGGTTACCTTGACGCCGAGCAGGTACTGCATGACAGAACCGACGACGAAGTTCGGAATGGAAATTCCGAGAATCGCGATGAAAACGGCAACCTTGTCGATGAGCTTGCGGTTGTACATCGCGGCGATCATGCCGAGCGCCACGCCGACGACGACGGATACAACAACGGCCACGAGACCTAGCTTGAGGGAATTGCCGAAGGATTGGGAGATGATGTCGGTGACCATCCGGCCCGGAGTTTTGAGCGATTCGCCCAATTCACCCTGGAACAGATTTTTCATATAGGTCAGGTATTGCTGCCACAACGGCTTGTCCAGACCGTAATATTTCATCATCGCATCAATGGTGGCCTGCGAGTTTTTTTCGTTAAGGAAAGGGTTGCCCGGAACGGCTTTCATCAGGAAAAACGTCGCTGACGCTAGCACGACGAGCGAGATGACGATATTGATGAGCCTCCGAACGATGAATCGAAACATTCCAGCACCTCTTTTCGTTACCCAGCCCAACCGCAAAGAAAGAAGGGACGGCCGGAGACGGTCCGGTGTCCAGCACCGGACGGCGGCTCCAGCCGCGATCCCTTCTTCTCTCTGTCAGCTGTTCAGCGGTATGGCTTATTTCTCGATGTAACCGTTGTTGTAGTTGATGTTGCCGGCATAATCCATGATAACGTCTTTGACTTTTGGATTAACCAGCTCGGAGCTCGTGTAGTAGTAGATCGGCATTACAGCCATTTCGTCCTCGATGAGGATTTTTTCAGCTTGCGCCATCATCTTCACGCGATCCGCTTGAACCGGGGAAGCATAAGCGTCCTTGATCAGCTTGTCGAACTCTGGATTTTTGTGGCCGATGTCGTTGTTGCCGCCGCCCGTTACGTACAGGTCGAGGAACGTCATGGCATCGTTGTAGTCGGCGCCCCAGCCTGCGCGGGCGATGTCGTAGTTCAGAGCGGTACGGTTTTTCAGGAAGACTTTCCACTCTTGAACTTCCGGCTTCACTTCGATGCCGAGGTTCGTTTTCCACATGTCGACTACAGCTTCAGCGATTTGCTTATGCGCATCGGATGTGTTGAAGAGCAGCGTCGTCGCAGGGAAGGAAGCCATGCCTTCTTCTTTCAGACCTTCGGCAAGCAGCGTTTTCGCTTGAGCGACGTCTTCCTTGAAGTAAGCGTCCTGCGTTTCCTCGCGGAAGCTCTTCGATTCGCCGGTGATGCTTGGCGGTACGAAGCCGAATGCCGGTTTTTGGCCGCCGGATACGACGCGGTCGATCAGCAGCTGGCGATCGATCGCCATCGAGAGGGCTTTGCGGACTTTAGCGTTGTTGAACGGCTTCTTCGACTGGTTGAAGATGTAGAAGTACGTGTTCGCCGTGTCCTTGATTTGAAGGCTTGGGTCGTTCTCTTTACGGAGTTTGGCCAGTTGCGGCAGCGGAATCGTGCCGGTCGGCGCTCCAGCCCAGTCGAGCTTGCCCGTATTGAAGCTGTTGAACTCGGTGTTGGAGTCCGCGATCATGGAGAACTGGATTTTTTGCAGCTTCACGTCGGCTTTGCCGTAGTAGCCGTCGTTTGGAGCGAGCTCAACGGAATCGTTGTGCTTCCAGGCAGCGAGTTTGAACGGTCCGTTGCTGGAGAAGGTTGCCGCTTCGTTGGCCCAGTTCGGATCCTTCTCGGCTGCGACTTTATCTACAGGGAAGTACGTGTAGAACGTCTGCAGGCTGAGGAAGTAAGTCGTCGGGTTTTTCAGCTTGACTTCCAGCGTGTTGTCGTCGATCGCCTTGACGCCAACAGCATCTACGCTGCCTTTGCCCGTGTTGTACTCTTCAGCGCCGGCCAGGTAGTAGAGCTGGTAAGCGTAAGGAGCCGGAGTAGCGGCCTTCGGATCCAGGGTGCGCTTCCAGGAGAACTCGAAGTCATGCGCTGTAACCGGGTTGCCTGTGGACCATTTGGATCCTTGGCGAATGTGGAACGTGTACGTTTTGCCGTCTTCGGAAACGTCCCACTTCTCGGCCATGCCTCCGACGATCTCGCCGTTCTTGTCGGTTTTCGTCAGGCCTTCGAACAGGCCGCCCGCAACCGTGCCGGACACGTTGTCCTGCATCAGAGCCGGGTCCAAAGTAGGAGGCTCGGAAGTGAGGTTCATGCGGAAGACTTGATCTGCGGCCAGGTTGCCGGCTGCGTCTCCGCCGGTGTTGGCGGCGTTGTTCGTTGCCGTGTTGCCGGCCGCATCTCCGCCGGTGTTGCCGGAGTTGCTGTTATTGTTGCCGTCGCCGCATGCTGCAAGCACGCTGCCTGCGATCATCAGTGCTGCCAGTGTCAATCCTGTCTTTTTGTACACTAACCTTACACGCCCCTCACATTAATGGTTGAATAGCATAAATGAATTATACTATTACATAGTAAGAATAACAACTTGCATTATTTTCTTTCGGCTGATAAATTTATTCGGCCTCACTGAGAATTCTCAATTTTTTACACTTATAATTATTCAATGTTAATTTCACCGCACTGACGCTTCATTCAATTAACGCAATTAGTTGATAAAGTATTATTCACAGGAGCGGCAAAGGATTAAATGATTTATCGGAAAACTTGCCCTATTCTTTACAATCTCTAAGCAAATCAATTTGCATTTTTATTTATATTATCTCATCTTTATTTAGAATTCTTCTTGTATGTCCCAGGCTTGTGCAGCCGGCAAACGACCTCTTCCTAACCAGCCGGCAAGTAGTCCCGATAGAGCCCTTCGGCCGTTTCCAATCCCGCCGCAGTCCTATTCTCACCTGCCCTTCCTTCTATATACATGGTTCCCCTGGAGGATTGCCGTTTCCCACACTTCCTTCCAGATCCCGATTCGCCTTTGACATAAATAGGCACCCCGGACCTCTTGGAGAGGCGGGAAGCCTAATTAGGTGCCACGTCCATGTCAGCTATGAACAGTTACCGTTGTTCCAGCTTCTTGCGGGTCCGATATTCCGTAGGCGTCTGCATGAATCTCTTGCGGAATACTTGCGTGAAATGCCTCATGTCCTGGTACCCGATCCGCTCCGCGATATCCGCGAGCTTCAGATCCGATTCCCGGAGCAGCAGCTTGGCTTCCTCCAGCCTCAGCCCGATGATGTAATCCTTGAAGCCCTGCCCGGTCTTCTGCTTGAACAACTGGCTGAAGTAGACCGGATTGAGGTAAACGACGGAAGCGATCCTCTCGAGCGAAAGAGTTTCTTCCTTATAATGCGCCTCAATATACTGGAGCGCGACTTCAATCGCCTTGTTGTCGCTGCCTCCCTTGATCCGGACCGCCTCCTCCTGTCCGGCTGCGGTATCGGACGTCTGGCGAGCCAGCTTCATGATCGTATCCGGAACGGAGCGGATCTCTTTCATGAGGCCGCTGCTTGCTATGCGGAAGGGAAGCTTCAGGTAATGGCCCAAATATCCCCGCAGCGAAGCGATCAGCTGGGCACACGCGTCTTCTGTCTCTACGGAAGCGAGTCCGATCAGCGTCAGCCGGTCGTAGCTGACGACGAAACCTTCGCCGTAACGGCCGATCAGCTCGGAGAACACATTGTCCACGATGAAATGCTCCAGCCCCGCATCGCGGCTGCCCGCTTCCAAACGGACGACGACGAGATAGAATTCCGGATACCGGTCCATGAGCGGCCCGATGTCCAGGTTTCCGATATCATGGCCTGCAGCCAGCCTTTGGAACATGCCTTCCCGCAAATATTTCAAATTCGTCCGCAACAGCTCGCTTTGCTTGACCTCCGACCGCTCCCGGCCCAGCTCCGCCTCCAGCTCTTCCAGGAGCTCGACGAGCCGCTTTTTTCCGATCGGCTTCAACAGATAGTCCTTCGCCCCCAGCTGCACCGCCTTCTGCGCATAGGAGAATTCCGAATGAGCCGAAATGACGACCCATTTGATTCCGGGATGCTTCGCTCTCGACAGCTGCATGAACTCCAGACCGTTCATGCCGGGCATCAGGATGTCCGTCAGCACGATATCGATGGGATGCTCCGTAAGCAGCTTCGCCGCTTGATCAGCGGAATCGGCCAAGTGGATCGTATATCCGGGCCGGGCCTGCTCCAGCGTCCGTCTCACCCCTGTCCGGATGATGCTCTCATCGTCGGCGACCAGAATATGCATGAGTCACTCCTCCTTCTTGGGTAACGGGATAACCGGCGCCTGGCGCGGCGGAAGCGGGAGCGTGATGGAAGCTGTCGTTCCCTCGTCTCTCTCGCTGCTAAGGCGCAGTCCATATTCCGGTCCGAATGTGTGGATCAGGCGGCGGTGCACGTTCGGAAGGCCTATGCCGCCCTTGCGCTTGATCCCCGGCTCCAAGACGCTTCCCGGAGCGTTGATCTCGCTGTCGAGAGAGGCTCTGAGCATGGCCAGCGCGGCAGCATCCATCCCGGCTCCGTTATCCTTCACCGTAATCGTCAGACGCCCCTCCTGGCTGCCGGCGGTGATGACCAGGCATCCTTCGCCGCCAAGCGGCTCCAGTCCGTGCTTGACGGCATTCTCGATAATCGGCTGCAGCGTCATTTTCGGCAGCGGAACCGAAAGATATTCGGGCAGAACCTCCATTTTCACCGAGACCCTGCCTTCGAACCGGATCGTAATGATGGTCAGATAATCGCGGATCTGCTCCAGCTCCTCGCCCAGCGTCACCAGCGCACCCTGCTCCCAATGGCTGCTGTAGCGGAACATGCGGGAGAGGGACAGCACGACCTCGCCGAGATGATCCTCTTCCTTCTCGTCGAGCATCCAATAGATCATGTCGAGCGTATTGTACAGGAAATGGGGATTGACCTGGGACTGAAGCGCCAGCAGCTCCGCGTTTTTCTCGCTCATCGAGCTGATCTTGACCCGCTCGACGAGCTGATCGATCTTCCGCACCATTTCATTGAAGGAGCCGGCCAGCGAATTGATTTCCCGGTAGCTCCGGACTTGGACCTGTCCTTGGAAATTGCCGAGCTCGACCCGCTTCATTTCCCTGATTACCCGCTTGAGCGGGGAGGAGATGGTGTTGGAGAGGATAGAGGCGACGACGATGGAGACCAGGATGAGTATAAGCCCCACGACGATGAGATAACGCCGCATCTGCACCAGCTCGACATTGAGATCCTTCTGCGGGGTGACGGTGACGGCGGTCCAGTCGGCAAACGGAAGTCGGGAGGACGTCACCAGCCGGCTGCTGCGGGTATAGACCTGCGATTGGCCTACTGTCTCGGGACGCGGCACCGAAGCGATAGCCGGCAGCGTCTCGGCGCCGTCCGTGGCGCTGACCAGCCTGCCATGCTCATCCAGCAAGTAGACCTGGCTGTTGGGACTGAGCTTAAGATTCTGGAGCGCCTCGAGGATGGGAGCTGGACTGCTCTCGTACAACACGATGCCGATGTGCTTGCGCTCGTCGAGGTCGAACAGCTCCCGTCCGAAGGCCAGCACCGGCCGGGTCTCGTTGCGGTCGATGATCGATGAAGGGTAGATGCCGAGCCAGACGATCCTTCCCGAGGCGTCCATGATGCGGCGCTGCCAGTCGGTCTCAGCGAAGCCGGGAACGGTGTCATTGACATAATTGCTGTAGTTGTACACCTTCCCCTTCTTTGTCATGACATGGATGCCGATGAGATCTTCCCGGGAAAAGAAGTTCGTTCCGATGATGTTGTTGATCGCCTGCTCCAGCGCATACTGCTGCTTGGATGTGACGGGATTGGCCTTCAGCAGGCGCGCCATCTCGAAGTTGTTGCCGATGGCTCGGGAGAGGCTGTCATAGCCCTTGTCCAGCAGGTCGAACAGCCCGATCGTCTGGGAGACATTTCGGGACGATAGATCATGGATCTTGGTCCTCAGCTGCTCCGTCGTCCGGTTGTAGAACAGCAGGCTGACGATCAGCACCATGCCGGTCATGCAGCCCAGGAGAACGATGAACAACCAGGTTTGGAACGAGCTGCTCCCCTTTTTCATGCCGGCACAGCTCCTTTCTCCTATCATGACAAATCCCCGTCCGCGAAAACCATTCACGGGCGGGGCTTGTCTGGCCTCGGAGATTCGAGGCCTACTTTGTATTTGATTGAGCGCAGGCCGCGCCGGCCGAAGCCCCCCTCCTTCAAGCATGGAGGCGAAGCTGTCGAACCGCTGGATGCGCGGCAAGCGGAGCGGGCGGAATCATGCCGGAAATCAGCGCTCGCCTTTAAAGACCGGATTTTTCCTCTCAGGGGATAGATTCAAGAAATCTGGTCTTTAACAGCGATTGGAGGCATGATCCGCACGCGGAGCGATATGCCGGCAAAGCAATTCGCCAGCAAAACAGTTCGCCCGCAAAACGATTCGCCTGCAAACAAGTGGCGCATCCAATTACCCTTTGACCGCCCCAGCCACCATGCCCTTCGTAATGCGCTCCGAAAGAATGAAGTAGATCAGGATGACCGGCAGGGCTCCCATTACCAGGAAAGCGCCGATGTTGCCGTAGTTGGTGGAATATTGGCTCACGAAGCTGTTGACGCCGAACGGCAGCGTCTGCAGCTTCTCTTTGGAGATGAAGGTGAAGGCCAGGATGTATTCGTTCCAGATGTTGATGAACGTCAGGATGCAGACCGTCATGATCGGAGGCACTGAGATCGGCAGGATGACGCTGCGGAAGATCCGCAGGACGCTCGCGCCGTCCATGAACGCCGACTCCTCGATTTCATGCGGGATGCCTTTCATGAAGCCGCTGAGGATGAACACGGCGATCGGCGTCTGGAACGCGATATACGGTAGGATCAGCATCCAGAACGTGTTGGCCATGAATGGAATCTGCTTGAAGATCGACATCAGCGGCAGCAGCGTCGCCTGCATCGGAATCATCAGGCCGAGCATGAATACAAGCAGCGCGATCGGCGCCAGCTTCCACTTGAAGCGGGAGATGGCGTAAGCGACCATCGACGACAGCACAATGACGCAAATCATCGTCACGACGGTGACGAAAACGCTGTTGCCCAGCGAGCGCAAATAGTGTCCCGCGCGGAATGCTTCCGCGTAGTTCTCGAAGCGGGGAGAATGCGGAAGGGCGAAGAAGCTGCCTCCCAGTATCTCCTCGTTGGTCTTGAAGGAATACAAGACCAGCCAGAGCAGAGGATAGACTTGAGTGACGACAAGGACCGCCAGAAGAAGATAGACGATCCATTTTTTGATGGCATTCATGGATGGTTCTCCTCCCTAGCTTACCTTATTCTCGATGCGTTTGAAAATGATGTTGATGAGGACGGTGAAGATCAGGCAAATCGCGACCAGCATGATGGCCAGGGCGCTTCCATAGCCGTATTTGCCGGACAGGAACGTGTTGTTGTACATCAGCGTGGAGATGACGTCGGTCGCATGGGCCGGACCTCCGCCCGTCATGACCATGATGAGGTCGAACGCCTGCAGCGAGCCGATGAACGCCAGTACGATGGAGATTTTGAATACCGGCATGATGAGCGGCAGCGTGATGTAGCGGTCCGCCTTGAAGCCGTCCGCTCCGTCGATGCGCGCCGCTTCGTAGATGTCGTCCGGGATGTTCTGCACGCCCGTGAATTGGATGAGCAGATGGTAGCCGAAATATTGCCACAAGGAGACGATGTACAGGCAGTACATGGCGACCTTCGGCGCGCTCAGCCAGGCTTTCATATGGGAGTCCAGGCCCATGGAATGCAGGATGCCGTTGACCATGCCGCCCATGTCGAGCGGATTGTAGATCGTCTTCCACAGCTGGCCGATGATGACGACCGAGAGGATGACCGGCAGGAAGTAGATGGATACGAGCGAGTTGCCTTTTTTGACATAACGGTTGATGAGGATGGCGACGAACAGGCAGACCGGAATCTCCGCCATGGAGAAGACGGAATACATCAGCGTACGGCGCACGGACGGCCAGAAATAGGGATCGTCGAACAGGATTTTCTGGTAGTTGTCCAATCCGATGAAGGTCTTCACCGGATTGATTCCGTCCCACTGGAACGTGCTGTTGTAGACGGAATACAGGATCGGCACGAATACCATGCAGATATACAGCAGCAGACAAGGCAGCACGAATAGGGCGATTGTACGCGCCGGCACCTTGAGTACATTCATGGTTTTCTCACTCCTTTTCTATCTTTCGCATGAAGCAGACAAGGACGGGCTCCGCTGGAGACCGCCCTTGACCGCCGGGCCGGCTTCTGGCGCCGGCATGCGCCTTGCTATCTCTTATTTGTTGGCGTCGAAAGCGTCCTGATGTTCTTTGGCTACCGTCTTCGCGTCAACCTTCTGGACGAACAGGTTCTGGATGCTGGTCAGATGCGCCTGAGCGACAGCTGGAGGCATCGTGTTGTCGAAGGCGATGTCGCCGCCGGATACGGTCTTGAACAGATCCGTCACGCTGATGGCGAGGTCGGAGTAGCCGGCTGTCTTGAAGTCGCCTTCTACGTTCTGGCCAAGGCCGACTGCGTCTTTAAGCTCGAATTTCTTCTTCGGATAGTTCGTCATGAAGAAGTTCAGGAAGTCTTTCGTCTCTTGCAGATGCTTGCTGTTCGCCGCAATGGCGAATGCGGAGCCTGGAGCCAGCATGTATTGGTTGATGTCGCCTTTGCCGTCTACCGTAGGGAACGGGAAGGCTGCGACTTTGCCGGCGACGGAGGAAGCATCGATGTTGCCGGTCTCCCACGAGCCGATGATGAACATGGCCGCCTTGCCTGTCTTGAAGATGTTGCCGCCTGCATTGTAGTCGATGGAAGTAGCGCCCTCAGGGAACGCGCCGGCTGCGACGAGATCCTGGAAGCGGTCGACCGCCAGGAGGAAGGCCGGATCGTCGAATTTCTTCTTGCCGTCGACGACGTCTTGCAGGAAGCCCGGGCCGCCGTTCGTGCGGAGCAGGATGTTCATGAACAGGAAGGAGCCGGTCCAGGTATCCTTCTCGCCGATGGCGATCGGAGTGATTCCTTTGGCCTTGAGAGCCTTGACGTCAGCCAACAGCTCGTCGAAGGTTTTCGGAGCTTCCTTGATGCCTGCCTGTGCGAACAGGTCCTTGTTGTAGTAGGCGACCTCGATGTTGTTGCCGTCCGGCAGCGCGTAGACGTTGCCGTCGGTGCTGTAATTGTCGAGCAGTCCTTTTTGGAACGTGTCCTTGAGGCCGTTCTGGTCGAGCATGTCGTTCAGCGGAGCCAGCAGCTTCGCATCGACGTATGGCTTCATCTGAGCCGCAGGGTTGACGATCGTGATGTCCGGCACCTGGTTGTTGGCCGCCTGCGTCTTCAGCTTGGTCTTCTGGTTGTCGGTGTTGAGGGAGTCCAGCTCGATCTTGATGTTGGGATGCTCCTGCTCGTATTGGGCGACGAGCTGCTTCATGATCTTGTTGGCGACAGAGGTTTCATCCGGCCAGATGTTCTGGAACGTGATGGTGACTTTCTTGCCGGAATCGGTCGGCGTGGCTGCGCCGGCATTCTCGGTCGTCCCCGTGTTGGCCGGCGTATTCGCCGCGCCGGTGTTGCCCCCGTTGTTGTTGCTGCTGCCGCAGGCTGCGAGGCCGACTGCAAGCGCGCCGATAGTAAGGACGCTGACCGTCTTTTTGATTGCGTGGTTTTTCTTTACTTGGTTTTCCACCTGTTGTGTCCCCCTTGCAAAGTTTATAGTCGAATTATCCGTCAAGAAATCGTTTTCAACAATGAGGCATCCTCAAGGTGTGAGGTTTGCTTTTTCAAGGTTTTGAATGTAAAGAAGGCTTTTTACGATGTCGCTTCTCAACCAGACGCGGGTGAACGCTCGGAGCTGGCAGCCGCTTCGAGGTTATGCTGGCTGAGCTTTACCGCCTCATTTGGCGTTTACAGAACTCATGCCCCCTTTTCTCTGGGCATTTGCCAATATTTTCAACACTATATTGCAAAGCTGAATAGTGGATGGTATAGTATAGCCATAGAACGGTATTCTCTACAGCCAGCTATTCTACATTACTGAATACCTTATTATAGTTAGGAGCAGCGCATATGAATGTACAGTTCAAGAAAGGCGTGCTGGATTTATGCGTGCTTGCGCTTACGGCATGGGAGGACCGCTACGGCTACGAGCTCGCCGTCGCGATGTCCGCGAAGTTCGAGGTGGCGGTCGGAAGCGTCTATCCGCTGCTCAACCGCCTGACGCAGGAAGGCTACTTCACGACCTATCTCCGGGAATCGACGGAGGGTCCTCCCCGCAAGTACTACAAGCTGACCCCGCAGGGACATTCCCATCTCATGTCCCTCATCAGCGAATGGCGGTCGTTCTCGATCGCGGTGGATGAATTGATCAAGGAAGGTGTCGAGCGATGAACAGAGAGCAATATCTGCAGCAATTATGGAATCTGCTGTCTCCGGCTCCGGAGCGGACCCGCAAGGAATGGATGTACGACTACGAGGAGCATTTCCGGATGGCGGCCGAGCACGGACGCCTCGAGGAGGAAGCGGCCGCAGAGCTCGGGGACCCGAAGCTGATCGCCAAGGAGCTGCTGCTCGGTTACCGGGTAGCCGAAGCGGAGAGCAAGGGAGGAAGCCTGCCATCCGTTTCGAGAGCCGTATTTGCCGCCGTCGGCCTCGGATTCTTCAACCTGGTCTTCGTGCTTGGCCCCTATATCGGCCTGCTGGGAATTCTGTTCGCGTTCTGGGCGGTATCGGCCGCTCTCGCGCTCTCCGTCGTTCCCGTTCTCTATGAAGGCTGGTTCGGCGACGCATTGACCGGGCCGCAGTCGATCTCTGCCGCCATGGTCCTGCTCTCGCTCGGATTGCTCGCCGGCGCCGGCACCTACAAGCTGACCCGAGGCTTCATGAGGCTGACGTTGAAGTATCTTCAAATGAATACCCGAGTCATGAAAGGGAGGCAATCCTGATGCGCAATCTTGTTGTATTCGCCCTCATCCTGCTTCTGGCCGGCTTGGTCGGAGGGGGCTTCACCTTTGCAGGTTCCGACCTCAGCTTCGGCTTGAAGGAAGTCGATATCCGCAAGGAAATCCCCGCTGCCGGCATCACCCGGCTCAAAGTCGAATCCGGCAGCATGGACGTTACCTTGGTCAAAGGAAAGGCGGATGTCATCGAAGCGGCCGCAACCGGCAAGGCGAACGGAAAAGCTCTGAAAAAAATCCGCGTCGATCTCGTCAAGGAAGGCGATACGGCCATCCTGAAGAGCGATGCCAACACCGGCTTCACGATGGGCCTCAACATCGTCAACGTGAACGTGGAAATCACAGTGCCGGAGCGTCAATATGACTCCATCATTGTGGATTCCGGCAGCGGCAACGTCAGCTTTGAAGGACTGAAAACCTCCATTCTCGAGCTTGAGAACGGCTCCGGCAACGTAGAGATAAGCGAGGTCGAAGCGGACGGAGTCACAGTCAGAACCAGTTCCGGGAATTTGTCCATCGAACAGAGCCGCATGAATGAGCTTGAGACTACCGTCGGCAGCGGCAATATCCGCCTGACCGACGTCGAGGGGGCGATCAAGGCGAAGACCAGCAGCGGCAACATCCGGCTCGAGCTCGATGCCCTTATCCACCCGCTCGAGGCCCGCTCCGGCAGCGGCAACGTCACTGTCCTAACGGAAAGAGCCCCGAATTCCGCTGCAGTCAGCTACTCCACGGGATCCGGCAGCTTCCGCAACGACTGGAGCGGAGGGGAGAAAAAGGGCGATGCCGATACCGACACGATCGTGTTCGGGAATGGCGAGATCCCGGTCAACCTATCGGCCGGTTCAGGAAATATATCCCTCAAGAAGCGTTAGGTCAAACCGCAAAAACCGGCTCCAACTGGCCATCAGGCCTGCGGACCGGTTTTTTGCGGTTAACATTCATTTTCAAGGAAATCAATGCCTGCCTCGGATCGAAACCATTCGGCAAGCTGCGCCGCCCATCAGCCTCTCGGCGGAAAGGGGTCGTTGCCATAGCTGTGGGATTCGCCTATTCGGCCATTCCTGTTATGGATTTTCAGCTCCGTCTTCGCTTGGCGAGCCTCTTCCCGGCCGCGCTCCTCGGCTTCCGCCTTCGTATCGTGTCGGCTGAGCACGCGTCCTTCGCGCTGGGTTACCCATCCCTCGTCGACGTCCGGCGTAACATGCACATTTCCTTTGCGTTGGTCATCCATTGCAGGTTCCTCCCTTGATTTTAATTTCCAGCACCAGCGGACAAGCTGCATTCAAGCTTCGGCCCGCTTGGCCGTGAACTCCAGCACCGCGTCGAGGTTCTGAGGCTCCGCCTCGGCGAGCAGATCGCCCATCCGCTCGAGGCGTTCCCCGATTGCAAGCAGGGTGAACGCTCTCGGATCGGCTTCTCCGCGCACCTCGTCCCAAGTGAGCGGCGTGCTTACGGTCGCTTCCGCCCGGCCTCTCGGCGTGTAGGGAGCCGAGAGGCTCTTGCCCGCCGCATGCTGGACGTAGTCGATATAGATCCTTCCTCTGCGCGCCCGGATCGAACGCTCGACCGTGAACAGCCGCGGATATTTGTCGGATAGATAATGCCCCAGAAAAGACCCCAAGCTCCGAAGCTGCCCGAACGTATACGGCTTGGCCAGCGGGGTTACGATCTGGATGCCCGTCGCCCCCGACGTTTTGGGCACGGCCGCGATGCCCATGCCGTCCAGCGCCTCGCCGATCAGGCTCCCCGCCTCCATCAGGCGGGGGCGGGTTTCCTCCGACGGGTCGATGTCGAGCACCCACTCGCCCGGCATCCCGTCCTCGATCTTGTCGAAGGAGGGATGGAACTCCAGCACTCCGAGATTGCCGAGCCACAGCAGCGTCGATACGGAGTTCAGATTGATGTAGCGGACTCCATCGACTTCGGCGATGGCCACGAATTCGGGCGTCGGCTCAGGCGCGTTCTTCTGGTAGAACGACTTGCCGCCCACGCCATCCGGAAACCGGATCGCCGTCAGCCGGCGTCCGCTGCAATAGCGGAGAAGATACGGAGCGAGCTGGACGAGCTTTTGCAAATAATCGGCTTTGCGGATGCCGGGCGCCGGCCACAGCATTTTATCCGGATGGGTGATCTCGATGCGGTTGCCCTCTACTTCCAGCATTCTCCGGCTCATAACAGTATCCCCTCCAGCCATTCCAGCTTGGGATGCCGCAGCAAGCCCGACTGCGTCAGTTCCCGGCCGCTCACGCCGGCCGCAATCGGGCTGGCCAGCCAGCGGATATCGGTCCCCCGCAATCCTTCCGGCAGGCTGCCGCCGAAGTCACCCTGGCGCCCCGCCGTCATCTTCTGCAAGGAAAGCTGCCGCTTGGCTCTTTCGTTCAAGCCCGAAGAGATGCGCCCCATATACCGGCCTTGCCGGCTCATGACCAGGCTCGACAGCTTCCCTTCCTTATAAAGAACAGCCACGATATCCACTTCGCGGTGAAAAAATGTCTTCCGCTTGTACCAGTCACCGTGTTCCTTGCCCTCTGAATACCGGCTGCCGCGCCGCTTGGCGACAACGCCCTCCCAGCCGTTCTCCTCCGCCCACCGCCAGAGCGGCTCGCCGTCCTCATACGTATCCGCAAGGAAAAAGGGAGGCTTCCAGCCGGAGCATAGATTTCGCAGCCGGGCGCCGCGCTCCTCGAACGGCAAGCGGCGGAGATCCTCGCTCCCCTCCTGCAGCAGATCGAAAATCATATAGCCGACCGGCTGGCGGCGCGAGGCCCGCTCGATCCGTTCCCGGCCGCGCAGCTTGTCCCGGCCCTGCATCATTTGAAAGCTGGGCTTGGCGGTATCGGGATCGAGGAGGAACGCCTCGCCGTCGAGCATGAGATCCGGAAAGCCTTCGGCGGCGCGGTCTTCGAGCGCATGGGCTAGATCGGGATAGGATTCGGTCTTCGGCTGCATCCGCTTCGACCATAAGCTCGCTTCCCCGCCGCGGAGGACGGAGATGATGCGGAAGCCGTCCCACTTCAGCTGATAGACCCAATCGCCGCCTGCAGGCAGACAATCCGTCAAAATCGGCGACATCGGGACGAAAGGCTTCATCCCTTATGATCCCGTCTCTTTCGGGCGGGTTCCCGAACGGCGCTTCGGCTTGGCGGCAGCCGGCTTCGGCTTGGATTCCGACGGCTTTGCTTTGGGAGAGGAGGACCTGGCTTTGGATGACTTCGGCTTTTCTTTGGAGGCAGCCCCCCTGCGCGGCTTGGACGGCTTGTCCGCGTTCCCGGAATCCGTGCCGCCTGCGGGCTTCAGCTGCTTTAGGCTCTTCTGCAGCGCGTCCATCAAGTCCAGGACATTCGGCTCCGCCTCCTCTTCGGCGACCTTGACCTCCTTGCCTTCCACCTTGCCCTCGATCGCCTCCAGCAGCCTCTCCCGGTACTCGTCCTTGTATTTCTCCGGCTCGAAGCTTCCCGTCAGCTGCTCGATCAGCGACTTGGCCATGTCCAGCTCCCGGCGGTCGACCTTCTCCTCCTCCGGCAGGCCCGGAATATGATCTTTCTCGCGGATCTCATCCTCATAAAACATCGTGACGAGGGAAAGCACTCCGTCCACGACGCGGATAGCCGCAAGGCTGCTCTTCTGCCGGATCGTCACGTTGGCGACGCCGATTTTCCGGGTGCTTTTCAGCGCCTCGACGAGCAGCCGATAGGCGTGCTTGCCGGTTTCCTCCGGAGCGAGATAGTAGGTTTTCTGAAAATAGATCGGATCTATTTCCTCCAAATCCACAAAATCGAGGATACGGATCTCGCGCGAGGTTTTCGAGGCGAGCTGCTCCAGCTCGTCCTTCTCGAAGATGACGAAGCGGCCATCCTCATACTCGTAGCCTTTGACGATGTCGCTCCAGGAAACGTCCTCCTCGCATTTGGGACAGGTTCGGTGGTACTTGATCGGCTGGTTGTATTTCTTGTGGAGCATCCGCATCGGAATGTCGTTGTCCTCGGTAGCCGCATATAGCCGCACCGGAACGTTGACGAGGCCGAAGCCGACGGCTCCCTTCCAGATCGTTTGCATGGACGGTATGCCTCCTTGCCGGATAGTCTGGTCTCTATTACCCTCTGTCCGGGAACAGCCAATCAAGATGGGAAGCTGAGGAGCGGGGTAAGATAAGGAAACAGGAAGCGGACAAGGCATGAGGGGCGGACAGCCATTCGGAAGGAAAGGCTCCGCTCCGCTCAGGGCATAACCTGAAAAAGCCGGGGAAGGAAACCCGGCAGAGGAGGATGCGGAATGAAAACAGCGAAAGCGGTCTTTCTGGACCGGGACGGAGTCGTGAACGAGATGAATACCGCGCGTGTACGCCACGTGAACGGTCCGGGCGATCTCCATCTATTGCCCGGAACCGCCGAAGCGATCCGCGGGCTGGCGGAAGCGGGCTACCGGGTGTACGTGGTGACCAATCAGGGCGGCGTCGGCCTCGGGTACATGTCCTTGGCGGACCTGGAAGCGGTACATGTACGGCTGGAGGAGCTGCTGGCGGAAAAAGGGGCACGGCTGGACGGAATCGCCTTCTGCCCGCATAAGCCCAGTGCCGGATGCGCCTGCCGCAAGCCGCGGCCCGGCATGCTGCTGGAGCTGGCGAAGCAGCATCGCCTCTCGCTGAGCGAGAGCTACATGATCGGAGACCGCGAGATCGATATCGCAGCCGGTCAGGCTGCCGGCACGCGGACAATTCGAGTGGACGGCGCGGCGGGCAGGAGCAAAGGGAAGGCAGGCGGCAGCCGAGAGGCAGCCGGCGCTGCGCGAAGGACGCGAAGTAATGGAGGCGTGCCGTCCCGGGCGGATTGGAACGTCTCCTCCCTGCTCGAAGCGGCGGTCCTTATCGTGCAGAGACTGGCGGAAGAGCGGGGGCTTCCTTGAACGGACGCCCGCATAGGAGTATGGTTAGAGATGAACCGTCCATCACGGACCCGGACGAGCTCCTGCCGACGCGCATTCGAGTTCTCGCCCTTCGCCTGCGGGCTGCATGCCCTTGACCATTAATGGGCTCTTTCTACGAGAAGAAGCCCCCGGGAGAGATACTATTCATGATCAAAAAGCTTGATCCAACGCCGCATTATGTCCTGGTCGTCACCGCTGTGGAAGCCGAGCGGGACGCCGTCGTCCGCGGCCTGCTCAAAGCCTGTCCCGCCGAAGTATGCGGCGAGGTCGAAGGTCCCCTGCGGCGGGTCGGCCGCTATATCGTGCTCGCCGGCGGCGTAGGTCCGGCTGCCGCCGCTGCCAGCGCCGCCCTCGCCATCGCTGGCGGCCCTTCCTTCCGCTATGTCATCAGCGCAGGCATCGGCGGAGGCTTCTCCCCGATTGCGCCCGTCGGCTCCGTCGTCATCGCGACGGATATCATCGCGGCGGATTTGGGCGCCGAGACGGCAGACGGCTTCGCCAGCGTGGATCAGCTCGGCTTCGGTTCCTGGCGCGTTGCGACCGATCGCGAGCTGGCGGAGCGCTTCGCCGAAGCTCTGCGCATGGCGGATGAACCTGTCGCAGCCGCCGCCGGCCCCGTGCTGACGCTGTCCACCGTTACGGGATCGGCGGAGTCGGCAGCCGAGCTTCAGGCCAGGGTACCGGGAGCTGCCGCCGAAGCGATGGAGGGCTACGGCGTCGCCATAGCTGCCGCTATGCAAGGCATCGAGGCGCTGGAGATCCGGGCGATCTCCAATTCGGTCGGTCCGCGCGACCGGGAAGCCTGGCGCATAGGCGACGCGCTCAAGGCGCTTGAAAAGACGGGATTTTTACTGCCGGAGGTGCTTGGAATCCAATGAAAATCGCTTTTTCCCCTTGTCCCAACGATACCTTTGTCTTTCACGCCTGGGCGCACGGCCTTATCGAAGGCGCGCCTGAGCTGGAAGTGACTTATGCCGATATCGACCTTACCAACGGCTGGGCAGCCGACCGCATCGGGCCCGAGGTCATGAAAATTTCTTATGCCGCCCTGCCTTGGGTGCTGGAAGACTATGCGCTCATCCCTTGCGGGGGCGCTCTCGGCCGCGGCTGCGGTCCGCTCGTGCTGACCGCCGGCGGCGGAACCTCGCGCAGCCATGCTGACGCCAAGCCGGGAGCCCCGATCGCCGCTGGCGGCACGGGTGCTGCTGGCGGCACGGTTGCTGCGGGCGGCACGGTTGCTGCGGGCGGCACGGTTGCTGCGGGCGGCACGGTTGCTGCGGGCGGCACGGTTGCTGCGGGCGTCACGGATGCTGCGGGCGTCACGGATGCTGCGGGCGTCACGGATGCTGCGGGCGTCACGGATGCTGCTGCAAAACCGGATGTCTCGGCAGGCCTCCTAGTCCCGGAGCAGCAAAATCAAGCCTCCGGTCAGGATATCGTTCCTGCTGCAGGCTCCGCCCATGCCCACAGCGGAGCTGCCGCTCCCGGCGCGGATCCTTCCTGGCTGAGCGGCAAGCGGGTCGCAGTGCCGAGCGAACGGTCGACCGCCTACCTGCTGTTCCGGCTCTGGGCGGCGCAGAATGTTCCCGGAGGCGTCGGCGAGATTGTCGTCATGCCTTTCCACGAAATCATGCCCGCCGTCCGTGACGGCCGTATCGATGCCGGGCTCGTCATTCACGAAGCGCGCTTCACTTATCCCGAATACGGCCTGTCGCTGATGGCCGATATGGGCGCATGGTGGGAAGCCGACACAGGCCTCCCGATCCCGCTGGGCGCCATCATTGCCAAGCGCTCCCTCGACCGCAGCTCCATCGAGGCATGGGCGCGCTCTTCCGTCGAATACGCCTGGGAACATCCCGCGCAATCCGCCGATTACGTACGATCCCATGCCCAGGAAATGTCGCCCGAGGTCACCAGCGCCCACATCGCCCTCTACGTGAACGAGTTCACCCGCGAGCTTGGCGAGGACGGCTACAAAGCCGTCGAGTCCTTGCTCGGACGAGCGGCGAGGGAAGGCCTCGTTCCGGAGTTCGACTTGGCTTTGCTGCGGAAATAATGTCCGGCACAGGCTCGCGGAGCCGCTATCGGACTGCATCGGACTTGATTCAGGCCAGCCGGTTTTCCCGGCTGGCCCATTTCAGGTCAGGCGTCTAACTATCGGACATACGTTCCGCTATTTCTCGAAATTCGAGCCATTCTGTTCGCTATCGGACATACGTTCCGCTATTTCACGAAATTTGAGCTATTCTGCTTGCTATCGGCCATACGTTCCGTTATTTCTCTTCGACTAACTACTATTCCGATAATTGTTCACAAATAACGGATCTGATGTCCGCTAAACGTTTGAATATGACATTTTGAACGAAATAGCGGATCTGATGTCCGATAGTGCGGACAACCCGCCATTTTGCAGGACCAACCGCCACCCAGTATTTTTCTAATGCCCATTTCCATGATGCCCACTTCCTCTGCTAGTTTAACTGCCTATTCATGTCCACTTCTCCTATCCCCACTTAATGCCCGCTCTTTTCCAATTTCCACCGTTCATTTGTACCGCTCCGCTCGTCTCCCCAATTCCATTGTCGATCGATGCCGCCTCCATCTCTCCAATTCCATTCGACTAACCGCGTTCTTCCTATATAACTGCATAGAAAGACGAAGTAGGTAAAATAGGATAACTAAGAATGTGCCTAAGAAAGAGAGTAAATATGGCTACCCCCAGCCAACAATACTCGTCCCTGCCCAAATAAAAAGAGCAGCCGGCAACCCGGCTGCTCCGTTCTTTCAGACCTATCTTTCACCTTACAGACCTATCTTCTGCTTACAGACCCATCCTCCGCCTTACAGGCCTACGGCCTTGAATGCATTGGTCACCGAGGTGACATAAGAGGAGCTCGTTCCGTACAGGTCTTTGGCCGCCTGGATCGAGGCGTTCTTCGCCGCGGCGAAGTTGGAAGTGGAAGTAAGGTAATAGGCCACGGTGTTGTAGAAAATGTTCACGGCTGCGTCGCGGCCGATGCCCGTGACGGAAACGCCGTTCTGGGTGCCGCCTTGGGCGAGCAGGTAGAACGCTTTGTTCGTGATGCCGCTGTTCGTATGAACGCCGCCGTTGTCGGAAGATCCCGTGTAGCGGTTTGCATAGTTGTCCGGCTGGCCGTACAGCGTCGGGTTGGACATGGAACGGAGAGCGTCGCCGGCGATGCCAGGCGTATAGACATCGTCGCCGATAAGCCAGTTTTTCGCCTGAATCGAGTTGCCGAGGACGTCGGCATAGGACTCGTTCAGCGCGCCGGATTCATTGAGGTACTGGAGATTGGACGTGTACTCGATGACTCCATGGGACAGCTCATGGCCGACAACGTCGAGATCGCCCGACAGCGGAATGAACGTCGAGCCGTCGCCGTCGCCGAATACGATCTGGGTGCCGTTCCAGAAAGCATTGTTGTACCTGCTGCTGTAGTGGACCGAGGAACGGATCAGCAGGCCGTTGCCGTCGAGGCTGTTGCGTCCGAACTTCGTTTTGTAGAAATCATATACTTTTCCTGCATAAGTATGGGCATCGACGGCGGCTCCATCCGTCCATGCGTTGTCGGCGTCCGTCAGCAGAGTGCCCGGAATCGTGGTCCGATTGCTGGCCGTGTAGGTATAGATGCCGTTGCCGCGAGTGGTGTCTTTCAGCTGGTACGTGCTGCCGGAAAGGGTCGTCTGGAATGTCTTGCTGTCGCCGAGCACGCCCTTGCCCGAACCGGTGGCTGTCTCGATCAGATCGTACTGCTGCACGATATGGCCGTCGGCTGCATCGATGAGGTAGCGGGTGCGCAGCGGCTGCGGCTCAAGCACATTCACTTCCGTCTGGTAGACGAGACGGGACCCGTTGCCTTCCGGATAGACGTACAGCTGAGCCGACGGAGTCTTCTCCTGCGCTCCCAGCTCGCCGATGCGGGAACTGGCTTCCTTCGCCGCGATAGCCAGAGCATCGGATGCGCTTATGGCTGGTACGCTGGATTTTGCCGTGATTTGATTCTGAGCCGGCAGAACGGCACCAACGAACGAAGTAACCTGGCCGGCCTTGTCGATGTGAATGGTTTGGTCACCGCCATATACCGGGATGCCATTCACATATTGCTGCAGGCGGAAATGCTCGACGCCCGAAGTTGGATCCACTTCCTTCTTCTGAATCAGGAACGAGGTTTTCACATCCGCTGCGGGTACGCCCAGCTTTGCTTGCTGGCCTTCCAGGAAAGCCCAGATCTTATCCTCGGAAGAGCCCGGCACAATCTTGGCATCCTTGGCAGCGTCGATGAATTGAGTCACGAGCTGATTGTTCACGACGCTAACGTCGGGAGTTCCGGCCGTCCCGAGGCTTGGAGTTTCAGCAGCAACAGCGGAAGCGGAAGAGAGCAGCAATACGGCACCAAGCAGAGTAGGAATCATTTTTTTCATTACACAAATTCACTCCAGTCATAAATTTTTTTAAAACCAAAAAGAAATCCAGAAAATAAATGTTACCTATCGCCTCCGCTCTATGTATGAATATTCACAACCGCCTTTTGACGAAAAAAAATAGATTAGCGGTGGTGGCAATGAATGTACCACACCGTAATCTATTCGGTAAATATGGAAAAATAATCAAAAGAAGAAATGATTCTTTAGTACGATTAGAAATCGATTCTTCGCGGCAATCCAAGCTTTAGGTCCCGATTTCAATCTGAGAAACTGGTTCCCCAGATCCGATTATGAAAAATCAGTTCGGATTCATTTAATCGGGAATGAGGCCTTAAGCTCCTTGTGTTTGTCGTTGGTCTTATTCTTTTCCCTCGTCCACAAGGAAACCATCAAGAAACCTGAGAGTCCAGGCTTCACTCCATCATCCTTCTTTCTTGTCCTCCGCCTTCAGAACAGAGATTCTTTGTCCCTATAAAAGCAACGGTCAGCGAACATCCTCTTTGCGGCTGATACCGAAATAATCGATGCCTGCTTCCAGTCCCTTCAGTACGGCCGAGCCGTCGGCCCCAATATTGTCCCTGCCCCTTGACCGGCTCTGGCCTTGCCATCCTGCTGTTGAGGCGTACCCGCGTCTTTACTGGAAATAAACTGAACGACCCCTAAAATGAAGAGTAAAACCACAAGGATGGCGATTCCGATTCCGATGCGGAAAACCCAGCTTCTGCCGCTCTTCCTTCCCGGCGCTCCTTCCATCGGTAAAGGCGTCCTCTTCAAGCTCTTGATCCTTGCTCATGTCTATCCCTCCCTCCATTAAACCTTACATAAGTTTCTTTTTCTTCACAAATATTCAAAATTGCAAGAGGGTGATTCCCATTCCATTTCATGCATAATTTAAACTTTTGAAATTATAGTTTAACGCTTAATGAAAACTTTGATCCTATATTAATTGTCCTTGATAACCTTTTCACACGACAAAAAGACTCGCTTAATCGCGAATCCAAATTCGTCCGTTGCTATTGCCTCACCATGATGCTTTAAAGCCCCAGCCTCTTGGCAGGGAAGCCTGCTCGGCTCCTTAACTGCTCCTATTCCTCCTTCGACTCGGCTCCGTTCTCTGTTCCGTTATCTGTTCCGACTATATTCCTTCTCTGTTCCGACTATATTCCTTCTCTGCTCCGACTATATTCCTTCTCTGCTCCGACTATCTTCCGATCTCTGCTCCGATATATCCCGATCTATATTCCAATTCCAATCCCTATCCCAATTCCTATCCCTATTCCTATCCCTATTACTATCCCTATTCTTATTCTTATTCCGATCTCTGTTCCATTCCCTATTCAAATCCCTCTGCAATTCCTCCTGTCCCTACTCCCGCTGCCCGCCCCCCGAACTTCCGGCCGCTTCACCCTTCCCGAGCCCGGGAACCGCGGCTCGTTGAACGACCGCGTCGACTTCCCCTTGCGCCTGCATGGATAAGCTGCCAAGCTCTCCGATCAGCCAAGCATGGCGAAAGGAGGCCAAGGAATCCTGTCCCTCTGTCAGCCGCGATTTCACATAAGCTAGGACCGTCTCCGGCATAGCCTCCTTCTCCGTCCATAGGAGAGGAGCGGACATGCCCGCTCGGGACAGCAGCGCTGCGACAGGAGCTAGCGACGGCGACTCCGAGCTCACGAGCGAAACGCTTCGCGATATCCCGGCCTCGCTTCCTTCTGCACCTGTCCGGGCAATTTCCCCGTACCGGGCCATAGCCACCGATTGGGCAAAATGATCCTCGCCCGAAATACGGGTGACTTGGCCGTATTCAGCCAATGCTTCGGCTACTTCGGACGGCACAATAGACTCTGGCGCGATCAGGTGGATGCGCGCTTTGCCCCCGCGCAGCTCCAGAGCCTGCGCCGTCTCCAGCGGAACGCCGGCGCGGCTGACGAGCAGCAGCGGCTCTGCGCCGCTGGCGATCAGGCTCACGGCGGGCGCCGTGTACAGCCGGGCTTCCTCGTCCCCAGATCCGACGAGGACATCAGCCGGATATTCGCCTAATTGCGCGGCTTCGTAAGCGTCCACGGCGCGGGCCAGATCAGCGGCTCCGCGGGCTGCGATCCGTTCGACGCGCAGGCCGAGCTTCTCCGCCTGCCGCTGAACCTGCGGTCCCAGCGCCCCGACCAGTATGGCCTGCACGCCTCCATTCTCGGCTGCGCCAATCGGCCGCAGACGCTTAAGCTCCTGCAATGTCGCCTCCGGAATCCCGTCTGCATCTGCGTACAGCAGCGGACCGTCCGCGGCATCGTCGATCAAGCCCGCTCCCAGCACGGCTGCAATCCAGTCCCCTCTGGGAACGATTACGACCCCGCCCAGACGTTCCTCGCCTTCCGTTGACGGCCATGCCATTCGCGATGCCAGGACAGCCGCTTCATACGGATCGGCGGCATTTATCCGCGTCGTATGGGCCGTAGCGATCCATGGAGCCGCTTGCATGGCCGCTTCGGACGAACGGACGGCCAGCGCCTCGGGAGCGCTGTCGCGAAAAGCGTCGGCTTCGCCTGGAGCTGCAGACTCCGATGGAATTGCAGACGGCGAAGGGGCTGCAGCAGGGTTCGCGGGAAGCTTCCCGGATGCATCGCTCCCTGGCGATCCGGCTGCCGAACCAGCTGCCGCTCCGCCCTCAGGATTGCGATCCCCGCCTGCATTGCCTCTCTCAACAGCCTGCGACAGCGTCTCCGGCTTCAGCATCGGAATGTCTGCCTGCCGACTTCCGCCCGTCACATCCGACATCACCGTCCTTATAGGCTGCTGCAGAGCGGAATGGGAGAAGCAGCCCTCCAGCATCGCTGCGGACAGAAGCATAAGCCCGAACAAAGCTGCCTGACGGACATGCCCGAAGCGGGCTATGATTCGGGGTTTGCCGAATTCGATCCCTCCCTTCCTTTCCCGTTCGCTGCCTTGAATCCCATCCGCTCTCCGACCCTTATCCATTGCCCTCAGTCCCCCTTCCGCCGATCCATCTCCGTATCATCGTTTCCTCCGCCGCCCATCCCCAAACCTGCCCGACTATCCATCCTCCAGACAGCGACCGGGCGCTGTGCGCTTGTGCTATAATGGCTTTCAATGACTGTCCACGACCTTATGACAAAGGAGCTTCCCGCCATGGCCCACATACGCCCGCTTCATACCGATGCCGACTTCCAGGAAGCGCTCGACAAGAGCATTCGGGTGCGCGTCTTCCGCGACGACCAGATGATCGAATCCGGCAGCTGCATTGTCCGCTTCGACGAGCGCACGGTCGTCATCCAGTCCGGCGTCGCCGACCTGGCCTATCACTCCCGCAGCGGCTGCGAGTTTTTCGAGCTGCGCAAGTAACCCGTTTCGCCCTCCTTGACAGCGAGGGGAATTTCATCGTCCTGGCAGACGGGAGGAGAGAATTCAACAACCCTCCTGTCTTTCTGACGCTCCTGAGAGTTATTACAGGTTTAAAATATGCAAAAAATAAAAAGGAAAAAGAGGATACCCCGGCGGGTATCCTCTTTTTTCTGGTATCGTTCATACAAATAATTCAGAGCGGCGCGATTGAAAGACCGCCTCCAAAGCGCACCATCTGTCAAACGGCATGGAGATCTTTCCAGCTCCACTGCGCCTGCTGCACCTCGGCACCTCGGCATCTGCATAAGCCTGTAGAGCTACATCTGCAGCTGTTTCAAATGATAAAACTCGCCCTTGAGGGCGTTAATGAAATGGGAGTTGCAGAATCCATGACCAACATGCTCTTGCTCGCCATCGGCAGCGAAAGCTGGACGAAGCGATAGAAAGAGGCCGTCGGGAGCAACAACAGCGCGAGGGCTGAACGGAGCTCAAACCGAAGCAACGCGCCTCAGCAACATCGCCCCCCGGGCCGCACTATTGCGACAGGAAAAGGGACCTGCCCGTGCCTGATGACCGGGAAGGGTCCCTTTTCCCAAGGTTATCTCAATTAAAATCAATGGTTACCGTAAGCGTGCTCTTGTCAAAACCGACGACTCCGCCAAATGCTTCGGCGATGAATCGCAGATTGACATACATCAAATCATCATCACGTGATAGTTCCGGACTTTGAATGAGCTTGATTTCCTTGCCGTTGATCGTCCCGGTCATTTTACCGGCGGTCAAGGTAACGGTTGTCGTATCGTTCTTGGCTGTCACCGTTTTGGTGTTATTGTCGAACTCGGCATTCAGGTCAAGGGCTTCAAATAAGGAACGGAACGGAACCATAGTCGATCCGCTTGGCGGGATTACGGCCTTCAACTCGGAAACCTTGCCGTTGATGACAATCGTTGGACGATTGATTCCATCGTTGTTTGACGGAGCTTTAGCAGCTCCTGCCAATCCGGCCCCAAAAACAGACAGTCCGACGATCAATGCCAGAAAGAGTACTTGTATTCGACGAGACAATTTTCTCATCCCTTTCATGATAAGGATCATATTCTCAAATAATTAGACGCGATCGCTTCGAAAAGTTGCTTTGTCAATCACAAGCAATTCTCACCGTATTGTTCGCATCCCGAGAAATCGTCGCATGATCCACCAGAGGTGCGGAGAAGTTGGCAGACGGGACGGAAGTCGTGCCGACTTTGATGCTGGAAAACACTCCAACGTTATTGCCGGAAGTGGCGCTTGTAACGAGGCTTGTCACGAGCTTGTAGTTGTTGACGGCGCTCTAATTAACCGCTTGGTCCGTCTGCATGATTGTCGTAAGCATTGTCGATGTTGAATTATTGCAATTAAGATCGGCGCAAAGCGCAGTGCCCGTAAGTTTCATGCGGACGTATCCGCTGGCATTGTAATAGGTGTAGTAGTTGATGCTGGCGCCTGGCTCATATCCATTCCGATACTGAACCTGGCTGTATGACGAATCAAAATTAACGTTGTAAGCCGTTCTATCCGATTTTCAGGAGTAAACAGCTAGTCCGTTCTGAATCTATAGTCCCGGATTCCATATGTTCAGGCCAAACGCAAAGAAGCAAGCTGACGCTTGGAGGCTCACCGGCGCCAGCTTGCTTCGTTTGACCTTTTGCGCCAATCGGCTCGACTTATACATCCATGCCCTTCGTCAGGAAAGCGTCAGCTCTTGATCGCGCCTGCTGCGATATCCGAGATGAACTGCTTGCTGATGAACAGGAACAGGATGATAAGGGGAATGACGGCAAGCAATGTTCCGGCGATGACCATCGAATAATCCGTCACGTAGATCCCGTTCAGCGACGCCAACGCCACCTGCAGCGTATATTTGCGCTCGTCGGTCAGGATGATCAGCGGCCACAGGTAGTCGTTCCACGCTCCGATGAAGGTAAAGGCGCCGAGGAAGGAAAGCGCGGGTCGCAAAATCGGCAGGGCTACGTTCCAATAGAGACGTAGAAAGCCGCAGCCGTCGATGCGGCCGGCATCCAGCAGCTCGGACGGCACCGATTCCTGGGCGTACTGCCGGATCCAGAAGATCCCGAACGCATTGGCCATTCCCGGGATGATCAGCGCCTTGAACGTGCCGACCCAGCCGAATTTGGCCATGATGACGAAGGAAGGCACGAGCGACAGCTGGGACGGCGCCATCATGGTCGCCAGCAGCAGGACGAACAGCATCTTTTTGCCCGGGAAATCGAACTTGGCGAACGTGAATCCCGCCAGCGAATCGAAGAACAGCACGAGCAAGGTGCAGGCGGAGGCGACGAACAACGTATTCCAGAATGCTCCTAAGAAATCGACGTTGTCGAACACCCGGCCGATATTGTCGAGCAGTTGGGTGCCGAACCACAGCTTCGGCGGGAAGCTGTAAATATCCGATGTCGTGCGCGTCGCCATGACGAGCAGCCAATAGAACGGGAAGATCGAAATCAGCAGCCCGATGGCGAGGCCGATATGGAGCAGGATCGATTTGGTTCTCGTCGCCATCACTTCACCCCCTGCCCGCGGGTAGGCCCGCCTTGGACGAACAGCCAGTTCACGATCGAGAATAGCGCGATCAGGACGAACATCCCCCAGCCGACGGCCGCGCCGAAGCCGAAGTAGTTATGGATGAACGCTTCGCGGTAGAGATACAGCACGATCGTGAGGCCGCCGCCGCTGACCCCTCCGTCATTGCCCGCGAGCACCTGCGGCTCGGTGAAGATCTGCATGCCTCCGATGGTCGAGGTGATCAGCGTGAAGAGGATGATCGGCCTCAGGTTCGGGATCGTAATCCGGAAAAAGGATTGGATCGTCGAGGCCCCGTCGATTTTGGCGGCTTCATAGAGAACGCTCGGGATGCTTTGCAAGCCCGCCAGATAGATGATCGCGTTGTAGCCCGCCCAGCGCCAGATGACCATGACGGACACCGCGAGCTGGATGCCCCAGGTTTTGTTCAGCCACTCGATCGAATTCAGGCCCAGCAAGTTCAGCACATAGTTGAGCAGCCCGTAGTTGTTGGAAAAAATCGTGCCGAACACGATCGCCACCGCCACCAGCGAGGTGACGTTCGGCAGGAAATAGCCGATCCGGTAGAAGGTCCGGAACCGGACGAACGAGGAATTGAGCAGGAACGCGACGGCCAGCGCGATGAACAACATCGGAATCGTCGAGTAGATCCAGATGAGCAGCGTGTTGCCGACCGCCTTCCAGAATTCGGGATCCGTCAGCATGAAGCGGTAATTGTTCACTCCGTTGTAGCTCATCCTTCCGATTCCATCCCACTTCTGGAAGGACAGGTACATGGAGAATGCGATCGGGAACAAGCCGAAAATGGCGAACAAGATGTAAAAAGGCGATATGGCCAGGTATTCCTTCCGATGCCTCCAAAGTCTCGAAGCCAAGCTGCCTTTGATGCGCGGGGGTACGGGAGCGCGGGCAGGCTCCGCGTTCAGCATGGGATTGCCCATTGGGGTGACCTCCTGTCAGCCATTGATCTTAGGAATGCACAGCGGGCAGCGACTTTCGCGTCAGCGCAGCAGCTCTTTTTTGATCCGGCTTATCGCGTCTTTCCAGGCTTTGTCGGGGTTTTTGCCCTGCAGGGCGACGGAGGTCAGCTCGCGGCCGACGATTCCGTTCACATTCGAATACTTGCCACCGAAGTAGGCCGGCTTCACGTTCCGCGCGGATTCCGAGAAGATCTCGCCGGTCGCCTGATTGCCGAAGAAGGGCTCCTTCTCCTTCATGACGGGATCGTCCAGCGCTTTGGCGGCGGAAGGGAACAGATTGAGATTTTTATAGGACTGAATCTGATTGTCGGGATTTTGAAGATAGCGGATGACTTCGAAGGCCTCTTGCGGGTATTTGCTCGTCTTCATGATGGCGAGGAAGGAGCCGCCGTTGTTGCCGTCTCCGCCCGGAGCCCGGGCGACTCTCCATTTGCCGCTCGTATCCGGCGCGGCCTCCTCCAGAACCTCTTTCATCCAGACGGCCCCGACGAAGGACGCGATGCTGCTGTTGTTCATGGCCGCGCTCCATTCGCTCGTGAAGGCGTTTGCATTTCCAGCCAGCTTCAATTGGGCGGCCTTGACGGCCAGGTTCCAGGCGTTCTTCATCGAGGAGTCAGGCGTATCGCCGATGAATTCGTCTTCCTTGGAGAAATAGATGCGGTCGGATTGGGCATTGACCTGGGTGTAGACATTGTTGACGTTGTCGAGCATCTTGACCTTGCCGGCAAAATGATCCTGAAGCTTCTTGCCTGCGTCGAGATAGCTCTCCCACGTTCCAAGCTGCTTGTGCACGTCCTCCGGATCCGACGGTAGGCCGGCTTCCTGGAACAGATCGGCCCGATAGAACAGAGCGGTCGGCCCCGTATCGATCGGCAGGGCGATCATCGTCCCTTCCGGCGTGACGCCGAAATTCCATTTCCAGTCGAGGAAATCCGGCTCGATCTCCTTGGCTCCGAGGTCGTACAGATCGTAGAAGCGGTCGGAGCTGACGAACAGCTCGGACACCCAATCGTTGAAAGCGACGATATCGGGTCCTGCGGAGCCGGCGGCGAGCGTCGTTTTCAGCTTGGACTTGAAGTCGCCTCCGATTTTCTGCGCGTTGATGCGGATGCCAGGGAACTTCTGCTCGACGGACTTGATGAGGCCGTCGTCGAGGCTTCGGTTCCAGTACCAGAGTGTAAGCGTTTTCGTTTTATCGGTTGATGAGGTGCTGCCGCAGCCCGCGGCGATCATGGCAAGAATCAGCATGCATAAGCCAACCATTCTGGTTTTGACCACTTCCGCATTCCTCCTGACATGTTGAAGCGCATGATGGTACCATTCTATTCGGTTGTCCCGCTGGTATTCCAGCTGAAAAAGGATTTAATACCTATAAACCGTTCAGAGGGATTTGAAACAGGCAGCGGAAAAAGATTGGGAAAGATCAGAAAACAACGCTTGTAATCAAAAAAGGCCCCGGCAAGGGGCCTTCCGTTTTGCTAACCTTCCGTATTCCCGCCCTCATCCTCCGCTTTGCGCAGAGGGCGGCCTTTCTTGCGCAGCTCGCTCATGAGCTTCTTGCCGGTCGGTGTCTGCGCCAGCCCGCCGCCCGCAGTCTCTCGGTGCTTCTCCGGCATCGCAGCGCCGACCTCCAGCATCACCTGCACGACCTCGTCGGAAGGAATGACGCTCCGCACGCCGGCAAGCGCCATATCGGCAGCCGCAAGCGCCGTGACGGCGCCGAAGCCGTTGCGCACGATGCACGGAATCTCCACCAGCCCGCCGACGGGATCGCAGATCAGGCCCAGCGAGTTCTTCAGCGCGAGCCCGACCGCGTGTACAGCCTGCTCCGGCGTGCCGCCGCGCAGCTCCGCAAGCGCTCCGGCGGCCATGCCGATCGCGGAGCCGACCTCCGCCTGGCAGCCGCCCTCCGCTCCGGATACGAAGGAGTTGTTCGCGATGACATAACCGATCGCCCCGGCCGCGAACAGGCCGTAGGTCATCTCGTCTTCGCTCCAGCCGAAGCGCTCCTGCGTGCTGACAAATACGCCGGGGATAATGCCGCAGGAGCCTGCCGTCGGCGTCGCCACGATGCGGCCCATGGAAGCATTCACCTCCGACACGGCCAGCGCATACGCCATGGCGCGCCCCGCATCGCCGCCGAGGCTAGGCTCCCCGGCCGCGTTGTAGGCCGCGACCCGCTGGGCGTCGAGCCCGGTCAGGCCGCTGCGGGATGTCGTGTCCCGCGTCAGGCCGTTATGGACGGCTTCCTTCATGATGCCGTAATAGTCCTTCATCGCCGTGAATTCCACCTCGGGCTCGCGGCCCGATTCGCGCGACTGCTGCTCCAGCATGAGACGGCCGATGCTCAGGCCGCTTTCGCTGCAGCGCTCACTCAGTTCCTTCAGCGTCCGGAAGTTCATCGTCGTTCCCCCTGTCATCGTTCAAATCCATATAATCCGTCTGAAGCACATGCGGCATTCGGCCGATCCGCTCCATCAGACCCGCTTGCACCGGAGCGTCCAGCTCCACCACGGCCAGCGCCTCCCCCTGGCGCTCCATGCGGCTGAGCGACAGCCCGCCGATGTTGAGCCCTTCCTCCTGCAGCGCCGCGGAGAGCGCCGCGATGACGCCCGGCTGGTCCCGGTGCCGGATGAGCAGCGTCGGGTACGAGCAGCTGAATTTCACCGCGAAGCCGTTCACCTCCACGACCTCCACATTGCCTCCACCGATCGAAGTGCCGAGCAGAGACAGCTCGCGGCTTCCGTCCGCAGCGGTCAGATCGAGCCGGACCGTGTTGGGATGGGGGAACAGCCCTTTCCCCTCCTGGAACACCAGGTCCATTCCCGCTTCCTCGGCCAGCTCCACCGAATCGGGCAGGCGCGGGTCATCCGTATGAAAGCCCATGAGTCCGCCTGTGACGGCTGTATCCGTGCCATGTCCTTGATAGGTGGCCGCGAAGGAGCCGTAGAAGGAAATTTTCGCTTTCTGCGGCATTTCGCCCAGCAGCCTGCGCCCCGCAAGCCCGATTCGCGCCGCCCCCGCCGTATGGGAGCTGGAAGGTCCGACCATGGCCGGACCGATAATGGAAAACACGTCTTTGAACCGCACAGCCATTCTCCTTCGTCTTGAGTTGTTGTAGAGGCCGAAAAAAGGGACAGAGCAGAAGAATGCGCCGAAAGAAGGGCGTGCCGCCCGTTCCAAGCGATTCTTCCGCTCTGTCCTTTGTACCTGAGAGTTGCCTCGCTTCCCGCTTCGCGAGTTTCCCCTTGGGTGATTCCACGCGCGCCTGTGCGCGGCCACGGAATTCTCTCCAGAGATGCGTCCGGCAAAGGTCCTTTTGCCTGAGAGATTCACCCTGTCCCCAGGGCTTACTCCTTCGGCGCCGCCCTATGTTCAGGTAGTCTCTCCCGCTGCCTTCATCCGCTCTATTCAATTAAGGATTTCGTCAGATTGCAAACGTTATCTACACTCATTATATGCAGGAGCGCGGCCATCTTCAACCCGCAGTCCGCGGGCAGGATGACTGGAGGCGGCGAATACGCGAAAAGGCGGTCATAGCGCTGCACGGGACGGGCTATGAGTGCATGGCGTACGAGGCCGGCTCTGCGGGCCGGCTGTGTGATTCATGCTGCTTGGAATCTGGCCGAGGGGAGATTGGGGCGATGCTGGCTGCATGGTGGGGTTCGCGGGAAGATTGGGCGATGCTGGCTGCATGGTGCCGGGGTTCGGGGCAGATTGTACGATGCTGGCTGCATGGTACAGGGGCTCGGGGCAGATTGTACGATGCTGGCTGCATGGTACAGGGGCTCGGGGCAGATGATGCTGGCTGCATGGTGCCGGGGTTCGGGACAGATTGTAAGATGCTGGACATGGTGCCGGGGGTCGGGGCAGATTGCACGAAGCTGGCTGGATGGTGCCGGGGTTCGGGACAGATTGTAAGATGCTGGCTGCATGGTGCCGGGGTTCGGGACAGATTGTAAGATGCTGGCTGCATGGTGCCGGAGGTCGGGGGGCAGATTGGGCGATGCTGGCTGCATGGTGCCGGGGGTCGGGGGTCGGGGGTCGGGGCAGATTGTACGATGCTGGGCATGGTGCCGGGGGTCGGGGCAGATTGTTTACGATGCTGGGCATGGTGCCGGGGGGCGGGGCAGATTGTTTACGATGCTGGGCATGGTGCCGGGGTGTGCCGACTGTCATTCAAAACCAAAACTTCTCTCGTATCGGACATACGATCCGCTATTTCAGCGTAAATCTCCGTTCAAAAAAATTTAACGGACATAAGATCCCTTATTTTTGAGATAACCACTCAAAACGGACTGTTTTACCCCAAATAGCGGATCGTATGTCCGATAACTCGGCGAAATCGATGAAAATCCCTAAATAACGGATCGTATGTCCGATACGTTGTCTAATGACACCCGAATTCCCACCTCAGCAACAATTTACCGCACAAAGCGAGCGTTCCTGCATGAGGCTCAAGCCTAAGCTAAAACCACTCTCAAGACCACGACCACCTCGACCTCGACCTCACATCGACCACGACCACGCTCAAGACCACGACCACCTCGACCTCGACCTCACATCGACCACGACCACGACCACGACCACGACATGACCAAGCTTAAATCTAAATCTAAATCTAAATCTAAATCTAAATCTAAATCTAAATCTAAATCTAAATCTAAATCTAAATCTAAATCTAAATCTAAATCTAAATAAAGCCTATATGCAGCCTGAACAGGCCGAAACCTCCTCAGGTTCCAGCCTCCTGCGTGCTTATGCCTTTTTTACCGGCCGCTTTTTCAGCCCGATCAAGGTTTTTGTCGCTATCCCAATCCGGCAAATGCAGCGGCTACAACTAGCTGAACTATGTCCCATAGCTCGTTGAACTCGGCGATTACCTAAGAACGACTCAGCCTGCCATGCCATACGACGCCCAGCCGCCGGCAGAGACGAACACTCCGCCGCCGGCGGAGGCGTAGAACCCGCTTCCGGCAAGCATCGCCTGCGGTCCCCGATGCGCTGCGGCGGCATGGGCGCTTGCGCCAATGATGCCGACCGCCACAGCCGGCTCCAGCACGTCCTGCTCGGCGAGCACCGCGATGGCGGCCGCATCGTCCGTCCGCACCGCGGCGGCCAGGCCGCGCAGCCGGGCCATGAGCGCTTCGTCGGCCGGCTCCCTCAGGCCGCCTGCTTGCAGATCGCGCTTGACGCAGTCAAGCGCGCACCGGGCTCGGTGGAAGGCGGCTTTCACCGCGCCTTCCGTCGTCAGAAGCAGCTCCGCCGTCTCCCGGATCGACCGGTTCATGACCTCGCGCAGCAGCCATACCGACAGCTGCAGCGGAGACAGGCGGAGCTCCAGCGGGCGCAGCAGCTCCTCCAGCTCCCAGCTCGCCGCCGGCTGGACGGCCCCCGCCTCCTCCAGCTCGGGCAAAGTTCGGCGGCGGAGAGCTTCCCTGCGCAAATGGTCCGTCCACAGGTTCCGGGCGATGCGCAGCAGCAGCGCCTGGCGGTTGGGATGCTCCCGCCAGATCGGGGCGGCCAGCGCCCTGCACCAGGCCGACTGCTCCAGATCCTCCGCTTCCCAGGCGCTGCGGGTAAGCGCCAGGCAATACCTTCTCAGCGCCGCGCGCTCTTCCTCCAGCTCCAGCCCCGTCTCCATCGGCGGCATCCCCTTTCAATACGCATAGATATTCTGACCGGTAAACGAATGATCCTGCCAAAAGGATACTCAAGACAGGGGAATTTCTTTTCCGCGTTCAAGCCGTATCCTTTCCTTCCCCGCATCCGTTTACCAGTGGCAAAACCATTCCGACCCATCCAGCGAAGGAGGATGACGACCTGTGACCCATATCCCTTATGTCGTGGAGCAGACCAACAAGGGGGAACGCTCCTATGATATTTATTCCCGGCTGCTGAAAGACCGTATCGTATTCGTCGGCACGGCGATCGAGGACAATATGGCCAACGCGATCATCGCGCAGCTGCTGTTCCTGGCCGCCGATGACCCCGACAAGGACATTCATATGTACATCAACAGCCCGGGCGGCTCCACGAGCGCCGGCCTCGCCATCTACGACACGATGCAGTTCGTGAAGCCGGACGTCCGGACGCTCTGCACCGGAACGGCCTTTTCCATGGCAGCCTGGCTCCTGCTCGCAGGTACAAAGGGCAAGCGGGGAGCGCTGCCGAACAGCGAGGTCATGCTCCATCAGCCTTCAGGAGGAGCGCAGGGCCAGGCCAGCGACATCGCCATCTCCGCAACGCGCATCCTGAAGCTGAGGGACAAGATGAACCGGATCGCGGCGGAGCGTACCGGCCAGCCGCTGGAGCGCATCGAGCGGGATACGGACCGCGACACGTTCCTTTCCGCTGAAGAGGCGCAGGAATATGGAATCGTGGACCATATCATTACGAGCATGCAGCCTTGAGAACAGGAGAGCGTCCGGCTCGGCTATCAATACTTTGCCAAGCCGGCATCCGGTAGGTGTACAATGGAATGGAATCCAACTTTAACCGCAGAGGTGATGGCTATGCTGGAGCAGTTGAAAGGCAAGCAGGTGCTGATTCATTTTCTCGACGGAACCCATATCGGGGAAGGCATTCTGGAAGAAGTGGACGACAAGTTCGTGAAATACAAGACGGAGTATCAGGAATTGTATATTCCCGTCTCCTCGATCCGCACCGTATCGGTCAACCTCAAGGAACGCCAGAAGTCTAAGGTCGGGTTTGCATGACCTGACTTGCGCCCCGTGCTCATCCATTGGATGGGCGGCGGGGCTTTTTGGTTGTCGGATGACCGGCTTTCCACCGGATATCGACGGAGCTTTTGCACCCGGATGAGCGGGCTGCCAGACGGATACCGGCGATGCTTATGCTTGCCATTGACCGGGCCGGCCCACGGATTCAAGCGGGTCCATGACGATCTAGGGGCGGATGGATCGCCGAATCTCCCGCTCGATCCGCCAGCCTGCCAAGACCGATATTGGCTGCCGTGTACAGCAGGCCCGCGGCCGCGAAGATCCATATCGAGCTCCAGGGGGTGAGCCCGTACCCTTCGATGAAATAATCCCCGTAGCTGTTGTAATGATACAGGCCGGCCCACAAGGCCAATCCCGTGAACAGCACGGCTTGCAGCGCAGGATGCCGCAGCCAGCGGTTGGCCAGCAGCGTCAGCGGAAGCGCCAGGACAGGGTAGACAGCTACCGTCAGGATGAACATCATCGCGATATAGATGCCGCCTATATTCATCATTCCGTAATACTCGGTCGTCGCGATCTTATACCCTTCAATCCGCTCCACGCCAAGCAATGCTCCCAGAAACAAGGCAACAAAAATGCCGTATAGCAAAAGATAGCGCACAAGCGTGGTTCCCTTCATGCTGAATCCCCCCTCCCTATTCCTCTGCCGGCCAGCCAAAGGAGCCCGATTCCTGCCGAGCTGCCGCCGAAAAAAACGGCCCCAAGCATCCCGAAAATAGCCTGGCTCGTCGCTTCATCCATTTCTCCCGGAGCCTGATGGACGACTCCATATCTCCACATGCCCGCACTGATCAACAAAGCTCCAATCGACAACAACAGGAAAACGGCGTGCAGCCTATGGATTCGTCTCGCGGTGACAGTCATTCAATCCTCTCCCCTGCTCGCTTATATCCTTGCTGCGCCTTCCTTCTCAAGATCATCCCATCGCATGAAGCCTTTTCCTTTCCATGACCATTTATGACTGTTTATCGTAACGAAGTCGTCCCCATTCGGACCAAGCATCCTAACGACGGCGTCTTTCCTATTCCCAATGATCAACCTCAACGACGTCTTCCCTATCCCCATCCAACCGTATGACGTCTCCATCTGCAAAAAAGTTCCAGCCGCAAACGCGCTTGCCTCCTCTGCCGCTTGTTGATACAATAGCCTGAATTCCATAGCGCAGTTCAGGTTGCCTAGGGTTCCGCGGCTGAAGTCCAGCCGGTCTGGTCCGAGAGGGAACGATGCGGAGCACGGATCCGCATTTACACGGAGGGATAAAAGCCCGGGAGATAAGCCGCTTTCGCAGCGGTTTGTCTTCCGGGCTTTATTTGATGCTCAGCCCCGTTTTTGGGGCATGCTGGAATACAGCTTCCCACCCGTCCCGGCGACAAGATCTGCGGCTCGAAAGGGGTCATCATCATGAATGCGAACTGGCTTAAAATCATCGGCGCCTCCTTCTTCGAGGTCGGCTGGGTCATCGGGCTCAAGCATGCCGACACGGCCTGGGAATGGATCGCGACCGCTGTCTGCATCCTCGTGAGCTTTTATGCGCTTATCAGCGCGAGCCGCACGCTCCCGGTCGGCACCGTATACGCCGTTTTTGTCGGCCTCGGCACAGCCGGAACCGTGCTCGCGGATATGATTTTGTTCGGCGAGCCCGCCAAGGTCCTCAAGCTGATTCTGATCGGCGTGCTGCTCGTCGGCGTCATCGGGCTGAAGCTCGTCAGCCACGACAAGGAACCGGCATCCGGGGAGGTGCATTGAGATGGCTTGGGCCTATTTGATCGGAGCCGGACTATGCGAAATCTTCGGCGTCGCCATGATGAACCGGCTGACCCGCCGCCGCGACTTCGTCTCCCTGCTGCTGCTGGCCGCCGGCTTCGCTCTGAGCTTCTCGCTGCTGTCCCTCGCCATGCGCACGATTCCGATGGGTACCGCCTATGCGGTCTGGACCGGCATCGGCGCATCCGGCGGAGCGCTGGTAGGCATGCTGTTCTACGGCGAGTCGAAAAACCCGCTGCGCATCCTGTTCATCATGCTCGTGCTCGGAGCAGCTGTCGGGCTGAAGGCGGCGGGATAGGCCGCACATAGAGAGCATGCTGCTCTGAAGTTTATATCAGGTTCCATCGGGAGGGCTGTCCCGCCCCGAAGCCTGAATGCCAAGAAGGAGACTCCCCGCCGGAGCCTCCTCTTTGCTTTCTTCAAGCATCTGCCGTCTCAGCGGCTTGCCAGCCCGGGGTTAAGCTTTCGCCGTCTCGTCTTCAGCATCCGCATCGGCAGGAGCCTCGTCGCCTTCCTTCGGCCAGCCCCCCCATAGATTGGACACATGGCCGTCGGGGTCGCGGAGGATGAAGCTGTAACCCCCGCCCGGCTTGTACGACATCTCTCCCACTTCCACGCCGCGCTCGCGCAGCTTCGAATGCGCCTGATGAATATCGTCGACCTGCAGGGAGATGATCGGCTGCACGACGCCATGCATGTTCTCGAACTCCAGCTTGGGCACGTTCGGACTGCTGACGAGGCCGAGGCCGACTCCGCCCACGTTCAGCCAGGCTTCGGTATCGCCCGGCGTGAACGGAAAAGTGAACGGAATGTCCAGAACGTGATGATACCAATGAATCGATGCTTCCAGATTGCTGACAGGCAGCTGGATGACGGCATAGTTTTTGACGGCCATGTTCAAATCCACTCCTCGGATCTTATGGGATAGTTGAGCGCTCTCGCCCTCTATAACGGAAGCCTGCTTGGAAAATACACGGATTTCAATCCAAATCCTGAAATAATTGAATGAGATGCCCGCTCGGATCTCGGAACGCGAAGGAAATCCGCCTTGCTCCGGCTTCGACCTTGTCCACCTGCACGCCATGCGAGGCTATGGACAAATAGGCGCTGCATATGCCTTCGGCATCTCCTCGTCGGAAAGCGTCAAGGAACCGCTCTAAAATGCGCGGCGGCAAAGGTTCCACAGATTTCTGGCGCCTGATCGGCCCGCCCCTCTCCTGCCCTGCTGCCTGCTCCTGCCCTTCCTGCTCCTCCCGGGCGAGCGCCTGCAGCCTCTGCCTCGCCCGCCTATGCCCTTCCCTGACAGCCCCCGGCGTCAGGCGGAGCAGGCGGGAAGTCTCGCCTGCCGTGAAGCGGAAGACGTCCATGAGCAGAATCATCGTCATCTGCCTCGGATTCAGGCGGCCGGCGAGCTGCTCCAGCAGCACGCGGATGCGCAGCGCTTCGTCCGGACCTCCCAAAGCGGGCGGAGCATGGAGCTCCTCCTCAAATTCGACGCCGGCTTGTTCCCCGCGGCTCCTCCTGCTGCGGCAGATGTCGATCCAGGCATTTGCCGCCATCCGGTTCACATAAGCCTGGGTGAGGCTCCGCTCCGGCTCGCGCAGCTGCAGCCGGTGCAGCTTGGCCAGCACCTCCTGCTCCAGATCCTGGGCATCCCACCGCGCTCCCGCCAGCCGCAGGCAGCGTCGCCGCAGGCCCGGGATGTACGCCTCCAGAACCGTCCGGAATCCAGCCTCCTCCATGATCTTCCCTCCTTCCCAGCCATATGGATAAATAAGGAATATGAAGTCCATTATAGCCCGTCGGCGCGCCGCTGGGAATGACGATCCGCTCAGAGGGCAACGATCATCACGGCCATGCATGGAACGCTCATTTCATACGTCTGCACGGGCATGCCGTACATTCCTTGCTGAACTCCGGCAGCTCCGATCATTCCTTGCTGCTCGAGCTTGTCGGCCTGCATTGGGACCGGCTGCGGACATCGTGACCACGGAAGGCAGGCGCGACTTGATACGGGCATGCCTGTCAGCCTGCCCGCATCAAGCCGTATCTACCTTGCTTCTGCGCCTTCTTATCCGTCTTCCTGCCGCAATCACGACGACAAGCTGGAACACCGCATTCGCCCCGTACACGAACGGGATCAGAATGACTTGGAACGGATAACCGCCCATATCGGCAATCGACCCGATTACGAGAGCGGTCCAAAAGACGGCTCCGAGCCAGGCGATCCACAGCCGCCGCAGCCTGCCGGCCAGCATGGCGGTCAGGATGCCACCGACGCCCGCAATCAGGAGGACGAGCTGGTTGTATTCCGGCTGCCGGTTAAGCGGAAACAGCAGCCGATGCCCGGAAGCATGCGAGAACACCCACTCCTCCTCCGGAAGCTTGCTCAGGAAGGCCCGGTACAAGCCCGGTCCTTCTTTGTTCATGGGGATATTGGAGCTGAGCCGCGAGCTGCGGTCCGCAAGCCGGACCTCCAGCTCGACCTTCGGCTTGCCGGCCCAATAGGAGGCCGGGGACAAGTAATACAGATGGGATCCGACCCGGTTGACGACAGCCGATTCCTCCCAGCCTCCCGGGTCTCGGTAGAAAATGCGGACCCGCTTCGTTTCGCCGGCCCGGAATACCAGCGGAAAGCGGCCTCCGCCGACCGCATGTTCGCTTGTGCGGGTCACAAGTGGCTTGCCGGAGAACGGCTCCATGATCGTCGGTCTGATCGTCGGACGCCCGATCAAGCCTTTAAGCGAATCTTCCGATGCCGGCGTGACGGGAACCTGCGCTTCCCCGTTCTCTTCCACGCGCAGCCCTTCCATTCCGTCCCCATCCGGGTACAGGAACAGCACCTCGACCTGCTGCTCCTTGCCGCCGTTATGCAGCTCGTAGTCGACCGTCACCTCCGGAAATGGACCGTAGCGTTCCGAAGTGTCATCCGGGATGAAGTAGGAAACCCTCTCCCGGATGAGAAGTATGCTCTCCGAATGCTCCAGCCGCATCGGGCCGAAGCCTTCCGCCGGCTCGTAGACCGGCCCGCCGTTGGCGAGCGCCGCCCCGCAAGGAGCTGACATGACGGCCAGCAAAGCAAGCACGGGCAGGATAACCAGCCGGAGACGGCTCCGGCATGCTCTGCCCATCCCACCTCTTCCTTTACCTTTTCCTTTTCCTTTTCCTGCTCCTACTCCTGTTCCTTCCATGCCCAAGAGATCGCCTCCGCTCCCCAATAATTCCCAGTCTATCAGATCGGCTAGAACCGGTCTGCACTAAAAAAGCTCCCGAGCCGCATGGCTCAGGAGCAAAAGAGGTTCTGCCGACCGGCAGTTGCCGGAGAAGCCGGTGCATGCAGAGGACTTGAGCATCTTATAGAACGGCCAATACCTGCAAGGGAATCAAGCGCTTCAGGGCTGCCTATACCGCAAGGGATTTTAAGCGCTTCAGGGCTGCCGGTACCCGTAAAGAAGCGTAGGGATACGCCGGATACGGCTGGCCGGGAGGCTGATGCGCCTGCGGATAGCCGCCTCCCTGATAAGGGCCGGCTTGGTACGGAGAAGCCGGATAGGACGCATAAGGGAACGGCGGCGTCCGATAAACGTACGGCTGCTGCTGGGCATATGCATCGGCCTGCGCCTGATAAGGCTCCGATATCGGCGGCGAGCCATAGCCTTGATAAGGGCTCTGCCCCGGCTCATCCTCATACGGCGCCTCGAAGTCGCCGTCGGCGCGGGTTTTGCCGCAGCTGTCGAGCGGTCCGATGCCGACCGTTTTCGTAATCGGCGCCACGGCTTCCTTCCATTTGGCTTCGTCGAGGCAATACGCATCGGCCATAACTTTCGGCGGAGTCAGCCGCAAAATGTCAGAGCCCAAAATGACCTCCGGCATCGGAGCGTCGAAAATCGCCACGACATGGGTATTGTCCTCGGTCGCCATCTCGTAGTGCCACCACCCCTGAGGCACGCTGGCCGCCTGGCCGGGCGTGATCGGAATGTTGTACAGCTTGTTGGTGAACGGATTGATGAACGAGACGGTAATCTTGCCGGAGACGCAGTATACGAGCTCGGTCGCGTTCTGATGATAGTGCGGCTCGACATAATGGCCCTTGCTCATGAAAATATCGAGGATCGAGGCGTTGCCGAGCGTATTCAGCTGCTTGTAGCCGAGAATGTTGATGTAGTTTTTGCTGTTGGTGAAGAGCGCGTTGCTTTTATTCACGTCGAAGAAAAACTGCAGATCGGGCGAGGTGTAGTCCATATAGGAAATGGCCATGCGCATCTTCCCTTCTGTCCGTATGTCTGAAAGCCGTGATTAGTAGAACATATGGACGCCGCCTTTCCAACATGACTGAAACTATAGGAGGAGCAGGCGGCTCGTCCGTTCGTAACGCACGGGGACAGGCAAGAGAAAAAAGCCGGCGCATGACGCGGATTCCGCGCTGCGCCGGCCCTTCCTTTTCACTAGGATGCCGGATTGCCGAACACTTCGAATTCCCATAGCGAGTAGCCGTACTGCGTGCCTCGAAGCAGGCCGAGCATGCGGATATGACGGGCCTGGACGCCGCTCAAGGCGATCCGCTCGACCCCGCCGCTTCCGGCTGGCTGCATGTAAGCATCCGTCCAGTCTGCGTCGCCCGGCGTTTCGGCGGAGGAGACTTGGATCCGGTAGCTTTTGGCGAAGGCTCCTTCCCAGTGCAGGACAGCCTCGTCCAGCCGGTACAAGCCGCCGAGGTCGACGGCGATCCACTGGGGATCCGCGGATTCGGATTCCCAGCGGGTGCCGGAATCCCCGTCCACGGCGTTCGCATCAGCCTGCTTGGCGGAGGATGCCGATGCCTGCTTGCCTACGGCAACATTCGGAGCCGACGAAGCGGCCTGGATAACGATCCCCGCCGGAGCATGCCCCGCGGCTTCGACCGTCAGCCGGTAAGAGCCGGCTTGCGGAAAGAGCGAAGCCGCCAGCGTCAGCTTGCCCGGCTCCAGCGTCCAGGCGTCCGCCGGAACGGGGGCGCCGTTCAGCACGAGGGCGGAAACCGCCTGCCTCCAAGCCGGATCATCCGCGAAAGCGAGCAGCACGTCTTGGCCGGCCTGGCTGCTTCCCTGGACCGCAAGCGTCGGAGCGGAGCCGATCTCCCGCACCGCGATATCGTCCAGCCATACCGTGTGGCGGCTGGCCGGAGTCGCGGCGTCGCCGTCGATTACATTGCCGAGCAGGAATTTCAGCGGCGTCGTGATATCCGCCCCGGGCTTGATCACCGTCCGGTAGATCGCTTGGTCGTCGCCGGTAATACGGAATACGGACGGCGTCAACGTCTTGTTCGGATCCCATTCCACCGCGATCGGCCGGTCCGCATCGGACCAGGCGCGGAAGCTGAGCTCGTAGCTCCGGCCGGCCTTAAGCTGCAGATTATTCTGAATGAGCTGGGCCGACCAGCTGACGGGCACCTTCCACTCGGGATGAATCCCGCCGTTGTTGAGGATGACGGCTTGGGCCCTGCCCTGCTGGATCGAGAACTCGGAATCGCCGCCCTCACCCTTCCAGTAGGTCCAGCCCGCATCCTCCGCGCTGAACGACCCGTTGGCCAGCAGATTGCCGTCCGCTTCCTTGACCGGCTGCTGTACGGCCGCATCTCCGTAACCGGCCGCCTTGACCGTCACAACAGCCGTCCCGCCTTCCTTCACCGCTCCGGGCAGCAGCTTCAGCACGCCGGGCATCAGCTCGTACAAGCTTGCTTCCAGCAAGCGTCCGTTCACGGCAACTCCCGCAGCCGCCGCCCGCCAAGCCGCATCGTCGGCGAAGGTCAGCTCCAGCGTAGCGCCGGCCGTATTGCCGGTCTGGTCCGCGATGAGCAGCGGCGGCCGCTTGACCGGAGCATCCGCGACCTCCAGCACGACATTGTCGATCCATACCTGATGGGAGCCCGCCGGCGTTCCCGGCAGCTTGCCGAGCTGGAATTTCAGCGCCAGGCTTTCCTTCTCCGGAATCTTCACGTCATAGCTGAAATGCTGCCAATCCGTCGAAAGAGCCAGCGTGCCGGAATCGAAGCGCCGTGTGTAGGCTCCGTTCTCCAGCGTCGTCAGTATGCCGCGCGCTTCGCTTGCGCGGGCATCGAACTCGAGCCGGTAGGTAAGACCTTTGGCGAAGCTCATGCCTCCCTGATTGAGCATGACGTTCCAGGCTTCCGAGCCGGCATTCGCAATATCGATCTTCGCCGCTCCGCCATCCATGGCGAAGGAAGCCTGCGCTCCTTGCTGGAACGGCTCCCAGCCATCGAAGCCGGCATCAAAGCCTCCGTTCTTCAGCGGGAACAGATCTACTCCGCTGTAATCGACGTTGCGGTTGGAGGTGCGCACCAGACGCACCGAATCCAGCAGGATGTCGCCCTCCCCGGCTTCCGCCAGGAAGCGGAGCTTGCCGTGCACATCCGTAACTCCTGCAGGCATCGTGAAGGCAAGCTTGTATTCGTCCATTCCGCTGCCGAGCTCGAATGCCTGCGAGCCGAAGACGGCGGAGCCGTTGCCGCTGCCTATCGATGCGGTCACGGAGCGTCCCGCGGCAGAAGCACGGGCGCGGAAGGTCAGCTCGTAATCGTCGGTCTGCAGCAGGTTGAGGCCGGTCTGCTCCAGCGAAATCGGCGTCCCTTCGGAACCATGCATTCTCGCCTCGCGCGCTGCCGCGTCAACCGAGACGGAGCCGGCAGGAGCGGCTGTCCAATAGCCGAGCCGGTCCATCGTGCCGAGATCGAAGCCTCCGTTGTAGACATGGTTGCCGTCCGCCAGAGGTTCCTTGGCGGCGGAAGGATCGGCGACGCTGTCGATCTCCTCCAGCTTGACGCCTCCGATCCATACCGCGCTCGCATTCAAGCCGGCATTGAACTCCAGCCGGGCGGCAGGATCCGTGTCGCCGTTCATAAGGAAGCGGTACTCGTAATGCTGCAGGCTCGTTCCGAGAGCGGGCGAGAACTGGTCCGTATAGACGGCCCATCCGTTGTCCTCGTCTCCGCCCATCTTCACGGCGATCGTCCGGTCCGCCGCCGCCTTGGCGTCGAAGCTGAGCTTGTAGGCGTGGCCCTTGACCAAGGTCGCGTACTGGATCAGCTGCAGGGCGTAGTTTTGCACGCCTCCGGAGGAGATGGCGATCTTCGCCATTTTCTTGCCGTCCACCGTATCGATCGAAGCGCTGCCCGCTCCACCGAAGTCCGGCGTATGCAGGAAGTTCCAGTACAGAGGATCGAGCGCCGTCCCCGATGCCGCGATGTCCTTCAGGCCATGCTCATACGTCTCGTCGTAGATCCAGCTGCCGTCCACCGGGAGCTTGGCGTCCGCAGGCACAGGCTCGCGCTCGGCTGCCGGCTCCTGCGGCGTGCGATAAGGCCGGCCATCGATCTCGTAAGCGCGGACATAGTCGACTTCCATGCGGGCCGGAAGAACCGAGTCGTCCGGCAGGCGGTTGCCGTCATAGTTGCCGCCGACCGCCATGTTCAGAATGATATAGAACGGCTGGTCGAACGGCGCCGGGAACGCGTATTTGTCCGGCTGTCCCGCTCCTTGGCTGTCCCAGCGGCTCTGGGTCTGGTACACCTTGCCGTCCACGTACCAGCGGATTTCGCCGGGCTCCCACTCCACGCCGTACGTGTGGAAGCCGGTGATGTCCTCCCCTTCCGGGAAGGTGTACGTCTTGCCGGTATATCGGTTGTTGGGCGAAGGCTTTCCGTAATGCAGCGTGCCCCCGACCTCGTCGAGCAGGCGGCCGCGGGCCTCCATGATGTCGATCTCTCCCGAGGCGGCCCAGGTGCCGTATACGCTGTCCTTCGGCATGAGCCAGAAGGCGGGCCACAATCCTTGGCCGGCCGGCAGCTTCATGCGGGCCTCGAACTTGCCGTAAGCCTGGCTGAAGGTCGGCGACGTCCAGAGCCGGCCCGAGGTATACGGCTTTCCGTTCACGCTTTCCTTGCGCGCTTCGATGAAGAGGCCGCCGTTCTCCACCTTCAAGTTCTCCTTGCGGTAAAACTGCTGCTCGTTGTTCCCCCAGTCGGAAACGCCGTAATCCGAGCCGTTGCCAAGCTGGTATCCCCACTTGGACAGGTCGACTCCGTTCGTGTCCGGCTGCGCTGCGTTTCCATTGAACTCGTCCGACCAGCTCAGCATCCACTCCCCGACCTGCTGCTGGACCTGTACGTTCCGGTAGCCCTTCGCTTCCACGTTCACGGTATATGTGCCCTTGCCCGGGAACGCTCCTGCACTGATCTCCAGCATGCCTGGCGAATCCGCATGATAGCTTCCTGCATTCAGGTAGGATCCGTTCACGCTCACGGCCGTAATGGCGGATCTCCACAGGCTGTCCTCCTCAAAAGAGAGCACCATGGCGCGTCCGGCCGTGTTGTCGTCGCCGTCGGGCTGAAGCACGGGCGGAGCCTTGAGCTCCGTTCCCGGCGTCGGCGTCGCGCTCGATGTCGGCGTCGCGCTTGGCGTCGGCGTCGCGCTTGGCGCCGGTGTCGCGCTTGGCGCCGGCGTCGCGCTTGGCGCCGGTGTCGCGCTTGGCGTCGGCGTCGCGCTCGGCGTCGGCGTCGCGCTCGGCGCCGGCGTGCCCGCCCACGGCGCCGGCGTCATGCTTGGCGACGCGCTTGGCGACGCTGTCGAGCCCGTGCCGCCGGGAGCGCCGACGACGCCCGCTACCACGCCGACAGCCTGGCCCTGCTGCAACGCGCTGCCGTTCAGGCTGGCGCCTCCCGCCTTGGCTGTCAGGCGTCCGATCGAGCCTCGCACGTCCAGCGACGTGCTGCCCGCATGCTCGCCGAGCTCGACCTCGTCAGCTGTGGAGCCGCTGCCGATCTCGACTGCCGCCGGACTGTCGACCGACAGCCTGCCGGTCCGGCTGCCATCCTCAAGCACGACGCGCACCGGCGAGCCCGCCTTGTCGACCACGACAGAGCCGGCGCTCGAATGCTTGAAATGAATGCTGTTGACGCCGCCTCCCTGAACGAGGACCCGTCCTTCCACCGTGACTCCTTCCAGAGTGACATCGCCCTCGCCGACGCCGGGAGCGATATAGAGATCGCCCTTGATGCGCGAATTCTCAATGACCGTATTTCCGGCCCGGATCAGCATATTTCCCGCTGAGCCGTTCGATTGCCTGCCGTCCTTCAGCACCATCGCAGGAGCCAGCCGGTCCAGCAGCGTGACAGCCTCGGAGCGCGTGATCGGCCGCTGCGGCTTCAGGCTGCCGTCTTCGTATCCCTTCAAATATCCTCCGGCAAGCAGCGCCTCAAGGGCAGGCTTCGCATAGGCCGCAGCGCCGGCTCCGTCCGAAAAGCCGTTCAGGCTGCTGCCTGTTCCGAGCGGCAGCCTGAACAGCTTGGCCGCCATGGCCGCGGCCTCCTGGCGCGTCACCGCGGCCGATGGACGGAAGCTTCCGTCCGGGAAGCCCTGTGCGACGCCTGCTTTCCCGATTGCCCGCACAGCCTGCGAGTACCAGGAGGCTGCCGCCACATCGCTGTACGGCTTGTCCAGCTCCGAGCCGTCATCGGCCAGCCCGAACAGCCTTGCCATCAGCTGGGCAAGCTCCGCGCGCGTAACCGCCGCATCCGGCTTGCACGCTCCGCCCGGATAACCGCTGGCCAGACCGAGCGCCGCCCATCTTTCCATGACCGGGCTGCTGCAACCTGCTTTTGTTTCCTTGGCGGCCGGAGCCGCTCCGTAGACCGGAACGGCTCCGCCGGCGATCAGCAGCGCACCGAGCAGCGCCGCAACGGATTTTGCTTTTCCCAATGACTTCCCCTCCTGATTGGTACCGCTTACAAGACTGAATCCTCCTAATAATAACGAATGACAAGGATGGATAATATCCCCATAATTTCGGATGGGGTTACTGAAATTCGGTTAACCCTCTATCCCAGCGACCATTCGGACACATGCGGACGCAAAAAAGAACGGCTAGTCCAGCCAGCCGTTCTTCTCCGCGATGGCGCAGGCGTCGATCCGGTTCCGGGCGTCCAGCTTCTGGATCGCCTCCGACAAGTAATTGCGCACCGTGCCCGCCGACAGGAACAGCCTCCCGGCGATATCGCCGGCCGACAGCCCTTCTCCGGCGAGCTTCAGAATTTCCCGTTCCCGCTCGTTCAGCGGATTTTCCGCCTCCCAGAACGAGAGCGCGAGCTCCGGGCTCACCGCGCGGCCTCCGGCATGCACGGTGCGCAGCGCCGCCGCCAGCTCGCTGACGGGCGAATCCTTCAGCAGGAAGCCGCGCGCGCCGGCCTTCATGGCCCGCTGGAAGTACCCCGACCGCGAGAACGTCGTGAGGATGACGACCTTGCACGGATGCCTGCTTTCCTTCAGCTTCTCCGCCACATCCAGTCCCGTCATAAGCGGCATCTCGATGTCCAGCACGCACAGATCCGGATTGACCGACTGGATCAGCTCCCATGCCTGCAGGCCGTCCGCAGCCTGCCCCGCCACCTCGATATCGTCTTCCATGCCGAGCAGAGCCGCCATCGCGCCTCTCAGCATGCCCTGATCCTCCGCCAGCACGACCTTCATCGCTTCACGGCTCCTTTCGATACGAGCGGCACCGCCAGCACCAGCTCCGTCCCTTTTCCCGGAACGGAGCTTACCGCCAGGCTGCCCTCGATCAGCTTCAGCCTTTCCTTCATGCTCCCCAGCCCGCTGCCCGTGCCGGGTCCGTCCGCCGGGCATTCCGCCATCCCTCTGCCGTTGTCCCGGATGGACAGCTCCATCCGGTCCGGAACGGCCGACCAGCGCACCTCAAGCTCGGAAGCCTTGCTATGCTTGACGGCGTTCGTGACCGCCTCCCGCAGGCACATGCCGAGGATATTGTCTGCAAGCGCAGGCACGATCCCCTCCGGCGGCATGCTCCCTGCGTTCAGCGCGATGCCCGCCGCCGCCAGAATCTGCCGCGCATGGAGCAGCTCATCCCGGAGCGTCGCGCCGTTCATCCCCGACACCAGCTCGCGCACCTGCTTCAAGGCCGCCCGCGAGGCGGCTTGAATATCGCGGGCTTCCTGCTCGGCGCGCGCCGGGTCTCCCCGCACGAGCCGCTCGGCCAGCTCGCCCTTCAGCGTAATGAGCGACAGCGTATGGCCCAGCGTATCGTGCAGGTCTCTCGAGATGCGCTGCCTCTCTTCGTTTTTGGACAAGCGGGCGATCTCCTCCTCGGCCATGGTCAATCGTTCCCGCAGCTCGCGCGATCTCATCCCTATCCGGATGCCGAGCGGCATGACGAGCATGATGATCAGCGCAGGGACGAGCTGCAGCAGATCTCCGCCTTGGATATCATCTCTCTGCAGCCATACCGTGGCCGCGAACAGGAGCGCCATGCCGGACAATCCGGCCGCCGCCTGCCGCCCCGACTTCAGGAAGCCGATGATCGGGGACGGGAAAAACGCCATGTACAAAAAGTTGATGCTGAGCCTCGCGCTGAAATAAGCGATGATCGCCTGCTGCAGCAAAATGCCCGCGAGACGATGCTTCGGCTTGAGGAAGCTGTAGACATACAAGGCGCTGAACGCGCCGAGCAGCCCGAACGAAGCCGCCCGTTCCCCGGCCGGCAGCTGCAGGATGCTGGCGACCGGAAAGGTCAAGTAGACCAACCAGACGAGGGGGAAATAAATAGGCGGACCCGAGCGGGGCCGCCTGCCTTTTTTGGCCATCCTACACCGCTTCCTGTTTTTTCATGATATAAGCGGATACTACCATAAACAAAATCATATAAACAGCCAGCACCCCGATCCCGCTCCAATCGACCGGCTGCCCGCCGATGAGCGCCCACGGCCCTTGGCCCATCCGATACGTCGGCGTGAACTTGGCGATCGTCTGCATGATCTGCGGCATCGTGGCGGTGGGCATCCATAAGCCTCCGACGATGGAGAGGGACATATAGAGAATCGTCGCCAGCACCTGCACGACGTCGCTGTTCCTCATCGTGCCGAGCAGCATGCCGAGCGCCATGAAGGCGAACCCGCCTATCCAGATCCATAGGCCCGCCTCGATCCAGACGGACGCCGGCAGATCGATCGGCTTGCTCAAACCGCCCGTCAGGAACAGGACGAGAATAAGCCCGATATTGATGACGCCTTGAGCGGCTGCCTTGGATAGGACGTAGGCGCCGGAAGGCAGCGGAGTCATGCGGAGCAGCCGGATCCAGCCCTGGGCGCGTTCCTTGGACACCCGCTGGGCGAAGGTGACCAGACTCGCCCCGACTACGCCGTAGGAGGTCATCGACATCAGGTAATACGCCGCCCAGTTGTGTATTCCGCCTCCGTCCATCGTGCCGGTGAAGATGAAGAAGAAAGCCGCCGGCATCAAGATCGAGAAAAAGACGAAGCGGCGGTTGCGGATCGTGCGGAGCATTTCGGCGCGGCACTGCGCCCATGTCGCTCTATAGGTTTGGTTCATCGGGAATCTCTCCTTGGCATTGGGGTTTCGCTGCCTCGTCACTGGGCTTTCTTCAGCAGGTTTTGGAACGCCTCGTCGAGGCCTCCGCTCTGGATCTCGATATCCCGCATCGGCAGCTTCCTCTCCAGCAGGACGCCGATCAGCCGGTCCGTGTCGGCGCTGTACAGCTTCACCCGGCTGCCCTTCCAGTCGATATCCGCGACTCCAGGAACGGCGAGCAGCATGTCGCGCGTCAGCGTTTCTCCGGCCGTGAACGAAATGCAGCGGCCCGTCGCGGAGGCTTTGATGCTGCTCGGCGTGCCGTCGGCGATCAGCCTGCCCTGGCTGATGACCGCCACCCGATCGGCGATCTGATCCGCCTCCTCCAGGTAATGGGTCGTCATCAGGACGGTCTTGCCCCTGCCCGCCATCGCCCGGACGGTATCCCAGAACAGCGCGCGCGCCGTGACGTCCATGCCGACCGTCGGCTCGTCGAGGAACAGCACCTCGGGGTCTCCCGCCGCGGCCAGCGCGAAGCCCAGCCTCCTCTGCTGCCCTCCCGACAGCGACGTCGCCAGCTTGCCCCGCTCCCCGCCGAGGCCGGAGATCTCCAGCAGCCGCTCCAGCGGGAGCGGCTGGCTGTAGTAGCTGCGGAACAGGTCGATCGTCTCTCCGACCTTGAGGCAATCGATGACGCTCGTGTCCTGCAGCATCGCCCCGATCCGGCTTCGCGCCCCCCGATCGCGGGGATCTCCGCCGAGCAGCTTCACCGTGCCGCTCGTCGGCTTCATCAAGCCGAGAATCATCGAGACCGTTGTCGTCTTGCCGGCTCCGTTCGGTCCGAGCAGCGCCGTCACGCTTCCTTTCTCGATCTTCAGGCTGAGGCGGTCGACGGCTTTTTTATCCTTGAATTGCTTCGTCACGTTATCGATCTGGATGGCAGGCTCATGGTTCATTTCGTTTCCACTCCCGTTCGGCCTCGTTCGGCCGTGCTCGACTACCTGCTTTCAGCTTAAGGGAAGCGGGAACGGACTTGAATTCAAACGTATCATCCGTTTCGCATGACAGTTGTCATGCGCCGGATAAGGGCATCCGCTCACGAGACCGGCCGACCTCGCCGATCATGCAGGCACGGCTCCTTGACTTCCGTCCGTTTACTTTCCGGAAAATTCAATTAAAAGAAAACTTGACCTGAATTAGAAGCCGAATACACATACAATGGATGCGGAGGTCAATTAAGCCTGCCCGGGCCTCGAATTTTTTTCATCCAAAAAGGTGGTTGATACCATGAGCATTCCATCCGCGGCGGAGTCTCCTCCGAGCCTTTTCCGCAACCGTTTCCTGCAGACGATCCTGCTCTCGAGCATGCTTCTGCAGATCGGCATCTGGGTGCGGAACTTCGCGATCCTCCTCTTTGTCGCCGAGAAAACGAACAACGATCCGTACGCCATATCGCTTATCAGCGTAGCCGAATTCGCCCCCATATTCGTCTTCTCGTTCATCGGCGGAACGTTCGCCGACCGCTGGCCGCCCAAACGGACGATGGTATGGTGCGACCTCCTATCCGCCGTATCCGTGTTCGTCGTCCTGCTGGCCATCCATTTCGGCTCTTGGGAGTCGGTGTACCTCGTCGCCTTCATATCCGCCATCCTGTCGCAGTTCTCCCAGCCATCCGGAATGAGGCTGTTCAAGCAGCATGTGCCGGAGACGCAGATGCAGCAGGGCATGGCTCTGTTCCAATCGCTGCAAGCGACGTTCATGGTGCTCGGCCCCATGCTCGGCACGTTCGTCTACAGCCGCTTCGGCCTGGAGACGTCGGTCGCCGTCATGGGCTTCGCCTTCCTGCTCTCCGCGCTCGTCCTCGTCCGGCTGCCCAAAGATCTCCCGCAGCCGCGCGCGGCTGCGGCGAAGGGGCAGTTCTTCCGGGAGCTGGCGGAAGGGTTCCGGTACGTCTGGCAGAGCCAGGTGCTCCGCATGCTGGGCCTGGCCTTCATCCTGGCCGGGCTCGCGGTCGGCATCGCCCAGGCGCTCAACCTGTTCATCGTGACGGAGCGCCTCGGCCGGGACAAGGAGTTCCTCCAATACCTCCTCATGGTGAGCGGCGTGGCCATGCTGATCGGGGGCGGAATCGTGGCGACGTTCGCCAAGCGCGTCTCTCCGCAGCTGCTGCTGGCGACCGGCATGCTCGTCGGAGCCGTATGCACCGTCATCGTCGGCTTCTCGACGAGCGTGCCGCTCACGCTCGTCACCCAGTTCGTCAACGGACTCGTGTTCCCGTGCATCCACATCGGCATCAGCACGATGATCCTGAAATGGTCGAATCCAACGATCGTCGGCCGGGTGAACGGCGTGCTGAATCCGTTGTTCATCGGCATGATGGTCATATCCATGTCCGTCGCCGGCGTGCTCAAGAGCGCGTTCCCGCTCGTAGCCATCTACAGCGGCTCGGGGCTGCTGTTCCTCCTCGGCGCGATGGTCATGATGCCGATCCTGAATCATCGAGCTCCCGAACAGGCGCAGGCAGCTTTATAGAGCTTGGCTTGATGATGGAGAAAGGGGCTGCCCCAGAGGAGGGCACTGAAAAAGTTGCCGTTGCGTGCGCGGATCATTCTTCCGATCGCTGTTGTCCCCGTATTCCTCTGATTCTTGCCGTTTTTGTGGTTGAAATCCGGTGACAAAGGCGACCACTTTCGTTTCTCCAGAACGATTCCGCGCCCTTCGCTTGTTTTTCAGCGGCCTCCCCCAAAGCCATCCGCTTTTGAGACAGTCCCTTCGCATTGTTGTTCAACCCCTTTCCATCGGAGCTGCGAGATCAAGAAGGAATCCGCCCCCGCCGTTCCGCATAGTTCCACACAAGCTCGAAGATCGAAAAAAAAAGACCCCCGGACATCTCTTCGCTTGAAGAGTGTCCAGGGGTCTTGTTGCCTGCGAGTCCGATTACAAGGCTGCGAGACGAAATCTCGCGATCCGCTGCTGATTACAGCTCCATCGTCCAGCCGAACGGATCTTCCTTCTCGCCGCGCTGCAGTCCGGTGACCTCGTCGTACAGACGCTGGGACAGAGCGCCCGTCTTGCCGCCGTTGACCGGCATCGCCTCGCCCTGCCAGTACAGCTCGCCGATCGGCGAGATGACGGCCGCGGTGCCCGTGCCGAACGCTTCCTTCAGCGTGCCGTCATGGTAGGCGTCCGCGACTTCCTGCATGGAGAGCTGGCGCTCCTCCACGTCGTAGCCCCAGTGCTTCAGCATCGTAATGACGGAGTCGCGCGTGATGCCGTGCAGGATGCTGCCGTTCAGCGCCGGCGTCACGACCTTGTCGCCGATGACGAAGAACACGTTCATGCTGCCGACTTCCTCGATGTATTTGCGGTGCACGCCGTCGAGCCAGAGCACCTGCGAATAGCCCTTGGCCGTCGCTTCCTCCTGCGCCTGCAGGCCGGCCGCATAGTTGCCCGCCGTCTTGGCTTCGCCGACGCCGCCAGGCACCGCGCGGACGTAGCTGGATTCCACGTAGATGGAGACGGGATTCACGCCCTCCGCGTAGTAGGCGCCGACCGGCGAGAGGATGATCATGAATTTGTACTGATGGGACGGAGCGACGCCCAGCGTCGGCTGCGTCGCGATGACGAACGGACGCACGTACAGCGAGGTCCCTTCCTCGGACGGCACCCAGTCGCGCTCGGCCTGGATCAGCTGGCGCAGCGCCTCCAGCACGAGCTCCTCGTCGAGCTGCGGAATGCTGAGGCGGGCGTTGGACAGGTTCATCCGCTTGATGTTGCTGCGGGGACGGAACAGCAGGACGCGGCCGTCAGCGGTCAGGTACGCCTTGAGCCCTTCGAAGATCGTCTGGCCGTAGTGGAACACCTTGGCCGCCGGATCCAGCGAGATCGGCTGGTAAGGAACGATGCGTCCGTCATGCCAGCCCTGCCCTTTGTCATAGTCCAGAATAAACATATGGTCCGTGAAGCGGGTGCCGAATACCGAGCCCTGAAGCGATTCCTTCGTTCTCGGGGAAGCCGTGCGCTCATGCTTGAAATCGTATGCCATTACTCTTAACTTCCTCTCTCCGGGAGTCTGCCCGCCGGGGGCGTCCCGTTCATTCTTCTACTAGTCATCCTACCACTTGATCCCCTATAGTTAAAGGATCGGTTTCATTCAGCTTCCCATACCTTCCAGGTATGGATGCCGCTGAGCGCCCGCTCGCGGCCTTTCTTCCATTGTTCCCCAAATAGGAGGATTTCGATATGGATATGCGCCAGCTGAATTATTTCGCGACGATCGCCCGGGAAGGCCAGATCACGCGGGCCGCCCGCGCGCTGCATATGGAGCAGCCGCCGCTCAGCCGCCAGCTCAGGCAGATGGAGGAGGAGCTCGGCGTCAGGCTGTTCGACCGCACCGGCCGCAGCCTGAGGCTTACCGCCGCCGGCAAGCTGCTGCTCGAAAGGGCGGAGCGGCTCATGCGGGAATTCTCCGATGCGCTCCAGCAGGTGCGCGAGCAAGGGGAAGGCATCCGCGGCGTGCTGTCCGTCGGAGCCGTCGTATCCTGCATCTCCCTGCTGCCGGAGCCGATCCGGCAGTTCCATGCCCGCTATCCCGAGGTGACGTTCAAGGTTCATGAAGGCGACCACTTCTCGCTCGGACAGGAGCTGGACGCGGGAGAGATCGAGCTGATCGTCACCCGGCTGCCGTTCGAGTTCGACGCCGAGCCGGCCGCTTACCAGATCGCCTATCTGCCCTCCGATCCGTTCGCTGCCATTCTGCCGTCCGGCTGGCCGCTCGCGCGTCCCGGTCCGATTACGCTTGCCGAGCTCGCCAAGCATCCTTTTCTCACCTTGAAGACCGAGCGGACAACCGCCATGCATGAGAAGCTGCTGGAGGAATTCCACCGCGCCGGCTGCGAGCCGCATATCCTGTGCGAATGCTCCAGCGTCGCCGTCATTCTGGCCCTTGTCGCGGAAGGCATCGGAGCAACCGTCCTGCCGCGCTCCGTGCTGTCCTCGTTCCAGATGTCCGGCATCGAGCTGCGGGAGCTCGACGGCGAAAGCTTCCACTCCGAGGTCGGCATCGTCTGGCGGCGGGACCGCTACCTGTCCAAGAGCTCCGAGCGCTTCATCGAGACGCTGCTGAACGAAACGCAGGACGCGGCGGACAGCGGCTGACGCCTCCCTCTCGCCTCCCGGCCACGCTATCCTCTCTTCATAGAAAAAACGCAAGCGCCGGGATCAGGAGCTGATCGCCTCGCTTGCGTTTTTCATTTATTCCGCTGCCCGGAGGTGGCCGCCGGGAATTCCCCTCCTGCACCTGCTCTTGCTCTGCTGATGCGCCTCGACGGCGATCTCGTACGCGCCTTAGCGGCGCGCTGCCGCTGGACCAGGACATGTCATTGTACACGTGCCGCTAGACGCTATCTTGATCGGTAGGAGTCTCAAGGTGCTTCCATGCGCTGTTTCCTTCTACGAGCTTCACCGGCGTTCCCTCCGCCGCGCCTGCGCTTCTCGGGCTGACGGCAGCGCGATGTTCCTTTTGGGAATCAGGCTCCTGTGGAAAAAAAAGAAAAACGGCTCCTTCTGCGCCGGCCTACGCCAGCGTCAGAATGAACCGTTCCAGCTCGTTCGCAAGGCCGTACAGGCTGGCCCGTGTCTCGAACTCCTCGCGCGTCTCCGGCAGCGGCAGCTCCTTGTGATAGTCGCGGATGGCGCGCAGCTTGGCATGGTAATCCCGGCCGACCGGAATGGAATTCCAGTTGTCGGCCAGATCCAGCAGGAAGCCGCCGATGCGCTCCCCCTGCTCCAGCCGTCCGTCGACCTGCGAGCAGAGCGGAATGAGCATCTTCAGAATCTCCACCTGCCTGCGGCGCGTTTCGTAATAGGCATAGAACAAGCTGCGGCGCCCGCTGAAGTCGTTTTCGGTCGCCTGGATTCCGAGGCTCCGCGCCTCGTCCAGCAGCTTGTCCAGCTCCAACACCTCGCGTCCGTCCCAGAGGGTGCTTCCTTCCTTCAGATACAGCGCCAGCTCGCGCAATATATTCTCCATGCGCTGCTCGATTCCGTTCTTCAGCTCCCGCACCTTGCGGTCGATTCCAGGCATATAGAGGTTGACGATCAGCGCCAGCCCCAGCCCGATCAGGATGAGGAGAAGCTCGTTGCCGATGAATTTCAGCGTCACGCCCTCATGGATATAGACATGCATCATAATGACGGAGCTGCTCGCGATGCCTCCCTGGATGCCGAGCTTCACGCAGAGGGGAATCAGGATCAAATAGATGGGAACGAATAGAAGCGCGTAATAGCCGGCCCATTCAAAGAAAGCCCCCGATATGGCGATGGCGATCAAACAGGCGAACAGCCGGTCCAATATGGCCGACAGGCTCTGCCTGCGGGTCTTTTGAATGCAGAGCAGGGTCAGAATGCCCGCCGATGCGAAGTTGAGCAGTCCGAGCTGCTGCGCGATGAGGACGGACAGGCTGACTCCGACGGCCGTTTTCCAGGTACGAAATCCGATTCGCATGATGAGGCTCCTTGTCAGATAAAGAAATCGTCTTCAACGATAAGATAAGCTATTATACCATCCCCCCTCGGGCCTTTTCGAATCGGAAAATCTTCGGCAAAGGAAAATATGCCCTGTCCCCTATGAAATTTATCCCTTATCCGCCCGGTCCTTTCGTGGTCCAATAGAGAGGCGGACTCCAGGAAGGAGCCGCTGCGAAAGGGGATGTACTTATGAAAAGCAAAGGCTTGGCCATGACGCTCGTCCTTCTGCTGCTCGTCTCGCTGCTGCCGGCCACCGTATTCGGCGCCGCGGCCTGGACACCCGGAACCGCCTACAAGACGGGAGACGTCGTCACGTACAGCGGCAAGGATTACAAATGCCTGCAATCCCATACCGCCCTTGCGGGCTGGGAGCCGCCGAACGTGCCGGCGCTGTGGACGCCGACCGGCGGCACGACGCCGACTCCGACGCCTAGCGCCACACCGACTCCGACCGTCACGCCGACTCCGACTCCAAAACCGACCGTAACTCCGACCCCTACGCCGAAACCGACGGCAACTCCGACCGCGACTCCGGTTCCTACCGCGACCCCGACTCCGACGCCGAAGCCGACCGCGACTCCGTCCACCGGCAAAGTGGTCGTCGGCTACTGGCATAACTTCGACAACGGCTCCGGCGTCATCCCGCTGCGCAACGTCTCGAACAACTTCAACGTCATCAACGTCAGCTTCGCCGAGACGCTCAGCGACCACGCGACGCTCACGTTCACGCCGTTCCAGACGACGCCGGCGCAGTTCAAGGCCGATGTCGCCTACCTGCAAAGCCAAGGCAAGCGCGTCCACATCTCCATCGGCGGCGCCAACGCCACGGTGGATCTGGAAACCGCGGCGAACAAGGCCAGCTTCGTCAGCTCTCTTAAATCCATCATCGGCACCTACGGCTTCGACGGCATCGACATCGACCTGGAAGGCGCCTCTCTCTCCTTGAACGGCGGCGATTCCAACTTCAAAAATCCGACGACGCCCAAGATCGTCAATCTGATCGCGGCCATCAAGGAAATCATGGCCTCGTACGGCTCCGGCTTCGACCTGACGATGGCTCCCGAGACGGCTTACGTCCAAGGCGGCCAGGTCGCCTACGGCGGACCCTGGGGAGCTTACCTGCCCGTCATCTACGCCGTCCGTGACCAACTCGACTACATCCATGTCCAGCATTACAACAGCGGCTCCATGCAAGCGCTCGACGGCAAGTCCTATTCCCAGGGCACGGCCGACTTCCAGGTCGCCATGGCCGAGGTGCTGCTGAAAGGCTTCGCGGTAGCCGGCAACACCGCCAACATGTTCCCCGCCCTGCGCGCGGACCAAGTCGCCATCGGGCTGCCGTCCTCGCCGGCCGCTGCGGGCGGCGGCTACACCGCTCCGGCCGACATCGTGAAGGCGCTGAACTACATCACCAAAGGCCAGTCGTTCGGCGGCGGCTACACGCTCCAGACTCCGGCCGGCTACGCGGGCTTCCGCGGCGTCATGACATGGTCGATCAACTGGGACGCGACGACCGGCTACGCCTGGTCCAATGCGATGAAGGGCTACTTCGGCTGAATGCCGTGTTGCAAGCCTGCTGCGTCTGAATGCCGGGATGAAGCCTGCTTCCGCTGAATGCGGATAAAAAAGCAAAAGCTGCTCCAAAGCGCCTGACTGGCGCTCGGGAGCAGCTTTTTTTTTGCGTCTAGAAATCCGGTCTCTGGCTTTCAATCCGTCAACCACTTCAAGGCTAGGTACCTATCGCCCCGCTCTTCGCCACGGAAGTCCGCCGGCTCCATCAGACCGCTCTCCGGACGAAGTACAGCAAGCCGGAGCAGAGGAAGACGAGGAAGCTGCCCCCGATGACGGCGAGCAAAGTCTCGAGAGAGACGTTGAACGCGCCAAAGCCGTACGCATCCTGCGGCACCATCGCCAGCAGCGGCTGCACCCACGGGTACCAGGGAGCGAAGTCCCGCGAGTTGGCGACGAGCATGTTGGGGAGCGTGAAGATGACGTTGACCGCGAGCGGCGCCGCGAAGCTCTGGAAAGCAGTGGACGCGAGCAGCTGGAGCGCGGCCAGAGGAAGGCAGGCGAGCCAGCCTCCGAAAGCCGACATGCCGACCATGCCCCAAGGAACGGGAGCATCCAGCCCGCGCAGCAGCCCCGCCAAGACGATGGCGGCGAACAGCAGCAGCTGCAGGATGGCGACCAGCGCCATGATCGTCGCGAGCTTCGCTCCGTAGACAGCCGCAGGACGGACGGGAAGGGCGAGCAGCTGCTTCCAGCCGCCGGAAGCGTGCTCGAAGCGGCAGAGCAGAGCGGCGAAGATGCCGACCAGCAGCGGGAGAAAGAAGTACCCGTGCACCGTCGCGCCGACTGCGAGCACCTCCCTCCAGGCCGCAGCTCCCTCGTAGCTGAGACCGGATCTCCAGCCTGCGACGAATGCGAGCAGCGGGCTGGCCGGCAGCAGCAGCCAGATGATGGAGCGTCTCAGCTTGATCCATTCGGATGCCAATAATCTCGCCATGTCAGCTCACGTCCTTCCGGGCAAAATGGGCGTAACCGATCAGCAGCACGAGCATGCCCAGGGCAAGGCCCGAGCCCGCGGCCTGCAGGGCGTCGGCGGAGCGTACGGCCCGGTCGGGCCAGCTCCAGGGCATCCATTCGGGCATCAGCACGCTGAACATGGAGAACACCATGCCGAGCGTGCCGACGGTAAGAGGCAGCGCCTGATTCGCCATGACGATCGACAGCCAGCTCTGCAGGGCGATGAAGGGGAGAGCGGCCAAGCAGGGCAGGTAAGACATGCGGACGATGTCTGCCCATGGAACGTGCGAGTCGAAGCCGAGCAGCAAGCCCATTCCGAGAGTCAGCAGCAGGAGCAGCGTGCAGGAGGCCAGCAGCAGCAGGAGCGACAGCAGCACTTTGCCCGCGAACACCTGCAGCCGGGTAACCGGCAGAGCGAGCAGCTGCTTCCATGCGCCGGCCTGATGCTCGATGCCCGCCGACATGGAGGCGACCAGCGCCAGGCCGATGAACAGCGCCGGCAGCATCAAGGAGCCTGCCTGGAGCAGCAGCCCCCGCCAAGGATCGTCGGCGTACAGCTTCATCAGATAGTCGTAGCGCAAGCCGTAGTTGACGGCCTGCAGGCCGATGACGCCGATGGGTCCGAGCGCGGCGAGCAGCCAAAGCAGCTTGCGGCGGATCTTGAGCAGCTCCACCGAGAGCATGCGGCCGATCACAGGCTGCCTCCCGTCCCGGTCATTTCCAGGAAGGCGCTCTCGAGGGAAGACCGCTCTTCTTCCACCCGGTACACAGAGTGGCCGCGCCGGACCAGCTCCGCCACGATCGAGGCCACCGTCCGGTCCGCCGCGCCGCCTACCGTCAGCCTGCTCTGGTCGCGCTCGGCTTCAAAGCCGAGCTCCAGCAGCCGCTGCCACGCGGCTTCCGGCTCGCTGACGGAAAACCGGATCCTGCCTGCCGTCCTGGCCTTGAGGCTGGCGATGCTGTCCTCGTAGATCAGGCTGCCGCTGCTGATGATGCCCACCTTCGTCGCCATCAGCTCGACCTCCGAGAGCAGATGGCTGGAGAGCAGGATCGTCACCCCCCGCTCGCCGGGAAGGCTTTTGATCAGCTCCCGCATTTCCTGGATGCCCGCCGGATCGAGGCCGTTGGTCGGCTCGTCGAGAATGAGCAGCCTCGGGTTGCCGAGCAGCGCGGCCGCGATGCCGAGCCGCTGCTTCATGCCAAGCGAGTAGCCTTTGACGGCGCGCCGGGCATCCTTCTCCAGCCGCACGATCGAGAGCGCCTCGGCGATTCTTTCCTTGGGCACGTCGAGCAGCCTGCGGATGACCTCCAGATTTTCCGTACCGGTCAGATGGCCGTAATACGACGGGTATTCCACCAGCGAGCCGACATGCCGGAGAATGTCCATCCGGTTTGCCGCCAAGCTTTTGCCGAATACCGTCACGCTTCCTCTCGTCGGCTTGGCGAGGCCGAGCAGCATGCGGATCGTCGTCGTCTTGCCGGCTCCGTTCGGACCGAGGAAGCCGTAGATGTCTCCTTCCCCGATCCGCAGGTCCACGTCGCGGACCACCGCTTTGCCGCCAAGCTTCTTGGTCAAGCCTTTCGTTTCCAGCAGCCAGGAGCCGCTTGCTTGCCTCATCATCTTCATCTCGAATCACCTCTGCCTCCATCGTAACGGGCCGAGGTTAAAATCCGGGGCGGGACAAGGTTAAAAAGCGGTTAAAAAGCGCTGTGAAAGAAAAAAACCGAGGGCTCGCCGCCCTCGGCTCCTCCAAGCTTTTATGGGCCGATCAGCTCTCCTCGTCTTCCAAGGCACGGCCGACCTCCAGCACCAGTCTTTCCTCATAATCCATTTCGGCTACTGCCGTCCCCTCGGCCAAGAGCTCCTCGAAGGAACGGAACAGCCCGCTAAGCTCCTCATCTCCTTCCAGCTGCCGCATCCCTTTCCGATACGTCTCTTCATCCTTGTACCAGGTCAGTTCCATCCATGAATCGGGATCGCTGCTGCTGTTCAAGTAATGCGTGCGGAAAACCAGTTCCCTTCCGTATCTTTCTCCAGCCTTTTTTTGCAGCTCCAAAAATTCATGCCGCTTATCCGGCTTGATCCGGTAGGAATAGACTTTGACGTACATGGACTTACTCATCTCCTTTTGTCGGAACCGAAACCAGAGCCTTCACGCTGCCTTGTTCCGGCTTGACCGCAATCGTCGTTCCTCCTTCGCCGGAGCTCACTTCCTTGCGAAGACCCATCTCCTTCAGCATCAGCTGCACGATGGACAGGCCGAGTCCGCTTCCCTTGTTCGGCGAGACGCCGCCAAGCCCCGGGCCTTTATCCTCGATGATGAGTCCGCCTCCCCCGTCCTCGACGATGCGGACAGCCGTCCAGCCTCCTGAAGAGGCGTGCCGGAGGGCGTTCTGCAGCAGATTGTCCAGCACCCGCTCCAGCCAGTGAGGATCGGCATGCCAATAGACGGGAGCATCCGGAAGATCCGGCTCCAATTCCATGCCGGCCTGCTCGAAGGCGGGATACCAGGCGGCCAGCTGCGTTCTCGCCAGCCGCACGATATCCGTCTTCTCCGGCCGGTAGGCGTATTTGCCCGCGGACAGCAGGCTGTAGGAGAACAGATTCTCGATCAGCTGCGACAGGTAATCCAGCTTGCCGCCGATCAGCGCCACCGACTTGCGGCCCTGGCCGCTCAGCGGCTCCCGCTCCAGAGAGTACGCATGGCTGCGCACGACGGTGAGCGGGGTCCGCAGATCATGCGACAGCCGTGCGACAAGCTCGCGCCGCAGCGACTCCTCCTCGGCTTCGCGGCGGCGTCCGGCCTCGAGCTCCCGAACCATGCCGTTGAAGCTTGCCTCCAGGCGGCCGACCTCGTCCGCTCCCGACACCTCCACAGGCAGCGGCAGCCCGCTGCCCGACGGCTGCTCCATCGCCGCCTGCAGCCTGACCAGCCGCTTGCGGATGCGGTTGAAGAACAAGAAGCTGACCGTGAGGAACAGTCCCAGAAGGACAATGGCTCCGGCCGTATATGCGGTTCCTCCGAGCATCCCCAGCCGCTGTCCGTAAGGCAGCGTGAGATATCGCGGCACCTGCATGGCCATGAAGCCCTGCTCGCCATCCTTGCCGATGAAAGCCACGACCGAATACTTCGTCCCGTTGACCGCTTCCTTCATGAAAGCCACCGTGTAGACGGATGACCACAGCTGGGGCAGGTTCTCGTTGAAGGGCAGGCTTGCCCGCAGACGGCTTTCGCCGTCTACCCAGAAGACGCTGGACCGGGGATAGCGGCTGCGCCACGACTCCAGGCTGCGGACGATCGTCTCCGGATCGGCATGCTGGAGCGAGGCCGCCTCCCGGCGCCACTCTTCGATCAGCCTGCTCGTGTCCGCATACGGATTGTCCCTCTCCTTGGGGGAGACAAGCCCGGAGATGACGACCGATCCCGTTCCTGCCATGAGCAGGGCGACAGGCAGCACGACAAGGGCCGACAAAATGATCAGGAGATAACGAGCCAGCAGGGACGGCCGGCGCGCGGCCCCGAACAGCCTTTTCACGGCTTGACCCGGTATCCGATGCCGCGGACCGTCTCCACGATCCGCGGCTGGGCCGGATCCAGCTCGATTCTCTCCCGCAGGTACCGGATATGCACCATGACGGTTTTGTCCCCCTCCATATACGGCTCTCCCCAGACCGCTTCGTAGATCTGATCCTTGGTCAGGATGCGCCCGGCATGACGAAGCAGGTACAGCAAAATCTGCAGCTGCTTGGGCGTGAGAGCAATCTCTGCTCCGCTGCGGGAATCCGTCACCGTCAGCTCCCGGGGGCGCACCTCCAGATGGCCGACGAGGACCGCCTCTTCTCCGCCTTGCCCCGATCGGCGCAGCAGCACCTCCAGCCTGGCGGCCAGCTCGTCGGGATGGAACGGCTTGGTCACGTAATCGTCCGCGAAGCCGAGGCCGTGCAGCTTGTCCTCGACCGCCGTGCGGGCGGACAGCATCAGGATCGGCAGCTCGGGGCGCCGCTTCTTGAGCCTCCTGCCGACCGAGAAGCCGTCGAGGCCCGGCAGCATGACGTCCAGAACGGCTACGTCGGCCGCTCCGGCATGCTCCTCCGCCATCTCGCCCGACTGCAGCCACGTCACCTCGTAGCCTCTGCGGGCAAGATCGTCCGCGAGCCAGGCGCCGATCTCGGCGTCGTCTTCGATGTAGAGAATCCTTGCGTGTGCCGCCATCGGGCGCACCTCCTGTCCGTCTTCAGCATGTTCCCATCCCGTTCCAAGTCCATTCCTTCATGATAGAACGGCCCTTGCCGCATGGAAAGTTAAAAATCGTTTAAAGCCGTCCCGCCGACAGGTTCTTTTTTTCCGCTTCGCCATTCGGCTTGCATGGATCTATTGGAGCTTTCCATGAAAAAAAAGCCGGCTTCGTCGCAACGAAGCCGGCTTGCACTTGTACCTATGAACGAGACCTACCGCTTTACCTATCGTCTTTGTCTATCGTTTGCCCACAGCAGATTAAAGCTTGCCGCTGTCCAGCATATTCAAGATCAGCGTCACCGCTTGAGCGCGGGTTACATTCTGTCCCGGCGCGAAGAGGTTGCCTTCCACCCCTTGGATCAGGCCTGCCTGCTGCAGCGCCGCTGCGGAACCGGCCGCCCACGGCGGCAGCTTGGCCGCGTCGGCGAAGGCTGGCTTGCCCGTGCCCTTGAGTCCCATCGCCTTGGCCGCGATGACGGCCATCTCGGCACGGCTTACCGTACGTCCAGGCCCGAAGGTGCCGTCCTCGTAGCCGCTCAGCCAGCCGGCTTCTACGGCCGCGGCGACGTAGCCGCTAGCCCACGACGGAATCGCCTTCTGATCCTTGAAGCCCGGACCCTTCGCTGCATCCTGCAAGCCGAGAGCCCGGCCTAGCATGACCACGAATTCGGCGCGCGATACTCCCGCCGAAGGCTTGAAGCTGCCGTCTCCGTAGCCGCTCGCGATGCCGAGGACTGCCGCCCGGGAAATGGCCGAGGCTGCCCAATGAGTTGACGGCAAATCCTTGAATTCCATTTCCGGCTTCGGAGTCGGCGTCGCGCCAGGCGTTGCCGACGGAGTCGGCGAAGCCGAAGGGGAACCCGTTGGCGTCGGTGTTGGCGTCGGTGTTGGCGTCGGTGTTGGCGTCGGTGTTGGCGTCGGCGTCGGCGTTGGCGTCGGCCAAGCCGTCACCGGAGGCGCCGGCGTCGCTGCAGGAGGCTGCGACGGCTCTGGCGTTGCCGCCGGAGGCTCCGAAGGCTCCGTCACCGGAGGCTCTGAAGGCTTCGGCGTCGGCGTTGCCGCCGGGGGCTCCGAAGGCTCCGTCACCGGAGGCTCCGAAGGCGTCGGCGTCGGCGTTGCCTCATATCCTGCCGAACGGAAGCTCCAAATGTCCGAGCGGGCGTAGCCGCCGTACTCGTCGCTTGCCGCCGCGTACCATTGATACTTGCGGCCGGCCTCAAGCCCGTTCCATGCCGCCGAAGCCTCGGCGCCGCTCGCTGCCTGCGCCTCGCCGATCCGATCCGCCGTGTAGACCTTCACGGACATGGAATCGGTGGCGACCCTTTTCACGACCGGGGTCAGATCGACATCCAGATCGAGCTCATCCTTGCCCGGATATTCCGACGGATCGTAGTAGTTGTAATCGTCCAGATAAGGAGAGTAAGTCTTGATGTGCACCTGGTTGTTCTTCAGATCGAACTGCATCAGGCGGATATAGCCGAGGCCGCCTTTCTCCGCTCCCTGATAATCGGCGAGCATCTGGTACACCTTGCGGTCGGGCTTGCCGTCCCCGTCGTCGTCGATCTCGTCGACCAGCGTCTCGGCGTCGTGATAGTGGCCGGAGAGCACCGCAAACACGTTCTTGTTGTTTTTCACGACATGCTCGTAGATGTCGTCGGCGATCGGAGCCCGGTTGCCGGAGACAAGCAGGTATTCATGGAACGCCAGAATCGCCTTGCGCTCCGGATACTGCTGCAGCACGCTGTCGATCCAGGCGATATCCTCCTCGCCGATGCCCCAGCCCATGTAGACGATGATGAAATCATTGCCTTCGGCGGAGATGAGGTCGTAGTGGCCCCGGTTGTTCTTGTACGAACCTCCGTAATACGGACGGTCCTTGAAGCGGTCCTCCCCGTAATGCTTCCAGTAGCTGCTGTAGTCGTTGTTCTGATGGCCGACGTCGTGGTTGCCCGCCAGCACGCCGTAAGGCATCCCGCCGTCGTCCAGCATTCTCATCGCCTTCTGCGCGTTCGTCCATTGCTCTTCCCTATCGGCCTTGTCGACGATATCGCCGGTATGGATGACGTACTTGATGTTCATGGCATCCTTGTTGTCCATGACCCACTTCGTGTTGCCCTCGTAGATTTCAGGCCAGCTCTCGGAGTAATACTGCGTGTCCGACATCCAGACGAAGGAGAAGTCGTACGGATCCTGCTTGGCGGGCAGCTCGTCCTGGACAAGGACGTTCAGCATGCCGCCTGTAGCGTAGTCTCCCGCCGGAACGGATGCCTGCAGGGAGAAATCCTCCCCGCCGGCGATGGCCTGGTCCAGACGCTTCCAAGCTTTGCTTGAAGGACTCCAGGCGTACAACGACACCTTGCGGCCGGACAGCGAGCTGCCCTTCCATTCCAGGACGACCTCGTCCTGAGCCTTGACGGCGGCGTCCAGCTTCACCTCGAAGCGGTGATAAGGGAACTGCTGCGTCGAATCATTGGTCAGCTTGTCCCCTTCGCCGCCGGCGATTGCGGCGTATTCCTCCTTGGTCAGTTCCCTTTCGCCTTCCGGCTTCAGGACGAGCGGCGGCTCGGTGTCGGCCGCGCCGGAGAACGCCTGGAACGAAGACGTCTCGGAAGCGCCGTACGCAAAGCCCTTGTAGAAGCCTACGGTCAGCTTGTCGCCCTCGGGATCAGACGCGCGCACCTTCAGCCCTGCGGAAGCTCCTTCCACGACGGAGCCGTCCAGCGGAGCCAGCAGCTCCGGCAGCAGCGGGTTTTCGGCCGGCACGGAGAAAGCGACCCGCTGCTCGGACTTGTTGCCGACGTTGTCCTCGGCGCGGATCAGCAGCGTATGGCCGCCCGCCTGCAGCTTGGCGGAGGACGTCTCGTACGGAACGGCGATCGCCTTGCCGTCCAGCAGCGCTTCGACCGAGCCTGCCCGGATGCCGGAGCCGGCGTCGGTGACGGCCGCATCCAGCTTGAACGCCCCTCTGTACACTTGGCCTTCCTGGACGGAAGGAACGATGCTCGGAGCGGTATTGTCCACCATCACATTCGCGGCTGCCTGCCCCGAGGCTCCCTTGACCGCCACGACATGCTTGCCGTCCTTCAGCAGCGTCGTATCCCAAGGCAGCGTCTTGGAGCGAAGCTGCTCCTGCTGCAGGGCGAACTTGAATTCCAGCCCGACATGCTTGCCGGCGGAATCGCCCATGAGGATTTCCTTGCTCCGATCGGCATAGGCCGGATCGTACAGCTCCGTCCCGTCGGCCAGAATCAGGCGGACGTTGCGGATCTGAAAGTCGTCCTTGTTCTCTTCCGGACGATCGTCGAACGGACCCGACTTGGAGCCGGCGCGGATCCAGATGCCGTTCGCGCCCGCCTTCAGCCTGGAGCTGTCGATCGGATAAACGAGCGTTTTCCAGGACGGGATCGGATCCATGAACGTATAGAGGATCTCATCGCCGATCGTAACCGCATTTTTGAAATAATAGTCCACCGCAGTCGCCTCGAAGGCGAAATACGCGTCATGCTCAAGCGCGGCATAGGTTCCTTGGGTCACCGTCTGCCCGTCGACGGACAGCTGCAGCTGCTCGGGGGCGTCGGTCTCCGACGTTGCCTTGAGCGTATGCACGCCCTTCACGAACTGGCCGTCCTTGACGTTCAGCCGCAGCGCGGCCTGCTCCGCTCCTCCGGTGACGGGAATAAGCACTGCCGGCAGCGACGTCACATTCTGCCCGTCGGATACATCGGCCGAGTATTCCAGGTATTTCTTGCCGATCAGCTCGGCGGAGGAGATCGGATGATGATACAGGGTATCGTTGTAATCCTGCGTCAAATACACGGTCGTCGGCGTCTGCTGGCGGTCCGTCCGGAAGGAGAGGCGAACCGACTTGACGCGGTTGTTGTCCGCCGCCTCCAGCTTGATGTCCAGATCGCGGGCCTGATCCGCCTCGGCGGCGCCCGTCAGATCGCGGACGGCCGGCGGCTCGGCGTCGGCGGCGACATGGACGGGCACGGACGGGACCTGCCAGTCCTTGACCCTTCCCGGCGTGGCGGCTTCTAGTCCCGGCCAGCCTTTGCGCATGACCGTGCCGCCGTCTCCGGGATATTGATAGAGGATGCCTTTGTTGACGGCCACATCTTCCTTCACATAGTAGGCGGCCGATATATCCTCATGCGTGTTCGTGCCCGCGACAAGACCTCTGAGGCCTCCGTTGGCCATGCCGGAATTTTCCATGCGGAACAGATTGACGCCCTCGACGAGGGAGCTTCCGTAATTGGCATTGAAGTCCGCCGCCGTCAGGGCGGCGTTCGGCCCGTTGATCACCCAGAGGACGATCGTGCCGCGGGCCGGAATAACGATATTTTCCGGCTTGGAAGGCCAGGTCAGGTCGGCCGAAGGGCCTTTGTCCGTATAGCGGTAATACAGCTTGTAGTCGTCGAAGCTCAGCGGCTGGTCCGTATTGTTGTAGATCTCCACGAACTCGTAGCCGTCGCTGCTTCCGACGTTGGTGCTGTCCGGCACGACCTCGGTGACGAGCAGCTCGGGCAGCTTCTGCGGGTCAGGCTTCAGCTCGTTCACCGGTACGGTGTATGTATCCGATCTGACGGCTCCCGCCGCGCTGTCCGCCTGGATGTAGTACACGAGGTTGCTCTCCTTCAGCGCATCCTTCGGAACCGTTCCCGACAGCGAGGCTCCTCCGGCTTCCGCCGTCAGCGGAACGCTGGCGTAGACCTGGTCGGTGACCGTCCGGTAATAGACGCTTCCCGCTGCGGTCGGTACTGCCGTCCCTTCAGCGCTTTCCACCGCGGCTGTCAGCTTGAGATCAGCCCCGCCGTCCGCAGCTGCGGGCGCCTGATGACGGATGACCGGCTTGTCCGGCTGGACCGGCGGCTCGACCGGCGGCTGCCCTGGCGGAGACAGCTGCTCCGGCTTCACCGACCCCGGTGTCGGCGGGCTCTTCAGCTCCAGCTTGATCTCCTCCGGCTTGTAGTCGGCCTGGTATTGGACGCCGAGCCCTGCCGCGACATCCGTTCCCAGATAGGCCGCCCAGGCGGTGTCGGCGCCGTCCGTCTTCAAGACGACGGCCCGCTGGCCGCCGTTCGCGAAGCCGGTGAAGCCTCCGACCTCGACAACCTGGCTGCTGCTCAAGGAGGTTTTGAAATGTCCGCTGAAGTCCGCCAGCGTCTTGCCGCTGCTGTTGTACCAGAACACTTTCGTCTCATGGGGAAGGAGCGCCGTCCCCGCAGGCATGGTGAACTTGACGTCGGCTTTGCCGCTGGAGTCGGTGTAGCGGTAATAGACCGAATCGGTTACCATTTGGGAAAGCTCGGTCGTATTGTGCAGCTCAAAAAACTCGTAGTCGTCGGTGCCGACATTATCCGGAACGATTTCCGTCACGATGACGGGAGGAACTCCGGGAACAGCGGCAGCGTGCACGACGTAAGCAGCCGGAGGAAGCAGGATGCCCGCCGACAGGCTGACCGCCAGCGCGGCCGCTCCCGCCCTCTTTCCATTTCGACGGAATACCCGCCTGAGCCATCTGCCGATGTCTCCGCTCTTGCCTGTTCTAGCTGCTGTCAACGCCTTCACTCCATTCCCCGGCGGCTGATGGCCGCAGGCTTCAATAATAGTTGCTCTCTCAAAAACCATAATGGAACTAGGGTATCGAAGATTTGTAAATCAGGCGTCAACCCGAAGTGTAGAAACGGTAAAGGAGCTGGTAGCCTATGAACCGCAGTGACCGTCTGATCGCCCTGCTGATCGCGCTGCAGCGCAATTCCTATACGGCCGCGCAGCTCGCGGAACGGTTCGAGGTGTCGGTGCGGACGATACTGAGAGACATGCAGTCGCTGTCTGAAATGGGCGTCCCCCTCTATTCCGCCACCGGCCCCGGCGGCGGCTTCCGCCTGATGGATGGCTACCGGCTGCCGCCGCTCCAGCTCGACGCGCAGGAGGCGTTGACGGCGCTGTTCGCGCTGCATGCCGTTACCCGCTTCGGCGACAGCCCGTTCAACCGGGAGCGCTGGACGGTGCTGGACAAGATCCGGGCTCTGCTGCCGGAGGAGACGCTGAAGCAGGTCGAGCCGATTCTGGGCAAAATGCATCTGGAGGTGCCCCGGCGCAGCGTCCGCTCCCCTATGCTCCCGCTCCTGCTGGAGCTGCTCGCCGAGTCGCGGAGGCTGCGGACGCTGTACCGCTCCCAGACGAGCCGGCGCTGGCTGGAGCTGCATCCTATGCGGGTGTATGCGGCGCATGGGTTCTGGTACTGCGAGGCGTTCTCGCCTCTGCATGGCGAAGCCCGGACGTTCCGGGTCGACCGGATGGACGAGCTGCAGCCGCTGGAGGAGGGCAGTGAAGCCGGCAGCCCCGGATTGGGGGCGCCGGATTGCCGGGAGGCGCCTCGAGGCGCGATAGAGGACGCAGCCGGGGCTGGCGGTGCGACGGCATCTGTCGGCAGGGCGACCTGCGGCGGCGAGGCAGCCTGCGCCGGCGGCGTCGCGGCTTCCGGCGGCGAACCAGCCTGCGCGGGTGGCGTCGCGGCTTCCGGCGGCGAGCCAGACGGCGCCAGCCGCGGCGCGGCTTCCGGCGGCGAGCCAGACGGCGGCGGCGCGACTGCCAACGAGACGGAGGCCCCCGCTGCTGAAGTACCCGCATCGCCCGCAGGCAGCCATGCTGCAGCGCATGGGAACGCTGGAGACGGCGCCGCCTGTTGCAGCGGCGGTCCTGCCGGGGACAGCGTATGCTCCCGCTCCCCCTCCTCCATGCCGGCTGCCGCATGCCCTGTCGGCAGCGCCATTCCCGTCGCGGTCCGCCTCACCTACCGGGGCTCCCTGCTGGCCGAGCAGGACGAGCATGTCGGCCAGCTCGTGGAGCAGATCGGCGATGAGGAATGGGAGCTCCGCTTCGATTGCCCGGCTACCGAATGGACATGGACGATCCGCTTTTTCTACGGAATGGGACTGGATGCGGAGGTGCTGTCGCCCCCCGAGCTGAGGGCGGCTGTCGCCTCTATGGCGGCCTCCGTGCTGGAGAGGTACAATGAAGATTCCGATCGCGGATGCTCCTGACAAACGGGAGATTCCGCCTTCCTCATGCCTGACGACGAAAAGGAACCGATACTCTATGCCTGCTAGCGACGAAATCCTTCGTTATCTTTATACTTATGCCTGCCACGAATCCGAGGCCGAGCTCTGCTCCCTGGAGCTTCGCTGTCTCTTCCCCGGACTGACTCTGCCGTCCGACGCGGATGCCTTCATCCACAGCCGCCGGCTCGATCCGAGCCGCAGTCCATTCCTGAAGCAGCGCCTCGCGGTCGAGATCGACGCTGCTTCCCCGGAGGAGCTGCTGGAGCGGGCGGCCGGCCTGTCCGCCGGCGAACGCACCTTCCGCGTGCGCTACGCCAAGACGGGTGCGCCGGGCCAGCCCGACAATGAAGGCCGCCTTGCTCTGGAGAGGCAGCTCGGGCTGGCCATCCATGGAGAGCCGGACCTGCGCCGGCCGGAGACCGTGTTCGGCGTCGCGCTGCTGGACGGCCGCTGGCTGTGCGGCGAGATGGCTTCCGCCGAGCCGGTCTGGCTGCGGCAGAACGCCAAGCCGCGCCAGTATTCCACGGCGCTGCCCGCCCGGGCGGCGCGGGCCGCCGTCAACATCGCGGTGCCGGATGTCTCCGGCGCACGCGCGCTCGATCCTTGCTGCGGCATCGGCACCGTGCTGCTGGAAGCTCTCTCGATGGACATCGACATCCGGGGCGGCGACCTCAATCCGCTCGCGGCGGTCGGGGCACGCGAGAATCTGCGGCATTTCGGCTATCCCGAAGAGCTGGTCCAGATCGCGGACATGCGCAGCCTGGAAGGGCATTACGACGCCGCCCTGCTCGACATGCCCTATAATCTCTGCTCCGTGTCGCCGCCGGAGGAGCAGCTGGAGATGCTTGCCTCCCTGCGCCAGCTGGCGGGACGGGCCGTCATCCTGACGACCGAGCCGATCGAGCCGCTCATCCGGGAGGCCGGCTTCTCCATCCGCGAGACCTGCCGCCTGACCAAAGGCAGCTTCGTGCGTTTTCTGCATCTTTGCGTTTGATCGCCAAGAAATTCATGACATCCATGCTGTCAGGATGAAGGCGGTATACTGGGGCCGAACTCAATTTGCGAGGAGGATTCCTGTATGCCGTCCCATTTTGCATCGCTGGAAAAAGCCCGTTCCTTTCTGCTTCTGAACGCCCGTCTGATCGACCGCCTCCGCTTCCGCTTCCACTGGGAGGAAGGCTCCGCCGAAGCCGTCCTGCAGGCGCTGAAAGCCTACCAGAACCCGGATGGTGGCTTTGGCCATGCGCTTGAGCCTGACATTCGCTGCCCGCATAGCCAGCCCGTGCCGCTGGAGGCTGCCCTGGATGTGATCGCCGAGACCGGTCTGAGGGACAAGCAGCTGGAGGACGGCATCACGCGGTGGCTGGAGGCCGCTTCACTGCCCCAAGGAGGTTGGCCCATCATTCGCGGCGATGCGGCCGGCTGGCCGCTCTCCCCCTGGTGGCAAGGGCTGGATACCTCCGTCCCCTCCATCAACCCGACTGGCACGCTGCTCGGGCTCTTCTACCGCAGCGGCTGGACAGAACTTGCCCGACAGGACTGGTTCCAGGCAGCCGAACGGTCGGTGTGGAGGATGCTGGAGAGGGATCCGGATCGGGAGCCGCAAGGCTACCACGAAGGCGTCCACTGGATCGCTTTCCTGAACGCGGCTCCCGACCGGGAACGCGCCGAGCCGCTGCTGCGCCGTCTGGATGCCTGGCTGCAGAAGCCGGGCGTCATCGGCCTGGACTTCCATGCCGAAGGCTACGTCCACAAAGTGTTGGACTGGGCGCCGGAGCCGAATGCTTACGCGAGGAAATTCATCGAGGATGTTGCCGTGGAGGAGCATCTGGATGCGATGGAAAGAGAGCAGGAGGAGGACGGCGGCTGGCCGATGTCCTTCCCTGCCTTGAGTCCGGCGGCGGAGATGGAATGGCGGGGCTTCGTCACGCTCCAGCGCCTGCTTACGCTGCGCGCATACGGCAGGCTGTGAGATTGCCTTCTAAGCTCGGGCGGCGTTGAATAAGCTGGGGAAGACATTCACCTTACACGAAGGGGGAATTCCATGTCTTCTTCCCACACTTATCTGTCCCGGGCGGAGATTCGCGCGGAGGCCCGTTCCGCCCTGTCCGGCAGCTGGGGCCGGGCGATCGCGGTCAGCGCCATTCCGGTGCTGGTCAGCTTCATCCTGCAGGAGTTCGGCAGGTTCGGAGGGCTTCTCGAGCTGCTTGTCGCCGGTCCGCTCGCGCTCGGCTCGGTTCTCTTTTACCTTGCGCTCGTACGCAGGCGGGAAATCGCCGTCGGAATGGTCTTTGACGGCTTTCGCTACTACGGCAAAGCGCTCGGGCTCTATCTGCTGATGGCGTTGTTCGTGTTTCTGTGGACGCTGCTTCTGGTCATACCCGGTATTATCGCGGCATACCGCTACTCCCAGGCCTATTATATTCTAGCCGACAATCCGGAGACGGGAGTGCTCGAGGCGCTGGACCGCAGCAAGCAGCTGATGATTGGCCAAAAATGGCGGCTTTTCGTGCTCCAGCTCAGCTTCCTCGGCTGGGCCATCCTGGCCGTGATTCCGTTCGGGCTCGGCCTGTTGTGGCTGATGCCTTACGTCTCGGCTTCTGCTGCGGTATTTTACCGGCAGCTGACCGAGGAGCCTCTTGTGCCCGGCACTTTTTGATCTGTCCTTGCCCTCGTTGTCCTGATCCGGCCATCCCGTTATGAGGAATGCACAGGCATGAACAGGACCGAACAGGCGTGAACGACGAGAAAACCTGAGGAGACTCCTTCCATCTGACGCAAGCCGTTGAAGAAGCCTGTGCACAATTTCTTGAATTTAGCTTGACATTTCCGTTTTTCAGCCTTAAATTTAGAACATACGATCGTACGACATGTGTAGGAACATGCGGAAGCACCGCAGCCTGCGGCTCTCCTAGAGAGCTGCTTGCTGCGGTGCTTTTTCGCGTTCTATGACTCGTGCGGAATTAGGAGGAGATTGGAATGTCAACGACCATTTTTCCGTCTTTATGCGCTTCGGGCTGGCGGCGCGCAAGCTCGGCTGCCGCCGCCCTCGTTGCTGCACTCATGCTGCTTGCGGCCCCGTCCCCGGCAGCTGCCGCTTCTCTCGCCGTGAGTTCCGCAGCCAAGAGCGCCTTCGAGCGGACGGCTGCCGCCGCAGCAGCTCCTGCGGCAGCCAGATTGAATGCCCATTACGGCGCTTACGTCTCGCTCACCGCCCAGTTGGAGGAAGTAAGCCTGCGTGCCGCCGAGCTCCATCTTCGCAACGGCCAGGACGCTGCCGCCATCCGCAAGTCGATTCCTTCGATTGACACCGACCGCGTTGCCAAGCAAGAAGCCGCTGTGAAGAAGGCGAGGTCCGCTTACGAGCCTTTGTACGCGGCTTATACGGCCATGAACCATCAAGCAAGCGCAGCCTCCAAGTACGGCAGCAAGGAATTGGCCAAGCTGGCCCGCATGCAGGCAGATACGATGAAGGCCGCCGTTCAGCTGGCCCGGCAGCAGATCCGGATCCAGGAGGATCAGTTGAAAGCCGTCCGTGCAGAGCGTACCCGCAAAATGAATGCCGCACGCAAGACATTGGGAGGAATGGACGAATTCTCTCTCGCTATCCGATCCCGCCAATCCGCTGCCAAAGTTCCCGAATCCGCCGCAGCAGCAGCCCTCAAGGATTTTGGAGCCGCCGCACGCAAGAGCGATGCCGCCGTCGTGGAGAAATCGCTGGAGATGATGAACGGTTATGCCAAGCAGCTGCTCGCCCACAAGCAGGCCATCGTCGATCTGGAGCTTCGAAGCGCATCCGTCGCTGCCGACGTGAAGAAACAGCTTGCGGCCCAAGGCATCCAGGTTCTGGCCTGACAGCCGAGGAGTACAGGAATCACTGTTCCTGCCCTTATTAAGATCAGCGCCATACCCGAAATGCCCCGGAATTGTTCTTCCCCGATGGCCTGAAGGCTTTACGGATTGAGCCGTTATTTCCTATGTTTGTCCGGCGTCGGATGCCCCGTACAGAGCAGCTGCCTGCCCTTGGAGCCTGCTTCGGTTGAGCCCGGCCAGGCAGGCCGTCAGCAGATAGAAGGCTCCCGTCATGGCATAGACGGCCGCGATGCCCCATCGGTCCGCCAGCCAGGACAGAAGAACGACCGACAAGCCGAACAGGGAGTACACCAGCGTATTTTCGGCGCTCATCACTTTGGGGAGCTGTTCCGGAGGGCAGGCGCTCTGGAAGACGGTTCTGCGCGTCACCTCGCGGAGCTGCTGAGGCGGCCCCATGAGGATGACCAGCAGCAGCGCGACCCATGGCGATTCCGTCGCGGCATAAGCAAGCGTCATCAGGCCCATCAGACCCGCTCCGGCCATGATGGACAGAGCCGGCCTTCGCATCAGGCGTTTGGTGAAGGCAACGACGAGCAGTCCGCCGATGATGCAGCCGGCAAAATACCCCCCGTTGATGATTCCATACCATTCGGTCCCCCGGCCCAACTGCTCTGTCGCATAGACGAGCATGAGCGCGCCGATCCAGGCCGCCCCGACCGTGCCTTCGATGGTATCCATCACAATGAGCAGCCGCAGGGTCTTGTTGCGCCAAATGTTTTGCCAGCCTTCCTTGACCGACGCCCAGGCGCCGATCTTTTGGCCGCCGCTCCGGACTCCGCTGTCGCCAAGCTCCGGCAGGCCGGCCGCCGCCTCGAAGTCTGAAACCCCTGCCGGGTCAGGTTCCTTTTGGCCAGGCGAAGAAGCTGAAGGAACTGCCGGCTCCTTGAGCTGCAAGGTCAGCACAAGCGCCCCGGCATACATGGCAAGGGTCAGGCCCATGACGGTGCCGCCTCCCAGCCAGGTGACAAGCATGCCGCCCCCTGCCCAGCCAAGCATCATGACAGTCTGGTCGGTCGTGGACATCAGCCCGTTGGCTTTCATCAGCTCGTTTTTGCCTGCATACAAGGGGACGAGCGAATTGCGGACCGGCGTCGTAATGCCATCCGTAAACGACAGCAGGGCAATGAGGAGCAGAGCAATCGGTATTCCGCTGACGCTCATATTCGCCGCCGCCAGAGCCAGTACGGCGAACAAGGCGACCTGCATCAGCTGGGACAGTTTGATCAGCGACGTAAGCCGGAACCGGTCCATGATCAGCGGTGCCATGATTCCGCAGGCCAGCTGGCCTGCAACCCGGCACAACGGCACGAATGCGGAGAACAGCGCCGATCCGGTCAGTTTGTAGACCATCGTGACGACCGACAGCAGATACAGCGCATCAGCAAGATTGGAGAGGCTTTGTCCGGCCCACAGCAGCCGGAATAGTTTGGGATGGGGCATCTTCCTGCCTCTCTTTCGTTGACGGAGGACGATCGAATAGACAAATCCTCTACTTTTGAAATAAATACCTTTATAAAGTCATCATAGCTGTACACTCCATGTAATGTCAACGATTTCCGGCGAGAGCTTCTGCGCCCACGTATTCGATTTGGCATATACGCTTGCCTTCGATCATGGTCCGTTTGGCGCGATAAGCATAGCCGTCTAGCGCGCTAGTCCATATAAAAAAAGCGGCAGCCCGGGATTGCGCTCCCTGAACTGCCGCTTTGCAACTTCCTCGCGATCTGCAGATCTACTCTATCCGTTTCTTTCTGCTCCGTTTCTTTCGGCTTTATGCTCGGCCTACAGCCCAAGCCTTTGTTCCAGCTCCCTCTGCTGGGCCCGATGATGACGGAAGTGCATGCCGGACAGGTCGAACCACTCCCGGGCGTTCAGCCAGCCGAATCCTCCATGTCTGACTTTGCTGTCCGGATTGATCCGATTCAGCTTCTTCTCCCATTCCTTCATCAGTTCCAGAACATGCTCCAGCCTGCGCGCCAGCTCTTCCTGGCTGTCCGAATTGCCAGGCGTGTTGGACGGCCCGTCAGGCAGCTTGATTTTAACCGGCGGGAAGCCTCCGAGCGCAAACAGCCGCTCGCCTGCCTCCGTCTTCCCTGCCGTATCCTCCTCGCCTCCGGAAGCGCATTCCTCCACTTGGTCCATATAATCAAGAGCCGCAGCAATCAAATGATCGTACATCTGGCCGAGCGACCAGACCTCTTCCGCGGATTTACAGCGCAGCTGCTCCGTCGTATATCTCTGCAGATCATGGATGTAAGACTTGATTAGATCCGAATAAGTCATGGACTTATGGCGCTCCCTTCAAGACCATCTTTTTCCTGAAGCTTTCTTGAAGCTTTCTTGAAGCTTTCTTGAAGCTTTCTTGAAGCTTTCTGGAAGCTTTCTGTAAGCTTTCTGGAAGCTTGCCTGAAGCTTCTTCCTTGAAAATAGGCTCTTCCCGCATGGAAGCCAGCATCTCTGCCACTATTCACCGATGTTGCCGACGGCGACGTTTTGACCGTCAAAGGCTGCCGGACCGAGCTTCCCGTTTCAGGAATCGAGCCACACCTTGCCCGTCTCGGAGCTGTCGCAGCCCGTAATGGCGCCCAGTTCCCTTCGGAACGCTTCCGATTGAAGAATATCCATCAGCATGCCGATCCACGGAGCGTTCTCCGGCTTTTTGACCACGACCAGATCGTAGCGTTCGCGGATCAGCGGGATGAACTCCACGTTCCCGACCATCGAAGCCGCCTTCTCCATCCCGATTCCCGCGTCCGCCTCGCCGGATGCCACCTTGGCCGCCACTCCAAGATGGCTGTTCTGGACTCTTCCATCCTGCTCGAGGCTATGCGGAGGAATACCGAGCAGGCGCAGCTGCTCATCGACGAGCACTCGGGCTCCCGAGCCGCGCTCCCGGTTGACGAAACGAATTCCCGGCCTGGCCAGATCGGCCCATCCGGAAATGCCCAGCGGATTGCCCGGCTGTACGTATAAGCCCGCGCGGCGAACGAGCAGGTTCACCACAAGCAGCGGGAACCCGGCAAGAATGCGGGTGATATACGGGAGATTGTACTGTCCCGTATCCCCATCCCATAGATGCGTGCTCACGATATCCGCGTCTCCCTTGTACATTTGGATCAAGCTGTCCAAGCTGCCGGCATGGGAGCGCAGCGGCCTGGATCCGGTCGCCTTCTCCATGAAGGAAGTCAGCAGATCGAGACTGATGTCCTGTCCGGTGATGACGAGCTGATGCTGCGGAGTCCCCGCATAAGAAGCTCTGCCCGCATTCACAGAGGAAGAGCCTTGCCCGGAGCGGATATCTCCGCCGGGAATCCCACCGTTCCTGTCTTCCGGCCCGTGCCGGCGAACACCCGAAGCCCCGCTCGCCGCATCATCCCCGCCCGGATTGTCCTGCGCCCCAGCGAATCCCGCCGTATCCTTGAGACCCAGGAAGGCGGTCTGGCTCTTGGATTTAGCCTTATAGGCCTCCAGATCGGAAGCGTCCACGCGCATCTGCTTCCCTACCCGGTAAGCGGGAAGCCGGCCTTTTTTGACAAGGTCGTAGACGGTCAGCTTCGAGATGCGAAGCAGCTGGGCCACTTCCTCCACCGTATAGGATGGTTCCTGAGTCATGACTTGATCTCCTCTTTTGTCCCGCTATCGCTCTATGCTGTTTATTATAGCGGATGAAGCCGGTTTAGGGATTTACAGCTTCACTGCCTCTATATATAATCATCCTAATTATAACAAGACCATATAAGACCATACTTGGAGTGAGAGGAAATGCTGAGATCAAAAAAAATTAAACCTATCCTGTTCCTTCTTGCCGGCCTCATGCTGCTGGTTGCCGCCGCTTGCGGCAGCAAGCAAACCAATACGCAGCCGGACAGCAGCGGCGGCACCTCCGCATCCGCCTCTCCGCCAGCTTCTTCCGTCCCGCTCGTCGAGCTGACGGTATCCGCGGCGGCCAGCCTGACCGGAGCATTGGACGAGATCAAGACCGCTTTCGAAGCCGCCCATCCAAGCATTTCCCTCCATTTCAACCTCGGCGCTTCCGGCACCCTGCAGAAACAGATCGAACAGGGGGCTCCCGCCGACCTGTTCCTGTCCGCTTCGTCCAAAAACATGAAGGCGCTCGTGGATCAAAATTTCGTCGCCGCAGAGGATTCCCGCGATCTTCTCGGCAATTCGCTTGTCGTCATCGTGCCGAAGGAGGCCAGCCCAAACATCTCCTCCCTCGATGCGCTCGCCGGACAGGCATTCAGCAAGATCGCCATCGGCATTCCGGAGAGCGTCCCGGCTGGACAATACGCCCAGGAAGCACTAGCCAAGGCCGGCCAGTGGGACGCCCTGAAGGACAAGCTCGTCCAGGCCAAGGATGTAAAAGCCGTCCTGCAGGCGGTGGAAACCGGCAACGCGGATGCAGGCTTCGTCTACCGGACCGATGCGCTGTCTTCCGCCAAAGCAGCCGTCGCCTACGAAGTGGATCCAGCATCCTATCCGTCCATCCGTTATCCCGCCGCCATCGTCAAAGCGACGAAGCATCGGCCCGAGGCTGAGCGGTTCTATACGTATCTTCAATCCGAAGATGCTATGGCCGTGTTCAAGAACTACGGCTTCACGGATCCGAAATAATGCCGGCATCGATAGACTGGCAGCAGTTTTGGCCGCCGGTCATCCTCTCCCTGAAAGTAGCCCTGCTGGCGAGCGTTGTCGCCCTCGCTGCCGGCACGGCTGCCGCTCGGCTCATGAGCAGATCCAGGTTTCGGGGGAAGCTGCTGCTTGAAACCGCGTTCCTGCTCCCCCTCGTGCTTCCCCCGACGGTCGTAGGCTTCGTGCTTCTCGTTGCGCTCGGCCGCCGCAGCTTCCTTGGCAAGACGATCGAAGCGGTATTCTCCGCTCCGCTCGTCTTTACGCCATGGGCCGCCGTTGTCGCGGCCGTCGTGGTCTCCTTCCCGCTGGTCTACCAGACGATGAAGACCGGCTTCGCCGGCATCGAGCCGGAGCTGGAGCAGGCTGCCCGGTCCGCCGGAGCAAGCGAGGCGCAGCTGCTTCGCCATGTCGCCCTCCCGCTGGCTGCCCGGTCCCTGCTCAGCGCTCTCCTGCTCGGATTCGCGCGCAGCCTCGGCGAGTTCGGCGCCACGCTCATGATCGCAGGCAACATTCCCGGCATTACGCAGACCGTGCCGACTGCCATCTACGTAGCTGTCGACGCCGGCAGCACCGCGATGGCATGGGCGTGGACCTCCGCCATCATCCTGATCTCCTTCCTGCTGCTGCTCTTCACCGGCAGCAAGCCGGCGAAACGATAGGCACATAAAAAGGCCGGGCGACGTCATTCGCATGACGTTGCCCGGCCTTTTCCATACGGCTTCAATGCCGTTCATTGCTGCTGTTCATGATTATGCAATGATTGCCGTTATTTGCCAGCCGGCTGACCCAGCTCGGCTTGCTTTTGCTTGTATACTTCCTGCCATTCTTCCTGGTAGCGGCGGTAGAAGGCCGGATAGCGGAAGCGGAGCTGCAGGATGCCGTGCATCAGCTTCTCGGGCTCGGCATCGATGCGGGAAAGCACTTCTTCCGGAAGGCTCGCGCGAAGGCTGACGGCCGCCTCCTCGTTGAATTCGGCATAATACCACTCCATGTTGCGGATGGCGATTCCCGGATGGATTCCGGCATCCTTGCGCATTTTTTCCAGCTCTTTGCTGAGTCCATGCATCTCCTGCATCTGCTTGCGCAGCTCGCGGACCTCTTCGTTATGGCTGTCCATGCCGTATGCCAGCTCGGCGTAGATTTCCGCTTCGCGGAAGCGTCCCGCCTGCATGTAGGCCTGGCATTCCAAGAGAAGCACGACGCGGGCGCGGAGCTGCTCGTTCTCGTCGGTCAGCGACTTCAGATAACGGCGGACGCGAAGCTGGATCTTGGCCCACACATCCCACTTCTTGAGGTCGATGACACGATTGACGGCCGATACGACCAGAGGAAGATGGACAATCGATTCCTGGCCTTCTTCCGGCAAAGCCTTCTCGATGATGCTCCACGATTCTTCCTGGCGTCCCAATCTCACATAGACGGCTGAGAGAAGCGGAACGAAGTCGGCCTCGCGTCCCGGAAGCTTCGCAATCAGAGCTTCCAGCTTCTCGGCAGCGCGGCCGTCATGGCCGAGCGCGCTCAGCTGGCTCGCCACCATGCCCTGGAAGTCGCCTGCTTGCTCCGGATTGGCAGCCATCTGAAGCAGCACTTCTTCCTGCTCCTTGGCGCGGTCCCACTGCTGCTGCGCGATAATCGTGTATACAAGGGCTCCCTGCAAAGGAGCCATCTCCGGTTTGCGTTCCTTCATGGAGGACAGGAACCCTTCCGCCGCCGCATGCTCGCCGGCTTCCAGCGCCTGCCGCGCTTCGCCAAGCATGCCGAGCAGCGCTTCCGCCTCTTCTCCCGGAAGGCCGTTCTCTACTTCACGATCCAGTTCGCCGGAAATTGCCGCCAACAGATTGGCGATTCCAGGCTCTAATGTCCCTGCTTGTGTTTGCGGGGAAGTTTGATTTTCCATGTAAAGGTTCCTTCCTCTCTGCTTCCCGTAAGCAGCCTCGCTGAACGGGGTAAGGGGCTGCCCCATAGGGATAAGGGCAGATTCCCTAGTATTATACCATAGCCGGACCGAGATGCGGATACTGGCAGAATCAACTAGACTCTCCTATTTGACGCCCTCAGCAGGCAATTGGTTGCACCGCAAGCGCAACCAGCCTCTGCCCGGAGGCAGAGGCTGATCTACGGACGAAGATAGTTCCTATCCTCCAAGCCTCACACGCTCAGAGAACAAATCCACCGCCGATGCCGCGGGCTCTTAGGCGCGGACGTCGGCGTAATCCTTGCGGCGCTTGAACTGCGCAGCGGCATATGAGCATGCGGGCTCGATCTTGACGCCGGCTTTTCTGGCGTCGTCGACGACAGCCTGAAGCAGGCTTCCAGCCAGCTGCTGCCCGCGGAATTCCGGATCCACGAATGTATGGTTGACGATCCATATTCCGTCTGACGGAATATACGTAATTTCTCCTGCGATCGTGCCCTCGCGGCGAATGACATAGCCGTTGCCTTCCTTGACCGGCTGATCCTGCGGCATGAGCGCCGCCCCCTTCCCGGGTAACCGTAGAATGCCTTGCCCGTTCATTTTTACCCGGAATCGGCCGGACTAAGCATCCGCCCGGTAATTCGCTCCTGCCGGCTCCGGCCTGCGGAATTTCTCTTTGATCGCACTGCGCGGCATGACCGGGGCAGCCTGCTTCCCTGGATTTTTCAGCGCCTTGATATAATCGCTGATGCTGACGCCGTAATTCTCCTTGAACAAGCGCATCAAATGCCGCGGGCTGATTCTCGACATTTCGGCGAGCTTCTTCACGGTCAGCTCCTGCTCGTAATGCTGCTCGATATAGGTGCGGACGACTTCCAGCGCCGCATCCAGCTCCTGGTCCGTTCCCGACTGGGCTTCCTTGAACAGGCGATGCAGCAGATCGACGAACACCGATTGCCCGCGGAATCTCTCCAGCATGTCCAGACTGCCCCAGCAGGCGCAGATGGACTTGCACAGGGAGGTGAGCGCCACGGCAGGATAGGCAGCTACTTCCTCTACACGGGGAAAGGGATCCTGCACGGACTCCGTTGCTCTTCTGTCTGCCGCGGAATCCTTCATGACCGTGAACCGGAAGATGAACATCTCCATCCGATGCGCCGAATCGGCCGTTGCCCGGAGCGGCTCGCCCGGAAAGCTGATGTACACCGATCCCGCGCGCAGCGGAAGGCTGCGTTCCCCCGCTACAAGCCTGCCGGCTCCCGCCGTCAGGGCGATCAGCCTGAAGTCTCCTTCCCACTCCGGCTTCAGCCTGCCGTTATCCACTTCAATGCCGCATGGAGCGGCATCCCGCAGCTTGAACCACAAATCATCCAGTGTATGAGGCACCTGCGCATCCAGTCTATATCTCTCCACTCCGCTCATGAGCCTCCACCGTCCTTTCCTGCCGTCCCGTAGTCGCCGGGCAGCCCAGCGCTCATCTCCGCCGGGCGACGGTCCGGGAAGACGATGCCGATTGTTCTTTCATCATAATTGATAATCATTCTCAATGTCAATTAGAGAAAAGCCCCGTCACAGGATCTTTTCCAGCGTCTTCCTGCAAGAGGAACGCGCCTTGTTTTCCTTTACGATCCGTAGCCGGGGAAAGATTGCAGGTTGCGAAAAGCTTCACGCAGCTGTCACAGTTGGGAGCGCTTCACGCACCGGGGCCGCCCTTATTCTTCTTGAGCAGGAAGCGATTTCCTCAAGCTTCAGACTCCCGAGCCGTTATACCGCCAGAGTCCTGACGGCTTCGTAGCGGCGGGCGCTGAAGCGGGCGTCGAGCTCCCGCACGAGACCGAGCCGCTTGAAGACGCGCAGATAGCTGTAGACCATCGTCGCTCCAAGCATGCGGTGGCTGCCGGACAGAATATCCACAAGCTCCTCCACCGAGACACTGGCATCCGACCTATATATGCAGTGCAAGAGATCGTACCTGGCGGCCGTCAGTGCAATTCCCTTCCTCTCCAGCAGACGCAGCGCTTCTTGAAATCCGGGCGGCATGACGGCTGGATTTCCAAGCAAAGAGACAGACAGACGTTTCATCATCAGGTCAACTCCTTAAATATAATTAATACTAATTTATAATAATTATAATATAAGTGAGAATGATTTTCAACCTCTTGCCGCGCAAATAACAGACGCCAAAAGTTTTTTTATGAAACGTTCTTGCTGATGTCGATTGTCCGCCATACCGTTCGTCGTCCATATAGAGGCCGAAATGGAGCCGTCAGCCCAAAGGAAACCAATACGCGGCTTAGACCGAAAGGAGAACGACCATGCCTTCCCTGACTTCAAAAGTCGGCACGAAAATCGCGTATGCAAATATGGCAGCGGGCCAGCCGTCATCCTGGTCATCGGCTTGTCGCCTACAGTCTCCGGCTATACGCTGTCCTCGACTCCAGAGCCGTCCGGCGAGGAGCAGGCCGCTTGATTTTGAGGTGTTCCTGACGCTACACTAGCTGTAATAGCGATATAGTTTAGTCCTAAATAATAGGCAGGAGAGGATCCGAAGGATCGCATCCCGCGAGAGGAGAGTAGAAATGAAACTGACCGACCGCATCTCGGCGCTGGTCATTCCCATGCGGGAAGGCCAGCCCGAGAGCGCCATTCACCCTGTTCTGCTCCAGGACGAGGACGGCGCAACGCTGATGGATACCGGCATGATCGGGCAATACGAGCTGCTGGTCCGAGCCATCGAAGCCGAAGGGCTGAGCGTATCCGACGTCAAGCGGGTCATCGTGACCCATCAGGACATCGACCATATCGGCTCGCTGCACGATCTTCAGACATGCACTCCGCATTTGGAAGTATACGCGCATGCCGAGGAGCGCCCTTATATCGAGGGCGAGCTGCCGCTCATCAAGCTCAACCGCGAACGTCTGTCCAAGGCGATGCCGCCGGAGCAGCTCGAGGCCCTGCTCGCGAACCCTCCGCGCGGCCACGTCAACCGCCTCGTCGTCGACGGCGAAAGGCTCCCTCTGCAGGGCGGGATTCGGATCATCCACACGCCGGGCCATACGCCGGGACACATTTCCCTCTTCGTGGAAAAAGAGGGGCTGCTCATCGCCGCCGACGCCTTGCGAGTCGTGAACGGGGAGCTGGTCGGACCGGGCGAGCCCGTCACGCCGGATATGCCTGAAGCGCTCCGCTCCTTGCTCAAGCTCGCGGAGCTGCCCGTCCTGCGCGTCCTTTGTTATCACGGCGGCTTGTATGAGAAAGAAGGAATTCCCGCACGGATCGCGGAAATAGCAGCGGAAGGGCTGCGCGACTGAATGCAAAAGGGGTGGCTGCAGCGCTTCATGCGCTGCCGCCGCCCCTTTTTCTTCTGCGGGTATGCTTTTCGGATATGCATGCAAAACAGCTCCTGCTAAGCAGCCGCTTCTTATTACTGGCTGTAGCTTTCCCCCTTGGGCTTGACTATCGTTCCGGGAGCCGGAAGTCCCGACCAAGGCTTCACCATGGCGTTGTAATCCATGACCGCCTTCTCAATAGCGGCGCGAATCGTATCCGCTGAAGCCGTTATGCCGCTTCCGGCGCATTGTTCCTGGGTGTAGCCGATCGCGAGCGACAGCTTGCGCGGACCGTTCCCGCCCGCAAACGCCGCTTCAGCCAGAGCCGCCGCCTCGGATGCGATGCGATGCAGCGTTTCCCGCTGGTGATCGTTGCGTCTGGCGGTCAAGTACAGGAGCGCCCTGACGCTGAGGATGGGAATCAGCGCAGCCGCCGTCAGCGACAGCAAGACTGCTGCCAGATCGGCCATGAAGCCGGCCCAGTGCTGCCATGCATCTGACAATTTCATCATCGTTCTCCTTTGCTGATGGAAGATACCAGGACGCCCTCCGTCCTTTCATTGCTGCCTTGCGCAAGCAAGGGCCTCATCATCCCCTCCCTTTCCTTGTCCAATATCGCCTGGAGCCTGTCCCGCTCCTCCTCGGCGCGGTCCAGCCTTTCCCTCGGCACAAGAGCTCCCGTTACGATAAGCTTCACCAAATGGAATACCGTCCCAAGCAGAATCAGCAGCAAAACGGCGGAAAGGCCGTATTTATCCGCAACTTGGGCTGTCTGCTCCAACATCTCCAGCTGTCCCGTTTCCATGTGAGTCTACCTCCCTCAAAAGGCTGGATTGGAATTCTGTATTAACTACTCTCCCTCCTCCCATTTCCCTTCTTTCTCTCCGAATGTCAGGCGGCATCTCCCCCTTTCCCGATAGAGATAAGCTGTTTAGATAATTAATTTATCCAATTCGGCAAGGATCGTCCTCTTCCTTTTGATGTCGACTTTACAAGAACATGTGTTCGTGTTTTAATTATAGACAGCCATTCGTATTCCCGTCAAGATTTGGAATTTCAGAAAGGAGGCTCCCTCCGATGTCGATCGCAAGCATTCTGCTCCGGCTGCGCGAGGAGCGGGGATGGACCCAATATGAGCTCGCAGCCCGCCTCGGCATCAAGCGGGCCCGCTATAACGCCTGGGAGAACGGACTGGCGAAGCCCAGGCTGGACATGCTGATCAAGCTGTCCGGCTTTTTCGAGGTCAGCCCCGACTTCCTGCTGGAGCAGGAAGCCATGGCTCCGGTTCCTTCCTGGGGGACGATGAGAGACCGCCGCGACATCAAGAAATTCATCCAGATGCCCGAGGTCCTTTATTTTGACGGCCATGAATTCTCGGAAGATGACCGGCAGAAGATGCTGGAGCTCATGGAATCGATCGCCTGGGAGGCCAAGCGGCTGAACAAGGAGGCGCGGAGGAAAGCCGGCTCAGGCGGCGCCGGCCCGGGTACTCAAGACCAAGCTTGAGAAAGGAGCCACGCGCATAATGAACTTAAGGCAGCGGACGCGCAACCTGTACCGCACATACGGCGTGACCTGCCCCTTCCGGCTGTCCGAAGAAATGGGGATCTCCGTTCTACGGCATCCGCTTCCTTCCGGAATGAAAGGCTTTTGCCAGCATGCGTTCCGACGCCGGTTCATCGTGCTGTCCGATCGTCTGACGGAAGCTGAGGCTGTGTTCGTCTGCGCCCATGAACTCGGCCATATGCTCCTTCACAAGGGCTTCAGCCATTCCTTCATCACGCTCCGCACCCGCTTCGTCCTGTCCCGATACGAACGGGAAGCCAATGAGTTCGCCGTGAAGCTTCTGACCTGCGGGGAACGTCCGGAGGAGGGAGAGCAGCTCGAATCTTTTTTGCGGCGCTGCGGCATTCCCTCCGGCATGGACAAGCATTTCTGGTAGCAGGCGACTCCACTTACAAGGAGCAGTTCCGGAGCATTATAGCGAATTGGGCAGCGCTGTCCCTGCTTGCTCTCTTGCTCTCTTGCTCCCCTTCTCCCCTGCTCCCCTGCTCCCCTGCTCCCTTTCAAGCATCGCCGCAGAGGGTGAGCACGCAAACAAAAAAACGCCTCTCGCCGCAAAGGCCCGTCCCTCTTGGACGCCCTTCACGCCCGCAAGAGGCGTTTCGTGTTTTTCAATCGTTTCATTCTTAACGAGCGGTTGCTCCGCCCGCTCTTCCCGTGTCTGCAATCCGGTAGACGCAGCGGCGTCCCCCGGAGAGCATATGCTCCGTACGCTCGACCTCGACGCCCTCGCCGAGCACGCTGCCGATCATGCCCGTCTCATAACGGCACAGGCTGGCGCAGGCCGCGGCGGCGTCGCAGATGGGACAGTGCTTCTCCGTGAACAGATACGTTCCGTCCGCCTGCCGTTCGTATTCCGCCATATAACCCTCGGCCGTGCGGGCTTCGGTCAGCCGCCGCAGCTTGTCCTCAAGCGCCGGCTCCGTTCCGTCCTCGCCTGGAGGCAAGGAGTAGAAGGCGATCTGCTTGCCGTTGCGGACGGAGAGCAGCTTCTCCAGCCCTTCCTCGCCGAATGTCTCGCGAACGGAATCCATAAGCCCGATGGTCAGCTCCGCATATCCGGCCGGGAAGAGCCGGTTGGCCTCCGCCGTCAGGCTCCACAGCTTGGCGGGCCGTCCCATCGCGCGGGGCTCCTCCTCGAAGGTGATCAACGCCTCGTTCTGCAATCCGTACAGATGCTGGCGCACGGCCATGCCGGAGACGCCGAGCATGCCTGCCAGCGTGCCGGCGTCCAGAGGCCCGTGCTGCTTGAGCAGGTTGATGATCGTTCTGCGGGTGCGGGTGGCGCTCGCGCCTTCTTGCTTGTTGTCGGACGGTGACATCTGCTTCTCCCCCTTTTGCCGGTCTTCTTGCCGTGCGTCCAGCGTAGTACTTATATAGTAAAGAAATACATTGACAAAGTCAAAGAAAAGCCGTTACGATGCTCCATAGCTGACATCTTACGTTAAGGAGGGATGCCTGTGTCCCCCGTCAAAACGAATCGGAAAATCGTGACGGCAGGCTTGCTGCTCGGCCTGTTCATCGGGGCGCTTGACGCCACAGTCGTCAGCACCGCGACCAAGAGCATCTCGGCCGACCTGCAAGGCCTGTCGCTGCTGAGCTGGATCTTCTCGATCTACACGCTCACTACATGCGTCTCCACGCCGATCTTCGGCAAGCTCGCCGACCTTTTCGGCCGCAGGAGCATCTTCGCCATCGGGCTGCTGCTCTTCGTGCTCGGCTCTGTCCTATGCGGAGCGGCCGGCAGCATGGAGCAGCTCATCGTGTTCCGCGCCATCCAGGGGATCGGAGCAGGCGCCCTCTCTCCCGTCGCTTTCACGATCGCCGGAGACCTGTATCCGGGCGAGGAACGAGGCAAGATCCAGGGCGTTTTCGCCTCCGTGTGGTCGGTAGCCGCTCTTCTGGGGCCTCTTGTAGGCGGCTATTTCGTGGACCAGATCAGCTGGCGCTGGATCTTCTTCATTAATGTTCCGATCGGCATCATCTCGTTCGCGCTCGTATTCGGCTTCCTCAAGGAGACGGTAAGCCGCAGCGGCAAAAAAATCGATTATGCCGGCGCCGCCGCCTTCACCGTCAGCATCTCGGCGCTGCTCTTCGCCCTCCTGACGGGCGGCGAGACTTACGCGTGGGACTCCCCGCTCATTCTGGGCATGTTCGCTGCCGCGGCGTTCTTCCTGATCGTCTTCATTCAGGTAGAGAAAAAAGCCGCCGAGCCGATGCTTCCGCTGGCGCTGCTGGCCGACCGCAAACGCTCCGTGCCTTATACCATGGGCTTCTTCATGTTCAGCGTATCATCCGGGCTGACGATCTACGCGCCGCTCTGGATTCAAATGCTGCTGGGCAAATCCGCCACCTTCTCCGGCCTGGCGCTCATGCCGATGTCGATCGCCTGGCCGCTCGCCTCCAATCTGTCGGGCCGCTATCTGCATCGGCTCGGTCCCCGTCCGTTCATCACGGGAGGCGTCATCCTGATCGCCGCCGGATCGCTGCTGCTGCTTGCCCTGCAGCCGTCATCGCCGCTCGCCTATCTCATCTTCATTCTATGCGTCATGGGCTTCGGCATGGGCTGCGTGAACACCCCGATTCTGGTCACGGTCCAGAACTCGGTCGGCTGGGAATCGAGAGGTGTCGCCACCTCGACCAATGCGCTCATGAACGCGCTCGGCCAGACGATCAGCGTCGCGATTTTCGGCCTCGTATTCAACCGCTTTTACCGGGAAGGCGGCACCGCGCTCCAGCTTGAGAACGGATTGCACATGATCTTCATCCTGCTGCTCGGCTTCGCCGCCGTCAACCTGCTCATGCTGTTCCTGCTTCCTTACGGGCGCAAGACAGATCGGCGGATCGCTGCGGAAGGCTGAATCCCGTCGGGCTATATGACGACATTTGCGGCCGACTTGCCCTAGAACCATGCCCTAGCGAAGCTTCCTGCTGATCTGCGCATGGCGTCCGCCACCCGATAACGGGAGCTCCGCCATGCCTGTCTTGAAGGGAGGCCGATCATGAAACTTCGCGACTGGGATTCCAACCTGAAACTGCGGCTCGGGGGAGAGTTCGTCCTGAACATCGTTTTCTGGACGTTCTTCCCGTTCCTCTCCATCGTATTCGCCCGCGCCTTCGGCAAAGGCACGGCAGGCCTGCTGATGGTGCTGTCGCAGTCTCTCGCCGTCGTAGCCAACCTGCTCGGAGGCTACTTCACCGACCGCTACGGCCGCAAGCGGATGATGGTCTTCGCCGCCTCCGGCCAGGCGATCGGCTACGGCATTTTCGCGGCCGCTTCCTCTTCCTGGCTGCCGGTTCCGGCGCTGGCGTTCGCCGGCTTCACGATTGCCAGCGTGGCCACTTCGTTCTACTATCCGGCCAGCCAGGCGATGGTGGCGGACGTCGTGCCCGAGAAGCACCGCTCGGAAGTATTCGCCGTCTTCTATACGTTCGTCAACATCGCCGTCGTCATCGGACCGCTGCTCGGCTCCGTGCTGTACGTCGGCCATCCCGCCGCCATGCCCGCAGCCGCGAGCGCCGTCTGCGTCACGATGGGTGTCCTCCTGTCGGCCAGGCTGCGCGAAACGAATCCGACCCAGGCATCCGAAGAAGGGACTCCTGCCTCTTCCTGGAAAGAGGCGATGCGGGCGCAGCTGCGCAATTACCGCATCATCGGCTCCGACCGGGTGTTCCTGCTGTTCATCGCGGCCGGAATCCTGCTGTCGCAGACCTTCATGCAGCTTGACCTGCTGCTTCCGGTCTATCTGGAAGAGACCGTCCATTCCGCAAGCGTATGGAGCAGTTGGGATCTGAAGCTGACCGGCGAGCGGCTGTTCGGCCTGCTCGTCTCGGAGAACGGGCTTCTCGTCGCCCTTTTCACCGTTGCCATCGCGCGCTGGTCCTCGCTGCTGAAGGATCGCTGGATCTTCATCGGCGGCGCCCTCTGCTACGCCGCCTCCATGGCGCTGTTCAGCCAGGCGGGCGGCGTCTGGAGCCTTGCCGGCGTCATGGTCGTCTTCACGCTGGCCGAGCTCATGTGCGCAGGGCCGCAGCAGATGTTCGTGACGAGGCTCGCGCCGGAACGGATGAGAGGCCAGTATTTCGCCGCGTCCAGCCTCCGCTTCACGATCGGGCGCACGCTTGCTCCGCTGTCCATTCCTCTCTGCGGCTTGATCGGCTTCGAGTGGACGTTCACTCTGCTGGCGCTGCTGGCCGTCGCGGCGGCCGTCCTGTACAAGATCATGTTCGACTGGCATGACGGCGCCGCTCCATCCCCGGACGTGCATGCCAGCGGCAAAACGATCGTCCCTTAGGAACATGTCCGCCGTCAGCAAGCTTCGGGAGAAACAAGCCGGCGAGGCGCCTTGAAGGCACCGACGGCAAGCCAAAAAAACGGCTCCATTAAAAACGGGCGGCCGTTTTTTTGGCGTCTCATGGTTGGACAAGCCTCCTGAAGCAGTCAATGGAGGGCAAAAATCTGCTCCAGATGATGATCCAGATGGTCGATATAATCGTCGACCAGCCAAGCCAGCGTGACATTTCCCTCCTGGCCCCTGGAGCATTCCTTGCCCAGCTCCTCCTCGGCGAGCCCCGCGACGACAACGGCGGCCTGCCGGTTGAGCGAAGTCCACAGGTTCAGGATATCCTCGACAGGCTGGTTCCGATAATCCATGATGGCTACCCACTTGTCCTGCTCATACCTGAGGATTTCATGCGGCTGAGGCTCGTACTGCGCCCGAACGAAACGCTGGATATTGGCAAGCGCCGAATCGCACAAATGGCCCAGAATTTCCTTGCCGGACCATTTGCCCGCCCCCGGCCTGTTCTCGAGCTGATGAAGCGGAAGATTCCGAATTCGGCCGGGCACCACCCGCACTCTCTCCTCCAGTCTTTTCAATGCTTTTTCCATGCTGATCCCTCCGGCATTTTCCATCCATCCTACCATGCCTTCGGCAGCCTGGCATCAGTCCCTTCACTCCGCAAAGCTCCCTATCCCTCCGATGCCGCCCGATCCGCATTCACCCTCCCATGCGCCCAGTACACGCCCGTCCCCTCTACGGGGTCGGCCGAAGCCAGCAGACGCGCCGGCGGCAGCCATGTCATGACATCCATTCCGATCACGCCTCCTTCGACGTTGCAGCCTTGACTGCTCTATTACTCTATGGATGCCGGAGAAGCATGGCATGGATGGATGCCTTTGAATCTATTAAATATGCGGATCGCCAAAAGAGGAAAGGATCGCCTTGGCGTTTCCCCTTTGCAAGCAGACAAAAACCCTCCTGTACCGGAGCGCCCGGCAGGAGGGCTGAAGACTTGCTTACGATTTCTCTATGCTGACTTCCGACAAAGGCGCGCCAGCCCGCTGCAGATGCGGCAGCCGCCTTCATTTCCGGATCAAGGCGCCGAAAATCGCCAATGCATGCCATGTCCTTTTGATCGGCCGCCGCCGTACCGCTGCCGGCCCTTTTTCAATCTTTTCCCACATCAGGAGCGGGCTCTCCCCCCTCATCTCCGACTGTTTCAGCTCCGCCATTTTTTCCATGAAGTATTCTTCCATCATCCATCATTCCTCCTTGGCTTCCTTGCTTTTATTATGCTCTGTGCAAAAAGGGTTAAAAAGCGTATAATCACCTCAATACTTTTCCCCTTTTGAACATCCACACCGCAGAGGAGGCCAACCTCAATGCATGCTCAGGAACGCTACTTGACCCTGCTTGGCCGTTTTTTGGGTGATAAGGACTCGGCCCTGCCGGTCGAAGCGACGCTCGAGGATATTGCCGCGGCGCTGTTCTGTACCCCGCGCAACGCCAAGCATATTCTTCGCAAGCTGGAAGGCGAGGGGCTGATCCGGTGGCTGCCGGGCCGCGGCCGCGGCCACCGCTCCCGGATCGCCTTCTTGGCCGACAAGCGCGATTATCTGCTGGAGCTGCTGCGAAGCCATGCAGGCAAAGGCGATTACAAGCAAGCCTTCGAGCTGATGGAAGGATACGGAAGCGAAGTCGAGAAGGCCGAATTCATGGCCTGGCTGGAGGGCATCTTCGGGTACCGCAAGGAACAGGACGAGGGAGGAGCCTATGCGGCGGATACGCTGCGCTTTCCCGTCGTATCGTCCTTCGAGACCTTCGATCCGGCCCGGATCAACTATGCCCTGGACGGTCATCTGGCCCGCCAGATCTACGACCGCCTCCTCCAGTTCGACGATCTCGAGCAGGTCATGCTGCCTGGAGCCGCCCATCACTGGACCTCCAGCGACGACGCCAGGGAGTGGACGTTCTTTCTCAAGAAAGGCATCCGCTTCCATCACGGGCCGGAGTTGACCTCCGCCGACGTGAAGTTCACCTTCGACCGGCTTCGAGCCTCTGCGGACAACGGCTGGCTGATGAGAGGCGTGCACGAGATCGAGACGATCGGCCCGCGCGTCGTCCGCTTCCACCTCCGCAAGCCGAACCATATCTTCAGCCGGTTCGTCTGCGCCGCAGCAGCTTCCCTGCTGCCTGCCGGCTTCGGGGGCCGAAGCGAGCAGGCATTCTGGAAGCTGCCGTCCGGCAGCGGACCTTTCCGCATGACCCAGGCCAGCGACAGCTGCGTGGAGCTCGCTGCCCATCCGTCCTATCATCTGGGCAGGCCCTACCTCGACGGTGTGGACATCGTCATCATGCCGAAGGACTTCCGGCCCCGGATCGAAGGCACGCCCGAAATCTTCCGGCCGCGGGAAGGATCGGGGAAAAGCTGGGCGCGGGAGCATGCCTCCGCCACGGCCGACTGGCTCGCGCTGCAAAGGCTGTGCCGCGGCTGCACCCTCCTGTCCTGGAATCTGCGCCGCAGCGGTCCTCAGCAGTCCGAAGCCTTCCGCAGAGCGGTAAGAATGATTTTGGATCCCGTGCGGATGGTCGCCGATCTGGGGGGCGACCGCGCGCTGCCGGCTTACAGCTTTCTGCCCGAGGTCAGCATGGCGCGCACGCCCGAGCCGCCGCGGACCGAGCGCATTCGCACGGCTTTGCGGGATTCGGAGTATGACGGAGCTCCTCTGCAGCTGACTGCCAACCCCAAGTACGGCGAAGATGTCCAGTGGATCCAGGAGCGGCTCCGGGAATGGGGCATCGAGATCGAACTGCGGCTGAGCCCGACTGCTTCCTGCCGGAATACGGGGACGACGGAAGCCGATGTCACGGTTTTCGGCCTTGTCCTTGCCGATGACGAGGTCGATGAAATCGAAGCCTACGAGCACGGAAGCTGCGTCTTGTCGAACTACTTCGACGATGAGAGAAGGTCCTGGATCCGCGAGCGCGTAGATGCTGCCCTAGCCGAATCTCTGCCGGAGAAGCGCAGCCAGATCATGCGGCAGATCGAGGAGCAGCTGCGCGACGAGGCTTCGCTGATCTTCCTTCATCATCAGCAGCTCCAGACCTATCTGCACCCTAGCGTTCAAGGCGCCAGGCTGAATACGCTCGGGTGGATCGACTTCAAGGAAGTCTGGCTCGAGAGCTGCCTGGCTGTCGGCGGAGGCAGGGAAGCAGGGAAGCAGCTGTCCGGCTCCCTGAGCTGAGGCGGACAAGAGAATTCCATAGCAGAAGACCCGTTCGCCATGACGAACGGGTCTTCTGCTATGGGCGGTGCGCAAGGCCGGTACAAAACCTATTGGCCCGTCACTCAAGCTATGGCCGGTACGCAATATATGGGGCCGGTACGCAAACCTATGGGCCGGCATGCTACTTATGGGGCCGGTACGCAAGCCTATGGGCCGGTGCATAAGCCAAAAGTCGGTACGCTAGCGGCATCATTCTGCCGAAGGAGGAATCCGATTGGAGAAATCATTCGGCCCCGAAGCTGCTGTACGCAACGCTAGAACGGCAGCCGCACCGTCATGACCGTCCCCCGCCCGAGCTCGCTTTGCGCCTCCACGGAGCCCCCGTGCAAAGTGACGATCCGCTGTACGATCGACAGTCCGAGTCCGCTTCCGCTGCCCCCTTCTCCATCATGGCGGCGCGATTTGTCCGCTTTGTGGAACCGCTCGAAGATACGGGAAAGCTCATCCGGCGCGATGCCCGGTCCCGTATCGCGGATCGATACGCTCCAGAAGCCGTCCTCTTGCCTGAGCTCGATGCCCAGCACGCCTCCCCGGCCCGTGAATTTGACGGCATTGCCGATCAGATTCAGCCACACCTCGTACATCAGGCTCTGGTCGGCGGTCGCGGTCGTCTCGGGCAGCTCCAGCTCCAGCTGGAGCTCCTTGTCTGTCCATTGCCACTCCATCATGAGGAGCGCTTGGCGAAGCTGCTCATCCAGCCGGTACGGCTGCCGGTCCAGCACCCGTTCCTGCCGGTCCACGTCGGCAAGCATGAGCAGCTGGCGGCTGAGCGAGGACAGCCTCCGGCTCTCCTCGTCGATGACGGCCAGGTAACGCCGGGTCTCCTGCGCATCCGGGGCCGGCTTGCTGTCGAGAAGGGTACGGATAAAACCCCGGATGGACGTCAGCGGAGACTGGAATTCATGGGACACATTCGCCACGAACTCCTGGCGCATCCGGTCCAGATCGCGGATCGACCGCGCCATCGTAGAGAAGCGGCGGCCGAGCTCGCCGATCTCATCGCGCCGGGACGTGTCGATGCTCACCTCGTAATCGCCTCCGGCGATGCGCTGCGCCGCTCTCGTCAGCCGTTTCACCGGCTGCACGATGAGGCTGCTCAAGGCGGCGATCAGCAGCAGGCTGATGCCGAACGTGCTGACGAGCAGCACCGCCACGATTACGCGCACTTCCCCGATCTGGCGCTCCAGATCGGGACGGATGAAGACGGCAGCCGTTCCTTCCGCCGTCTTCAGCGGGAAGCCATACGTATTGCGGGCGCTGTTCTCGAAGTAAGCGAACAGCTTGAAGCGCCTGTTCTCCTCCGACATGCCATGGTAAGCGCCCCCCTCCCGAACCTTCTCCACCTGGCCTGCGGAAGGAAACCGCTCGTGGCGGAAAGCAGTCCCATAGGCGTGCTTGTCACCTGAGGGACCGACCATATACAGCTGGTAGCCAAGGCCTGCGATGCCTCCGAGCAGCGTCGGCAGATCCTCCTGCGGCGCTCCGTCATGCATGGCCTTGACTTGATCCGCCGCCTGCTCCATGTTGTCTTCATTATTGGCGTTGAGCCGGTAATCGTAGTAGAGGCTGGTGAGCAGCATGCCTCCGATGCTGCTGAGCAGGGCGATCAGGACAAAGGTAAGGACAATGCGGAAATACAGGCTTTTCACAATGGGCCGCCCCCGGTCTCCAGCTTGTAGCCGAGGCCGCGGATCGTCGTGATGACGAAATCGTCCCGATAAGGCTCGAATCTCTCCCTTAAGCGCTTCACATGCACGTCCACGGTCCGGCTGTCTCCCTCATAGTCCGTTCCCCAGATCATGGAGATGAGCTGCTCCCGGGTATGGATGCGGCCCGGCTGGCTGGCCAGTTGGGCCAGCAGCTGGAATTCGCGCAGCGGCAGGACGATGCTCTGCCCTGCGGCATTGACCTCGTAGCTTCCTCGGTCAATCGTTACTCCCCCCAGCCGGATGACCTCCGAGCTGGCCATCCGGTACCGGCGCAGCAGCGCCTTGATCCTGAACATCAGCTCCTGCGGCTCGAACGGCTTCACTAGATAATCGTCCGTTCCGGCTTCGAAGCCCTTTTCCTTATCCGCCATCGTTCCCTTGGCAGTAAGCAGAATAACCGGCAAGTCGTACTGCCGGCGGATCTCTTCCGTAAGCTCCAGCCCGTCCTTAAGGGGCATCATGACGTCGACGACGGCCAGATGCACCTGTTCGGCCTCCAGCACGGACACTGCTTGCTGTCCGTCCGCGGCTTCGCTCACGGCGTAGCCCTCCCTCGTCAGCACGAGCCTCAGCAGCTCTCGGATATGGGGATCGTCGTCGGCGACGAGAATATGGATTCGCATGAGTCATGCCCTCCTGACGGATGAAATCCGCTTGATCAACTGTTGGTATCATGACGGATGAACGCTCCCATTTCAACTTCAGCGTTAGACCGATCAAAACAAGGCCAGCCAGAGGTTCCGGCTGACCTGATCATACGAGAATGCCTCCTGCAGGAATCATGAGAAGATGGAGCGGCAGCTCCTTTTTCTCAACTGTCGATCTTGATCAGAGTCAAGGCGGCGCCTTGGCCGCTCTGCAGAACAATCGCTCCCAGCATACCGCCTGCACTCAGCTGAACCGTAGATCAGCCTGCAACACAACTAAAGGTGGTAATCGGGGGCTTTACCGTCGCGATAGCCGAAATCCTTCCTCTTTGCCTGCCAAAATACTATACTTGCAAGAGATTAATGCTGGCAGAAAGGAATCCGCCCATGACACCTAGCAAAACCGATCCGCGCGTGCTGCGGACACGCCGGCTGCTGCGCGAAGCTCTCGTCCAGCTCATGGAAAAGCATGGAGTGGATAATTTCTCCGTCCAGGAGCTAGCGGATCAGGCGACAATCAAACGAGCCACATTCTATTTGCATTACGTGGACAAGCAGGCTTTGCTGGATGAATATATCGGCGAGCTTCTACAGGAGCTCCGGGATGCCGTCTCTACCTCCGAGGCCGATGACGAAGGGTTCGATTATCTCCGGGGCGAGCCTCATCCAAGCTTCGTGAAGCTGTTCCATCATATAGCCGAGCAATATTCCGTCTACAATGCCATGCTCGTCCGCAACCGCGTGCCCCAGCTTGCTTCGGGAATGCTGAATGTCATCCACGACTTCGTGTCGGACGGAATGGCCTTCGCCCAGCCTGACGACAGCCTGCTCACGGCCAGGCGCGAGGTTGCCGTCAAATACGCGGAAGCCGCCATTCTCGAGGTCGTCATCTGGTGGATCGAGAAGCGGATGCCATACGAGGAAAGGGATATCGCCGCCCAGCTGATGAATCTGTCCATACTCGGTCCCTATAAGGTGCTGCCTCAGCAGAAGCCCCGGGCCTGATTATCTGCAATAAAAACAAGGAGAACCGGATCGGTCCTCCTTATTCACATGTAGACCTAAAACTGCAAGAAAAAGGCTGGCCCCGATCACGGTTCGTAATCGGGGCCAGCCTTTTTCTTTGCCTTGACTTAGAGCGCCGTCCAGCCGCCGTCGATGACCAGCTCGGCGTCGGCCATGAAGCAACGGATTCGTCCTGCGGCGGCCGCACCCACAGACGCCTTCCTTCGACATTCCGTCTGTCATTTCCCAGGAAATCGACTTTTTGCTCGGAAGGGAAAGTCTGAGCTTAGACTCGCTTAAAACTGCCCTGCTTGGGTGAATAACGCATCAATCATGGAGCGAACCACAGCTGAAGCTAAGAAAAAGCGCGGCACAGATGGACTGCGGCGCGCTTTTGGAAGGATTTATTTCGTATGCTTCTCAGCTTTATCGTTTTTCTCTCCTGTGCTGCATGCTTGTCCCAGAGCCTCGGCGAATTCGGCCTCGTTGCTGGAGCCCAGCTTGGCTCCGAACTGATCCAGCCTTCCGGGATGCCCTGCGGGACCTGAATTTTTCGGCTTGCTATTTCGTCCTGACATATTTGTCGCCCTCCAAAGGAATCATAATGATTGCCCTATAGGTTCCCCGATTGCTGGAGCGAATTATTCAGCCCATCGATTATTTTGAGGCGAACAAGCGAAGGAATGCCCCAAAGTCATTTTCATGACTTATGGGACGACATCCTCATTGACCTTCAATCAGCATGCGGACAAGCAGGCCTCCTGACCGCCCGACAAGCTCTATTCGCGTATCTCGGCGATGAGCTCGATCTCGACGGGCGTATGGAACGGCAGGTCGCTTGTGCCGATAGCGCTGCGGGCATGGCGGCCGTTCTCGCCGAACACCTCGATGAGCAGATCGGAAGCGGCGTTCATGACGTAAGGCTGGTCGCCGAAGCCTGGAGCGCTGTTCACGAAGCCGAGCAGCTTGACGATCTTGACGACGCGGTCAAGGTCGCCAAGGTAAGCCTTCATCGCAGCGAGCAGGTTGATGACGATCTGGCGCGCGGCTTCCTGGCCCTGCTGGATCGTCAGGTCGGAGCCGACCTTGCCCTCATGCATGAGGACGCCGTCGATGCGGCAGTCGAAGCCGGACGTGTAGATCAGGTTGCCGGTCTGGTTGACCGGTATGTAGGAGAATTTCGGAGCCGGAAGCTCCGGAAGCGTAATGCCGAGCTCGGCGAGGCGTAGGTCGATTTTAGACATGTTCATCGATCCTTTCGATTGGGAATTGTTTAAGGCAGGGCGGCGATGCTGTCTGCATCTCAGGCGCTCCCGCATGAAATGCCCGGCATTTCAGTGCGTGCCATGCCCGCTGCCGCAGGCGCATGAGGCTGCGCGGAGGAAGCCCCCGGCGCGCTCTCCGGTATGCACGCCGTCCTGCATCGCGACGCGCCCGGAGACGACGACATGCGAGATGCCCTCCGGCTGCTGCTTGGGATCGGCAAAGGTCGCGGTATCCTGGATCGTATCCGGATTGAACACGACGAGGTCGGCGGCATAATCGGGCACGATAAGGCCCCGCTTGCCAAGACGGAAGCGCTGCACCGGGAACGAGGTCAGCTTGCGCACCGCATCCTCCAGCGTCAGCACCCGCTCCTCGCGCACGTATTTGGCAAAAACGCGGGGAAACGTTCCATACAGCCTTGGATGCGGCTTGCCCGTCTCGCAGGTGAGGCTGTCCGAGGCGATCAGGGAGCGGGGATAGGCGATGACCTGGCGGACGTCGTCATCCGACATGTGGAAGTAAACGATCGGCACCTGGCCGTCCTCTTCCAGCAGCAGATCCATCATGCAGTCGGCGGGATGGACGCCGCGCATGACTGCGATCTCCTCGATATGCTTGCCCTCCAAGGCAGCGTTGGCGCCGCTGGCCGAGGCGACGAACACGCTCTGCCAGCCGGTGGAGCAGACGAGGTTGTCCCAGTCGTCCTGCTCCCGGCCGAGCTCCTCGCGGATGCGTCGGCGCAGGACGGGGTCGCGGAACGCTTCCAGCGCTCCCGGGATGCCTCCCTCCAGCACCCATGGAGGCAGAATCGTCGTCAGCGATGTCGATCCCGCCGAATAAGGGTACACGTCCACGGTCACATCCATGCCTTGAGCGCGGGCTTCCTCCACGAGCTCCATCGCTTCAAGAGCCTTGCCCCAGTTGATTTTTCCGGCTGCCTTGAGATGGCTGATATGGAGCGGAATGCCCGCCTTCCCGGCGATCCAGATGACCTCGCGCACCGAAGGCAGCAGATTGTTGCCCTCGCCGCGGATATGCGTGCTCAGCAGGCCGTCGTAGCGGGGCAGCACCGTGCACAGCTCCGCAAGCTCTTCCTTGGACGTATAGCTGCCGGGGGAGTAGAGCAGGCCGATCGACAAGCCGATGGCGCCAGCGCGCAGCCCTTCCTCCAGCAGCTCCTTCATCCGGTGCAGCTCCGCGGCAGTCGCCGGACGGTTGTCGAAGCCCATGACGGCGATCCGCAAGGCGCCGTGGGCGACATAGGTCGCCATATGCTCGGCGGGAGCGGATCGGGCGACGTAGTCCATATATTCGCCGACCGTATTCCACTGCCAGTCATGCCGGGTACTGCCGATGACGGGGGAAATGTAGCTGCGCAGCAGCTCCTCCCGGTCCGGGAATACCGGCGCCGGAGCGAGCCCGCAATTGCCGACGACCTCGGCTGTGACGCCCTGGCTGAGCTTGATCTCGCTGAGCGGATGGTCGAGGATCATCAGATCCGAATGGCAGTGGCCGTCGATGAATCCGGGGGAAATGACGCGTCCCTGGACGTCGATCGTCTGCGCCGCCTCCGCGTCCACGCGGCCGACGGCGGCAATCATCCCATCTTTCACGCCGACGTCGCCGCGGAACCACGGATTGCCGCTCCCGTCCACGATGCGTCCGTTTTTGAGCACTAAATCCAGCATGTCGCCTTTCGCTCCCTTCTATTGAATGCAACCGCGCGCTGCGACCGGAACTTGCCGAAGCCCGCCGTCCTTATCGCTGATGTACACGCTGGAATGAAGATTCACCGTGCTGCAGATATGGTTCGGGACGACGCGCAGCAGGTCGCCCGGCTGGCAGTCGTCCTCCGGGCGAATCCGGATGACGCCATGCTCCTCGTTCATGCGCTCGAACACGGCATGCGGCAGGCCGACGACATGGCCGAAACCCTGCAGCTGCAGCGGCGCGCTGCCCGGCTGCACATCGGTCGCGAACGTCTTGCTGCCTCCGTCGATGACGATGCGGTCCGGCGCCGGACGGCTGACGACCGTCGCCCATACCTCGGCCGCGCAATCGTCCAGCTTGCAGAGGCCAAAGGCCGCCTGCATCCGGTCATGGAACACGTACGTGCCGGGCCGGATCTCCGTGACGCCCTCGATCTCGGCGGCATAGACAGCCGTCGGAGTCGAACCGACGCTCACGTCGCGGATCGGCACGCCTCCGCGGCGCAGCTCCTGTGCGACGGCAGCCATCATGCGGCCTTCCTCGTGACCGGCCGCCCGCAGATCCATCGTCGGAGCCCCGCCGAGCATCGCGCCGCGGTACGTGAAGATGCCCGTCAGCTCCAGGCCGGGCATCGCTGCGATCTCCCGCGCCAGCGGCAGCGCCGCCTCCGGGGCGACCCCCGTGCGCCGGAGGCCGCTCTCGATCTCGAGACGGACCTCGAGCGCGATGCCGGCGGCCTCGGCGGCCGCCGACAAATGCCGCGCTCCCGCGGCGCTGTCGACGCCGACGGCGAGCCGGCACCGCTGCGCGAGGCTCGCGGCGCGCCGCGCCTTGGCGGCACCCATGACGGGATAGGCGATGAAGATATCGCCGATCCCGCCATCCGCCATCACCTCCGCCTCCGACAACTTGGCGGCGGTGATGCCGACGGCTCCCGCAGCAAGCTGCCGGGCCGCGAGCTCCGGCAGCTTGTGCGTCTTCACATGCGGGCGCAGCTTCACGCCCCGCTTCGCCGCCGCTTCCGCCATGGACGCGATATTGGCGTCCACGCGCACGCTGCGGATAAGAATGAAGGGAGTCTGCGGCCCTTCATCGCCGAATTCCCCGCCAGGCAGACAGCCGCTCTCGGGCGCTGCCTTGGCGGCTTGCTCCGGCATATCGCCGCCATCCAGCCGCTCCGCCGCTGGCGGTCCTCCGCCGGTCCCTATCGGCCCCTCCGACGCTTCGATCACCGCCTGAGCGGCAGCCTCCTGCCCCGACCGCTCCTCTTCCCGCTCAGGAGCGCCCGCTTCCATCCCTTCCCGTTCCTTCTCGCCCATCAGTTCTGCTCCCCTTCCGCATCCGTCGCCTTGGCTTCCTCCAGATCGCTGTACAGCGTGTACTTGGAGATGCCCAGATACGCGCATACCTTCTCGCCCGCCTTCTTGACCAGAAACGCGCCTTTGCGGTCCAGCAGCGCGATGAACCGGATCCTCTCCTCGCGGCTCATGAGCGCAGGCGGCCGTCCGACGGCGTCCTCCGCCTCCTGGATCAGCGAATCCAGCAGATCGCTGACGTTGCTGACGAACGACTCCTGCACCGGCTGCAGCTCCTGCATGCCGACCAGCCCCTGCAGCGCCTTCTCGGCGGCGAGCAGCTCAGAGATGTCGAAGTTGATGCACAGGGCTCCGATCGCTGTTCCTGCGTCATTTTTCAAATAAATCGAAGTGGATCTCAGCAGCCGGCCGTCCTTGGTCCGGGTGACGTAATTCTGCCGATGGCCGCCCTCCGACGTGCCTCTCATCACCTCGAGTCCGAGGTTCGTGCCGGGATCGCCGATCTTCCGCCCCGTCACATGGCCGTGCTCGATATGCACGATCGTGCTCTCATAAGGCTGCGACCAGTCGTGGACGACGACCTCGCAGCGCTCTCCGAACTGGGCCGCGATGCCTTGCGCCAGCTCCCGCAGCAGCGGCAGCATTTTCGATACCGATTCCATTTCCACCGCTCCTCATGACCGCTTGAATTCTCTTGCCTCTTATCCTACACCCGCTCCTTCTTCACAGCAAACTTTTTTTCTGTTTCCTCACTTTTATTCATGTCGTGATTTGCAACCAATTTGAAATCCAACCCGTCGGGTAATCAGAATGGAAGTACTAGAAAAGGGAGGATTATCCATGAACCGACTCTTCTCCAAAAAACGGAGACTCGCTTCCTCCGCCGCCCTGCTTGCCGCCGTGCTGGCCTTCACGGGATCCGCGCCAAGCCAAGCCGCAGCATCTTCTCCGCTCGCTCCCGTCCCCGACGTCGTCAAAATCTACAAGAACAAGCATGAATTCTCGTTCGCCGCATCCGCTTCGGGAGCCGTCCTGGACGGCAACAAAATCGAGACAGACAAGCCGATCCATACAAATGGCCGCATCTATATCCCTTTGAGAACGCTGCGCCAGACCGGCGCCGCGGTTTCCGTCGACTGGGAGCCGAAGCAAGGGCAGGTGCGGATCAAAATGAAGGAAGAGCTGCAGTCCTACTGGCAGGAGCTCGTCTTCCGGATCGGCAAGGCAGGCCTATTCAGCCCGCAAGGCGACACCATCGCGGACCCTGCGACTCCGGCTCCATTTCTGAGCAAGGGCATCACCTACGTTCCGGTCGCCGCTCTCAAATACATGGGCATCAGTCCTTCCTATGCGGAAGGGATTGTCCGGCTGAACTGGAGCAGCAAAATTCTGGAGAAGCTGAAGCCGTCCTGGAGTACGGATTCTTCCGAGACGACCTTCAACGTCCTCTATGAGAAAGGTATTTATTCTCCGCAGGTCATGCAACCGCTAGGATCCGGCGGTGGCGGCGGATCGACCGGAGAATCGGCGGGCAAGGACATCCAGCTGGACGGACGCGTCTACGATCGAGCCTCCTTCACCGTCAAGCTGCGCCCCGGCGCCAACCTGTTTACCGTAGGAGCCATTTCGGCCGGCAGCGTCCCCATCTCCGTCGTCCGGAGCGTCTCCGATCCCGCCTCCGTCCCGGTCTCCTATACGGAAGAAGGGACGCCGAATCTGTCGCTGTCGGAGCCATCCTCCGGCTATGTGAAGGCCGCGGCGGGCAAGCCGGTCGCCATTTCCGGCAAGCTGCTGAAGCTCGACGGCTTTGACAGCCTGAAGCTCTCGGTCGCCAAGTTCAACAAGGACGCCAAGGACGTTACGAAAATCTACACGGAAACGGAAACGAAAACGGTCGCGATCTCCAAGCAAGCCTTCGCCGGCAGCGTGACGCTGAAGGAGCCGGGACTGTACCTGATCTCGGTCATCAGCCCGAATTATATCCCCGCCCCGGGCGGCGCCGCCGCCACGTCCTGGGCCGAAGTGATCATAGAGGTAAGGTAGCACAGTACGCAAATAGCCAACCTGCTCAATATCAGCAAGCATGCGCGGATAAGCGAGGCCTCTCTATTGCTGGAGCTTGAAACCGGCAAAGCATCCATGGAAATCAGCGATCGGGGAATGGGTTTCCATTATGATAAAAAGCAGAGCGGCCGATACTCCATTGGCCTTACCAGCATTCGAGAACGGACTGAAATGGCAGGAGGAGAACTGGAAGTATTCAGTCAGCCACGTGCAGGCACCACCGTCAAAGCGAGTTTTATTATCGTGAAGTCCACCTGAAATCATGAGCGTGTTCCCGATTGCCCGGAACCTCCGAGCTGCGCAAAAACACCAAAGAAGCCGTCCCATTGGACGGCTTCTTTGGTACTCTTCGATTCGTTATCCCCTCTTTTACGAGCCGTTGATTTCCCTGATCTTCTCCAGCGGAATCTTCGGCTTGCGGTCCTCCGTCAGCAGGCCGTTGACCTCCTGCTGCACATCCGTGATCTGGGTGTAGCAGTAGCCCGAGATATATTCCGTCTGCTGGATGGCCTCATGGATGCTGCGGAACCGCTCCAGGAAGCTTTCCTCCGAGCCGACCTGATTGCCGTAGCCCCATCCCTCCTCGGATTTGAAGGCGATGCCGCCGAATTCGCTGACGATGACTGGCTGGCCCTTGTAAGCATAGCTGTCCGCAAACGCGTATTTCCAATGGTTGAAGCTGCGCATGTTGCCGGTGATCTCGTCCTTGCCCGCATAGCGCCGGCGGAACTCCTCCCCGCTCTCGACATAGTCGTGCAGCGTGAGAATGTCGGATACGGTATGCTCCCAGCCATCGTTGGACACGACCGGACGATTCGGATCGAAAGCCTTGGTCAGATGGTAGATCGCTTCCGTGAACTTCTGCTGCCGGACATCCTTGGCGATGTTCATGACGCCCCACGATTCATTGAACGGCACCCACGTCACGATGGAAGGATGATTGTACTGCTGCCGGACGACCTCCATCCATTCCCGAGTGAACCTCTCCACGGCCCGGTCGTTGAATTCGAAGGTGGCGGCCATCTCCGACCATACGAGCACTCCCTTTACATCGCACCAGTACAGGAAGCGCGCATCCTCCACCTTCATATGCTTCCGGACGCCGTTGTACCCCATTTCCAGCAGCTTGTCGATATCCTCGAGAATGGCTTCCTCGGAGGGCGGCGTCAGATGCGTATCCGGCCAGTAGCCTTGATCCAGAATCAGCTTCTGGTAGATCGGGGCGTTGTTCAGCAGGATGCGATCCTTTTCGATCGAGATTTTCCTCATGCCGAAATAGGCGTACACATGGTCGACCTCGGCGCCGTTTTTGTACAGGATAAACTCGACGTCATACAGATTCGGATGGGCAGGCGACCAGTGGCAGTGCTTCCAGGGGCCGTTGGCTTCATGGACAAGGTCGACATCCAACTGCAGCCACGGACGGTCGATGGCGAGGCTCACCTGTTTGACCGGCTTCCCTTTCAGGCTGACGAGCGTCTCGAGGCGGATATCGTCCGCCGCTCCGGCTCCTTGCACCTGGTATTCGAACCGCATGGACCGCGCATCCAGATCCGGCGTCATCTTGACGGCCTCCACATAGGACGGCTCCACGTACTCGAGCCAGACCGTCTGCCAGATGCCGGTCGTCTGGACATAGAAGCACTCGAAGCTGTCCTTCACCCAGCGCTGCTTGCCGCGCGGCTGGGTAGCGTCGAGGCTGTCCTCCGCCTTCACCGTGATCACGTTGCTCTGTCCATACTTCAGATAAGGAGCGATATCGAAATGGAACTCTGCGTAACCGCCTTGATGGCTTCCCACATAGCTTCCGTTGATCCACAGCTTGGCCTTGTAATCCACCGCCTGGAAGTGGAGCAGGGCCAGCTTGCCCTCCGCCTCGGCAGGAACGTCCAGCTCGCGGCTGTACCAGACATAGGCATGATGGGACTCGTCGACGATGCCGCTCGCCTTGGTCTCGTAGGTGAAGGGCACTTGAATCGTCCGATCTCCGCCGAACCGCTCCGGCCAGCCCAGCCGCTCTCCTTCGTTGCCGTCGTCGAAGCCGAACTGCCAGGCTCCGTTCAGATTGATCCAGTTGTCCCGCACGAACTGCGGCCTCGGGTAGTCCTTGATGTATCTTTTCGTTGTCATCTGTCTTCTCTCCGTTCCATTAACGCGCCTGGTCGCAGCGTTCTCTGTCATTCATGGCCGACCGGCCGCACTTCAAGACCGGAAATGATCCAGTCCCGGGACGAGGAGCGAAAGCCGATTCTTCCTTGCAGGATCGCATCGGGGTCCAGCACATCCAGAAGCGGCTCCCCGTCTTCCCGGAACACCCTTATCCGGCCGCCTTCCAGCTTCACGGATACTTTGGACGGCTGGCCGGGCCGCAGCTCCAGCAGCGCCGAATCGAGCTCTTCCTTCCGCTCGTACACGATCTTCTCGAGGATGATCCTGCCGCTGCGGAACACGAGCTGATACCCGATGAACGAGTCCGCCACCTGAGCCGGATAGTCCGATTCCCGGCTCGTCCGCAGCAGCACGGCCGCCTCTCCTGCATCCTCCCCGTCCGCCTGGAGGCGGAAATCGAGCTCGTAGTCGCCCCATCTGGCATCGCCCGCGAACAGCTTGCTGTCGCGCCCGGCTTCCGCGATCCGACTGCCGGCCTCGCTCTGTTCCCAGCTGCCGAAGAGCTCCTGCTTCTCCAGCTCATCCTGCGCAGAACCGTCCACCTCCGCCGATTCCAGCACCTCGATGTAACGAATGCGGGAAACGCCGGAAGACTTCTGCTTGACGGCCAGCCACTGCAGGCCGCCCTTCAGCTCCAACTCTCCGAGCGGCACCTTCGTCCACTCCGACTCCGAGGAGAACAGGACGGCATCAAGCTCCGACTTGAGCTTCCGGCCCGAGGCCTCCACCTCTAGAGCGGCTCCTTCCGAGCCGCGCTCCGCCATGACGGCGATCCGGTAGCGGCCGTCCTTCTTCACCTGAACGGGAAAGGCCAACTCTCCGTTCCTGCCCAGCTCCGCCGCCAGGCTTCCGTCCGGCGTGCCGGCCGCGCCAACCTTGAGCGGGAAGGAAGGATTTTCGACGGCTTGGGCCGCCTCCAGCGTCCCAGGCAAAGGCTTGACCACGCTTCGGTCGCTGCTGCCTCCCGCTTCATTCGAGAAAGCGGTGTAAGACAGCACCGGCTCAGCTCCCTGCGGCCACCGATACCCGATCTTCCCGGATATGCCCTTCCACGCCTTCACATCCGAGAGAAGCAGGCCGTCCCAATAGACCCTCGTCCCATCGCCATCCGATTCGGCACGCAGCGCATGGAGGACGCTCAGTTCCGTCCCCTGAGGCAGATCGCCCGAGAAGACGATTGTTTCCGCCCCGTCCGACTGCTCCGCCATGATCAGCTTCTTCTGCCGGCCGTCGATGCGCAGCACGCGGCTGTCGCGCTCGTTCCGGTAGGAGAGCAGCATTTCCAGAACAGCCTCGCCGCCCGCTTCGATGCCATTCTCCTTGCCGTCCGGCTGGACAACGACATTGAACTCGGCCGTATAGCGGTTGTCCGTGCTCTGCCTGCTTACCCAGGATCGGCCGCTTCCGGAAGCAGGCATGGCTGCCTGCTCCCACTTATCGGGCGATGGAGACGAGCCCGGACGGTCATGAAACACGGGCAGCTTGGGAGCTTCCGTCGGAATGCCCCAGGTCGGGCCCAGCACGCTCATCTTGTCGCCGCTGAAGGCAAGCCGGTCCATATTGAGATGGCGGACGGGAGGTCCTTCCGCCGAACGGCCTTCCAGATTGTGATAGAAGATATAGTAGGAATCGAGATCGGGCCCAAGCACGGTGGAGCTGTGGCCGAGGCCGTTGAACCCCTCCTCAGTGGACAGCAGGATCGGGTTGTTGTCCGGAATCCGGTACGGACCGGCCGGCGATTCGTCGGAGACGGCGTAGTTGACGCGATAGCCGCGGCTGAACACATGGTTGCCCGTGTAGGTCATGTAATACTTGCCTCCGCGCTTGACGATCATCGACCCCTCGGTCCAATGGCCGAGCGACGCGCCAAGCTTCTCTCCCGCGCCGATCGTATAGGGATCGCTCATCGGCGCGGCCATGATGCCGCCGAATTCGGCATGCGTGAACGACCAGCTGCCGTCGTCGTCGATGAACACGGACCCGTCGATCGTGAGGCCCAGATTGTCGGTCTGGACGAGGAACGGTCCGGTCGGCGTATCGCTGCGCAGGACGTAATGCCCCTTGCCGGCCGGAGAGGTGTACATATAGAAAGCTCCGTTCCAGTAGACGACCTCGGGAGCATACGCCCCTTCCGTGACCGGCTCCTCGGCGACCAGGCCCTCATAGGTCCAATTAGCCAGATCGGCCGAGCTCCAGGCTTTCACGCCGATCCGCCCGTCCTTCGTGCTGCAATACAGGTAATACTGTCCGTCATGGCGCAGGACATAAGGATCGCCGATGCCGTAATCCTCCCATTCCTGCGGGAGCGTCATCGGATTTTGATAGGAAGCTCCCATCTGCACCGTGCTGCGCGCGGCCGGATTCATATCCATTTCTCCCCTTCCCCAAAGGATGGCGGCAGCTCCTGCGGCACATGCCATGCCGGCAAGGAGCACGACCCGATTCCTTCTTTTGATTGCTGACGGCTCCATCCCTCGGCTCAGCCTTTGATCCCGCTGATCGCGAGCGATTCGATGAAGTAGCGCTGGGCCATGAAGAACACGATGATGACCGGCACAAGCGCGATGAGCGAAGCGGCCATGAGCGAGGGATAATTGGACGTCGAGATATAGTTGGACTGCATGCTGGCGATGAGCACCTGGATCGTCTGCCTCTCCGGCGTATGCAGGTAGATGAGCGGTCCCATGAAATCGTTCCAGATGCCCATGAAGCCAAGAGCCGCCTGAGCCGCGATCGCCGGCTTGGCGATGGGCAGCGCGACGGTCGCGAACGTGCGGAAATAACCGCAGCCGTCGATTTTGGCCGCGTCGATCAGATCGTTCGGGATGGAGCCCTGCATGAATTGCCGGAAGAAGAAGATCGTCACGATATTCCCGAACAGTCCCGGAACGATGAGCGGCAGCAGCGTATCCACCCAGCCCAGCTCGGAGAATCCGATGTACTGGGGAATCATGACGACCGAATAGGGAATCATCATCGTCCCGAGCAGGGCGAGAAAGATTCCTTCCTTGAACGGAAAATTGAATTTGGCAAAGGAATAAGCCGCCATGGAGGCCACGAACAGCCCGACCGACAGCACGGCGACCACGACGATGGCGCTGTTCAGGAAGCCGTACAGCAGCGGAGCTTTGGACCATACATCCGTATAGTTGCTCCATGTCGACGGCTTCGGAATCCATTGGGGCGGAACATCGAACACATGCTGCTGGGTCTTGAGCGACGTCGACAGCGTCCAGGCCAGCGGCCCGAGCATGACGATCGAGCCGGCCAGCAGCAGCACATAGATCAAGCTGTTCATCAAGCGTCTTTCTCTGGCCATAGTCTACTCCTCCTTAGGGAACGCCTAGTCCTGGTAGACCCAACGCTTGGAGAAGCGGAATTGGATCAGGGTCAGAATGAAGATGATCACTCCCAGCACCCAGGCGACCGAGCTGGCGAAGCCCATATTGAAGTACTTGAACGCTTCCTGGAAAATGTAGTACACGATCGTCGCTCCGCTGTACTCCGGCCCGCCGTCCGCCGCGAGAATATACATCTGGCTGAACGACTGGAACGTGCCGATGACGCCCATCACCACGACAAAGAAATGGATGGGAGACAGCAGCGGCAGCGTGATGTAGCGGAACTGATGCCACCGCTTCGCGCCATCGACTTCCGCCGCCTCGTAATAGCTGGAGGATATCCCCTGCAGGCCGGCCAGGTACAGAACCATCGTGCCGCCGACTCCTCCCCATAAGCCCATCAGCAGGAAGGACGGCTTGACCCAGTCCGGGTCGCCCAGCCAGTTCGGGCCCTGCACGCCGAAGATTCGCCAGATGAATTCGTTGATGATGCCGTAATCGTAGTTGAGCAGCCACTGCCAGAGCAGGGAGACCGCGATGATCGGCGAGATGACGGGGATATAATAGATCGTCCGGAAGAGGCTTACGCCCTTGAGCGGACGGTTCATCATGAGCGCCAGCGCCATGGCGACGACCATGCCCAGCGGAATTCCGAGCAGCAGATAAAACGTGTTGTACATGGATTTGTAGAATTTCTCGTCCTGGGCCAACTTCCCGAAGTTGTCCAGGCCGGTGAACTTGGCTGGAGACATCATATCCCAGGACATGAAGCTGAGGCCCAGCGAAGTTAGAAGGGGGGCCAGCCCGAAGATGAGGAAGCCGAGAACCGGCGGCGCTACAAACAGCAGGGACCATAGCATTTCTTTTCGCCGATAGCCTGTCATAAACGTTCCTCCCCGGCACGAAGCCGGAAGGGGAGGCGGCAAAAGCGCGAGGCCGCTGAAAAAGTTGTCGCTGCGTGCGCGGATCAATCTTCCGGCCGTTCCTCCAGAACGATTCCGCGCCCTTCGCTTGTTTTTTCAGCGGCCTCCATCAGCGCCGCTCTCCTTCCCAGCCAAGCCTGTTACTTGTTGTCTTCGTCGTAGATTTTCTGCAGCTTCGGCTGCTCTTCCTTGACGAACTCCGCAGCCGTCTTCTTGCCGGTCCACACCTGGCTGGCATCCTGCCAGAACGTATCGATCCACTTCACGCTCTTGGAGTTCACCTCGATCGGAGGACGTCCATAGTCTTCAATGATATCGAGAAATACTTGGCGGCTCTGCGGCGCTTTGTCCATCTGCAGGAACTCGCCCTTGGCCATGTCGATGAGGTTCGGCACCGCTTGGCCGAGCTCATAGTTCTGCTTCTGCGACTCCCGGTCGAGGCTCAGATAGGAAGCCAGCGCGAACGCATCCTCCGGATGCTCCGTCGATTTGGACACGGCGAATCCGAGAGAGCCGAGCCAGGTCGCGGTTTTGCCCGTATTCGGGCTTGCCGGCCAGGCGGCGATATCCCATTTGAACGGAACGTTCCAGAAGCCGGGCTGATCCCAAGGCCCCATCGGGAACATCGCCACTTTGCCCGCGACGAACCGCGCATAGCCGTTCTGGGCTTTCTCGTCATCCGGGGATGGGCTGACCTTGTGCACGAGGCTGAGATCCGCCACGAACTGCATCGCCTGGGCGAATTCCGGCGTATCGATCGTCACCTTGCCGGTGTTGTAATCGATCCAATCCCCGCCGTTGGCCCATACGGCGGACTCAGTCGAATAAGCGGCGATTCCGAACGTATCGATTTTCCCGCGGGCGTTTGCCGTCGTCAGCTTTTTGGCGTCGGCGACCATGTCGTCCCACGTATACTCTCCCGCCTTCGCGCTTGGATAAGGCAGGCCGGCCTTGTCGAACAAATCCTTGTTGTAGGCGAGAGCCCAAGGCCCGACATCCTTCGGCAGGCCGTACAGGCTGCCTTGGCCGACCGTCTTGCCGTCGTAGCGGTAACGGTCCAGCCCCTGTTTCCACACATTGCTCGGATCGACCGTTTTGTTGTTTTCAAGGTAGGGATCCATGTTCAGCAGCAGGCCGCTGCTGGCGAGCTTGTTGAAATGCGCGCCGCCCGCATAGAACACATCCGGCGTTTTCTTGGCGGCGATCAGGGTGTCGAGCTTCTGGTAATACTCGCCCGATGGAACGACGGTGTACTTCACTTTCTTATCCGGGTGTTCTTTCATGTAAGAATCGATCAGCTTCTGGAATACGGCTTTTTCGCTGTCCCCGCCCCACCCCATGAACTCGATCTCGGACTTGGAGTCCGTCTTTGGGCTTGCCGCTCCCGATGTCGGCGATGGAGACGACGCTTCTCCGCTCGAAGCCGGCGCGTCTCCCCCGTTGCCGGAGCAGGCCGACAATCCCAATCCCGATACCAGCACAAGCGCAAGCGATACGGCGGACCATTTGCTTTTCAGAACCATGGATACGCTCCCCCTGACAATATTGGCTTGAAACAAATAAGGCCAAACACCGGAGCCGCGGTTCCGTAAGGATCGGGCGCCGATTGCAACGGGCCGGATCATCCACTCCGAATATTTGTTTTGTTACAACTTATTTGTTTATATCCAGAATATAACGGTTCCAATCCAAATATGTCAACGCTTTCTTTCCATTTTTTTGTTTCTAAACAGAAAGGATAGCTTCTCTGTCTCTATCTTTGGCGCGCAAACGGAAAAGGCCCGCTGTCCTTTCCCGGACGGCGGGCCTTGCGGAAGACCATCTCAATCGTGCTGCAGCCTCATGACGATCCCTTGCGGATAGTCGCCGAAGCCCTTGCCGAACAGATTCATTCCTCCCTGATGCTTCGCGTCGGGCCTCAGGCCGATGCGGAAGCTGATGTACGGCTTGTCCTGCAGGTCCAGGTCGTCCAGCGTAACGGATGAGCAGCGCTCGTTGTCGATCGTGCTGCGCCCTTCATCGACGCCCCATGTCTTGAGCAGGCCGTGCTGCGTGCTGTTGTCGTTCCACCATGCCGGATTCAGCTTGCCCCTGTGGTCGCCGAAATCGCCCGGCGAAATCCAGGAGCCGATCTCCTTGCCGTTGATCCAGGCCGTGATTTCCGAAGGCCAGTCGTTGTTGTAATTCGGCGCCTCCGAGCACAGCTCCAGGGAGAATTCCAGGGATGTGACCTTGGCTCCCTGCGGCAGCTTTTTGGGAAAGCGGTATTCGACCCAGCCCTTGCGCAGCCAAATGATTTCCGCCGAGCGGCTGTCCGGGTGATAGAAGTTGTCGGGATCGTCCTCGGCGAACAGCATGCCGGCGCTGTTCGCCATTCCGCAGGTAGGCTGGATATCGAACTGGATGAAGTGGCCGATCGGCATCTCCACCTCGACGAGCTTGCTCGTGTTGTGGTAGAACGCGATCGGATTCAGAATCATGCGCACATCGTCGAAGTTCCGGCTGCACACCTTCATGGCCCCCCGACTGGCCGGCTGCAGCTCGGTGAGGATCAGCTCCGCCTCCTCCAGCACCTTCACGTTCGTAGCCGCCGTCGATACGGGAATATCCAGAGCTTCGGCAATCTCGATGATATTCACGTTCGGCTTGGACAGCAGCAGCCGGATGATGCCGATCCGGGTATGCGTGCTGAGCGCATGCGCCACCTTGACCAGACGGTCCGGGTCTTCAATAGACAGCTCAAGCATGTTCCAAACTCCCTTCCTGACATTCTTCCAATAATATAAGGCTTAATCGGCCCATATGTCCAGTTTTATTGGAATAAACATTTATTATTGTTTTAATACATATATTTTGAAATTATCTCTTCCGCTTCATATCCGCATTTGCTATACTCCGTTCTGCAAGCGCTGTCAAATCAACCGGAAGAAAGGAGGAGAAGTGAAGCCTCGTCCCTATGATTCCATCCTTGTATCGCCGCATTCTCTGATCCGCCATCGAAAAGGAGATGAAATGCCACATGAAGAAATGGAAGTCGTTCCTTGCCGCCGCCGCTGTCCTGCTCCTGCTCCCCTCCGCCGCTCATGCCTACAGCAATCCTTACACCCTCTCCTCCTCCTGGAAGTGGGCCAACGGGGATTTTTACGGCGAGGGCGATCCTTACATCCTGAAATTCAACGGTGTCTATTACCTCTATGTCAGCACGGTCGATGACCAGATCGGCGTGAAGGTATGGTCCTCCACCGATCTCGTTTCCTGGACTTACCGCGGGCTGTGCGCTTCGGATCCCGTAACCAAGGCCGCCTATGCGCCCGAGGTCGTCTATTGGAACGGAATGTTCTATATGTACACCTCTCCGGGAGGAGGCGGGCATTACGTCCTGTCGAGCGGCAGTCCCGTCGGTCCGTTCACGCCGCAGACCGGCAATCTCGGCATGGGCATCGACGGCAGCGTCTTCATCGACGACGACGGGAAATGGTATTTTTATTCCACCGGCGCGGACCGGATCGATTCCCGTCCGATGACCTCGCCGACCGCTTTCGGAGCGGCGGGTTCGACCGGCCTGTCGATGGCGGGATGGACGGAAGGCTCCACGACGTTCAAGCGCAACGGCAAGTATTTCATGACCTATACAGGCAACCATGTATGGAGCACCGCCTATCGGGTCAACTATGCGTCCGGAGCTTCTCCTCTCTCCGGCTTCGCGCCCGCCCAGAGCCAGAACCCGATCCTGATCGCAACGGAAGGCTCCAACGCAGGCCTCGGACACAACTCCATCGTCAAAGGTCCGGATCTGGATTCGGACTACATCGTCTACCACAGCCACGCTTCCCAAGGCAACGCCGTCTATCCGGGCCGCAAAATGAATCTGGACCGCATCGTCTGGAACGGAGACCGGATGTCCGTCCTCGGTCCGACGACGGCGAGCCAGCCGAACCCGGCCGCGCCGTCGTTCGAGGACCGTTTCGCGCGCGCCGCGATCGGCTCCGGCTGGACCAATGTCGGCGGCGGAACCTGGGGCATCTACAACCAGGAGCTGATGTGGCAGGATACGATCGGGACGACGGCCTGGTACCGGCAAGTGACGGCGGCCTCGACAGCTTCCGATTACACCGCGGAGTTCCATGCCAAGCAGATGAAGATGGGCACAAGCTCTTCGCCGCTGTATGGAGCCGTATTTTCCTATACGGATGAGAACAACTACGGAACGGCCCTCCTGAACCGCAAGCTGAATCGTCTCGAAACCCATTTCGTCGTCGGCGGCGCCAGTCAGGGCTGGGAGTATTCCCCTCTCCCCGCAGGCTATGACTACACCAAGTGGCATCAGATCCGGGTGGAGAAGAACGGCGCCTCCTTCGCCGTCTACGTCGACGGCATGAAGAAGCAGTCCCGCAGCGTAAGCGGCCTTGGCGGCGGGAAAATCGGCTATGCCACCCAGGACGCCCATGCCGACTTCGGTTATGCGGCGTTCAGCAACGATGTCGGCGGCAGCAGCGCCTGGAATGCGTACAAGCCGCTTCCAGGTACGATCGAAGCCGTCCACTACCGCAAAGGCGGGGAAGGGACCGGCTACCATGATCTGACGCCTGCCAATATCGGCGGCTCCTATCGCAGCGATGCGGTCGATATCCGCTCGTCTGCGGCGGAGGGCAAGGAGGTCGTCGGCTGGAACCAGACGGGGGAATGGCTCATCTACCGGGTCAATGTCGCCGAGAGCGGCATGTATGACATGAGCGCGCGGCTCGCCACGACCTTTCCGAACGTCAGCTTCCGCGTGTGGGACGGAGCGGCGGATTTGACCGGAGTCGTGCAGTCGGCCGGAAGCGGCGGCTGGGAGAACTGGGTGAACGTCTCCAAGAAAGGCCTCTATCTGACCGCCGGCTATCATGAGCTCCGCTTCGAGACGGTCCAGGGCGAGTTCGACTTCAGCAGCCTGTCGTTCGAGAGGGGACAGGCGCCCTCGCCGCTGGCCGACGACTTCAACGACGGCAACGACAACGGCTGGACGCGGTATGAAGGCGATTGGTCCGTCGCTTCCGGCGAGCTGAGCGCGGCTGCCGGCGGTCCCGCCAAGACGGTCATCGGCTCCGGCCTATGGTCCGATTATACGGTGGAGGCGGATGTGAAGCTGGTCGGGACGACCGGGGACGCCGGCGTGCTGGTGCGGGTCAACAATCCGTCGAACGGCAAGGTGCTCGCGAACAATCCCGATTACGTCCAGGCCTACTATGCGTTCATCAAGCCTGACGGGGTCTATCTCGGCAAAATGAATTACGGCTATCAAACGCTGGCATCGGCGCCGGCCGCGCTCGCCGCCGGCGCCTGGCACCGGATGAAGGTCGTCGCCGAGGGGAGCACCATCCGCGTCTACGTCGACGATATGAATGCCCCCAAGCTGAGTTATGCGGACAACAGCGCCCTTCCGTTCCTGCACGGCAAGGCCGGCCTCCGCTCCATGAACAACGCCACCCGATTCGACAACTTCTCCGTCTACGCAAGCCCTAGCTGAACAAGCAAGCCTCGGCTGAACAAGCAAGCCTCAGCTAAACAAGCAAGCCTCGGCTAAACAAGCAAGCCTCGGCTAAACAAGCAAGCCTCGGCTAAACAAGCAAGCCCTGCCGGACCGCGCTCAAGCGCAGTCCGGCAGGGCTTTTTGGGTTCCCTTGACATGCTCGCCGACAAGACAGCGGCGCTGCCAAGCGAGGGGAGCTATCGGCCGATATTCGGCACATCCTGCGGATGCGGCTCCGTGACAAGCTTCACCGCGTCTGCGTTGCCCTGCACCTGCTCCGGATTTTTGCAGCCGGGAATGACGGAAGTCACGGCAGGATGGCGAAGGCACCAGGCCAACGCCCAGGCTGCCATATTGACGCCCTCCGGCACTTCCTCCTCCGCGATCCGGCGCACCTCCTCCAGCCGCTGCCGCACCTGCTCCGCATCCTGGCGATGGCGCACGTCCGTCTCGCCGAATTCCGTGCCGGGCTTGTACTTGCCGCTCAGGAAGCCGCTCGCCAGCGGCACCCGCGCCAGCACGCCGAGATCCTGCTCCAGGCAGGAAGGGAATACCCGCTCCTCCGGCTTGCGGTCGAGCCGGTTGTACACGACCTGGATCGCCTGCGAGCCGACCTTCGATGAGGCGGCCGTCTGATGCAGGTTGTCGTTGCTGCCGATCGACGTGCCCAGATGCCGGATCTTGCCGGCCTGCACCTGCTTGTCCAGCGCCGTCCACAGCTCGTCGCTGTCGAAGGCTGCATCCGGGCCGGAATGGAATTGATACAGATCCACATAGTCGGTCTGCAGAGCCTTAAGCGATGCGTCGAGCTGCCTCACGACATCGTCTCCGGAGAATACGTCCGTACGCTTGAACCGCTCGTGGAAATGATGGCCGAACTTCGTCGCGATGATCCAGTCCTCGCGCCTCCGCCTGCCGATGTAGTTTCCGATGAAAGCTTCCGACAGATGATCTCCGTAACATTCGGCCGTGTCGATCAGGTTGATGCCGAGCTCGGCGCCCTTGTCCAAAATCGCGTCGACCTCGGCCTGCGCAAAATCCATGCCCCATTCCCCGCCGAACTGCCAGGTGCCGATGCCGACGACCGACACGTTCAGCTCTGTTTTGCCTAAACGGCGATACTTCATGTCCATCCCTCCTTATCCACAGATTACCTCCTGGACGGATGCCCAAGCAACTTTCCGCGTTTAGCCTTTCAAATCCTCGGCCCCGCTGACCGGCGGCCATAATACCTCTTGCCGCTTCCAGATTTTCACGTTATAGTAAGGATAATTTCCATAGCATGCATGGGGGCTCGATGAAGTCGGGCTGAGACTGCGGCCTTATGCCGCTGACCATTGATCTGATCTGGGTAATGCCAGCGTAGAGAGAATGCACCGCGCCGCCGGGCTTCATGCCCATCCTGCGCGGATATGCCTTTATTCCCTCTGTCCGCCGGCTTCCGGCGGGCTTTTCTCATGCCCCCCGGAGGAGGTTGGGCCGGGTCAGCAGCCATCTGTGGGGAACATTCCATTTTTCCTTGAGAGGGAGTCTGATTCTTATGTCCACCGCCATGCCCAATGCCGACCGTCCAAAAGGACTGACGCTCGCCGACATTCTCGTCACGCTTGTAGTAGCCGTCGTTTTCGGCATCATCTACCGCATCTGGAATCCGATGTACGACATTCTCAAGCCGCTCGGCCTGCATGCGGAGCAGCTCAGCTACGGCATGTGGTTCATGGCCGGCACCTTCGCCTTCCTCCTGATCCGCAAGCCCGGGGCGGCGCTGCTCGCCGAGACGGCCGCGGCCGCGCTGGAAGCGTTCATGGGCGGATCGTGGGGCGCCTCGACGATCGTCTACGGAGTGCTGCAGGGCCTCGGCGCCGAAATCATCTTCGCCGCCTTCCTGTACCGGAAGGCAGGTCCGATCGTGACGATCCTTGCGTCTCTGGGCTCCGCCGTCGTCTCCATTTTCATCGACGCCCACTACAGCTACATCGATAAAATGACCGCCTGGAACTACACCCTGTTCGTCTCCATGCGTCTGCTCGGCAGCGTCGTCATCGCCGGACTGTTCGCCTGGGCGCTGGCCAAGGCGCTGGAGCGCACCGGCGTGCTGAGCCTCATCCGCCCGGCATCGGCCAAGGATTACGAGGCGCTGGGGTAAGGCGATGAAAGCTGCAGACGTCATCCTGAAAGGCCGCATGCGCAGCAAGACTCCGACGAACGGCAGGGAGATCGGCGCGGCTTCGACGCCGCTTGCAGCTCCCGCATCCGCCATCGGGAGCGTCCGCTTGCCCTCTACGACGAATGCCTCCGGAATCGGCTCCGAACGGCAGCGCCATGCCGGCGAGGCTGCGCCTGCAGCGAAGCGGCCGCTGCCGCCCGTCCAAGATGCCGGGCCAGCGGCGCGCGTGGAGAACCTGCGGCTCCGATATCCCGGCGAAGACTCTCCGCTGCTCTTCAAAGGGCTGAGCCTGACCATCGAACGCGGCCAGAAGGTGCTGCTGCTCGGACCGAGCGGCTGCGGGAAGTCGACGCTGCTTCAGGTGCTCGGCGGCCTGGTGCCGTCGGCCATCCGCATCCCGATGAAGGCGGACTGCTGCCTTGTTCCCGTACGGCCCGGCTATGTGTTCCAGGATCCGGACTCCCAGTTCTGCATGCCGCATGCCGACGAAGAAATCGCCTTCGTGCTGGAGAACGCGGGCATTTCGCGCGAGGAAATGCCGGACCGCATCTCTCGCTGTCTTGATGATGTCGGCCTGTGTCTGGCAGACCCCCATTTTCCGGTAGCCGACATGTCCCAAGGAATGAAGCAGCGGCTTGCCATCGCGTCCATGATCGCCATGGAGCCCGATGCTCTGCTGCTCGACGAGCCTACCGCTCTCCTGGACGAGGAGGGCACACGGCAGGTATGGAGCTCGCTCCGCTCCGTCTGGGGCGGGCGGACCGTCATCATCGTCGAGCACAAGATCGCCGGCATCGCGGAAGATATGGACCGCGTCATCGTATTCGGACCCGACGGAAGCATCAAGGCCGACGGGTCTCCTCGCCTCGTGTTCCGGGAGCATCGGAAGCTGCTGCGGGAATACGGCATCTGGTACCCAGGCTTCTGGGAGGACTACGATCAGACTGCCGCAATCCGCCCATCAACGATGTCTCCGTCGTCTGCCGTCCGTTCCGCCGAAATGCTGCTCGAGCTGGACGGCCTGGAAGGATGGCGCGGCGGCCGGCCCAAGGTACGGACCGGCCTGCTCGCGGTGAACGCCGGCGACTGGATCGCCGTCACCGGCGTCAACGGAGCCGGCAAGAGCACGCTGCTGCTCGCCATCATGAAGCTGGTCAAGACCAAGGGAATCCTGCACATTCCCGGCGTTCCGGTCCAAAGCCTGAAAAAGCCCAGGGATATGGCCAGGCATGCCGCGCTGAGCTTCCAGAATCCCGAGTTCCAGTTCGTGACGGACTCCGTCCTCGACGAGCTCGCCTACTCCTTGCCGCGGTCGCTACGGGAACCCGAGCGAAGCAGCCGGGCAAGAACGCTAATGGAGAACTATGCGCTCGACGGCCTTGGCAGCCGCCATCCCTATCAGCTGTCGATGGGACAGAAGCGCAGGCTCAGCGTCGCGACGGCCATGGTCGGCGGCCAGCGCTTGCTGCTGCTGGATGAGCCGACCTTCGGCCTCGACGCGAGCGGCACGGTGCGGATGATGGAGCAGCTGGAACGGCTTCGCTCCGACGGCTGCGCCATTCTCATGATCACCCACGATCCGGAGCTGGTCCGGCGCTTCGCGACCCGGCAGTGGCTCGTCGACGGCGGGCTTGTTACGGAAAGGAGCGGCGGCACGGCATGCATCTGACCTTTTCCCATCGTGAAACCTGGCTGCATCGCGTCAACCCGACACTGAAGCTCGCCGCGTCCGTGCTGCTGTTCGTCGCCGCCCTGTTCGTCCACGACCCCAATGTCATGGCGCTGCTCGTTGCCGCATCCCTGCTGCCGCTGCTCGCTACCGGGCATCCACCTTTGCGCGTGCTGCTGTATGCCTCTCCGTTCCTGCTTGTGTTCGTCTCGTCGGCCTCCGGCATGATCATGTTCGGCACCGGCGCCACGCTCTGGTTCGAGCTCGGCCTGATCCGGATTACGGAGGAAAGCTTCTATCGCGGGCTGCATCTGGGGCTCCGCTCGCTCCAGGTCGCGGCGGTCGGACTCGCCTTCGCGCTGACGACCCGTCCGGTCGCCTTGTTCTACTCGCTGATGCAGCAGCTCCGGATGCCGCCCAAGTACGCCTACAGCTTCCTGGCCGCGCTCAATATGGTTCCGCTGCTGGCGGATGAATTCTTCACGCTCCGCCAAGCGCTCCAGATCCGGGGAGCCGGCCCCGGACGCCTAGGAATCTACGGCCGCCTGCGCATGTATGCCCTGCCGCTGCTGGCCCAGAGCATCCGGCGCGCCCACCGGATGGCCGCCGCCATGGAGGCGAGACGCTTCCACAGCGGCAGCGGCAAGCGCACGTACTATTACGTCTATGGCTGGTCGCGCATCGACGCCCTGTATGCGGTCTCCTTCGCCGCTCTCTGGCTGCTGGCATGGCTGCTCGGCACTCATTATCCGCTGCTTGCCGCAACCGATGTCCGTTGACGGACGAGGGCAGGAAGATCAGCATGGCAAGAGCGAATGCATCCGGCGAGCGGACGCTTGCACGCATACGAACAAACCCTCCCCCGGATTTCCCAGGGAGGGTCTGTTCCGCATTCGTTATTCGCCTTTTCTCGTTGGCAGGGATTTTCGCCATGGGCTTAAAGCTTTTCTGCTCTCCGGCCTTCATCTTCCTGCATTAGTCTTTCCTCTTCCAGGCTCTCCGCTTACGGTTCGTTCCCTTCCGCTGTTCGGCCCGCTCTATTTCAGCTGCTCCCACGCAATTCGGTCCAGCAAGGCGGATGTTTCCGCATCGCTGTACGCCCATTCCGGAGAAAGGACGCTTTGTTTCGGTACAAAGCTCCTCATCTCCACAAGGTACGGGACACCTCCGGATTGGAACGGATACGAGACGGCAAATGGTACTCCGCCATTCTCATATATCGTGAATTCCTTCCCGTTTTCCTCGACCTTTCTTGCAAGCGCCCTCCCTTTGCCGTATTGATCCACAACTTGCTGAAGCTCGTCGCCGTTCAGGACTTCCAGGAGCAATACCGACTCGTCCTTCTTCTGATAGATCAAGCTAAGAGAACGGATATCCTTTTTCTCGAAATCCCTTTCCGCCGTGTAGATCTCATTAGGGGTCAATTCCTCCACGTTTCCTGACAAGAACGACTTCTTGTCCACTCTGACCCCAATGTTGACAAGATCATAATCGGACATGGCGCTCGGCACGGAGTTGCCTGGATACATGATGTTCAACTCTTCCGTGCTCAACGATCGGTAGGTTCCTGCTACCAGCGTGCGGATGCCCTGCTCTTCGTCCACATAATACTTGTACTGCTTGAAGGAAAGCTTGGCCTCCTCTCCCCAGATCATTCTCTGCTTCAAATCGACATACTCGAACTCAGACATTTCCCTGAACGGCACCCCGTTTTCAGGTTCCATGTGATCATGCTTTTGGAGAGCCTCCTGATCGCGATCCATCACGTACGACAAGAGCGCATCGGTCAGCTTCGAGAGCCTCCCGTAGTCGATTCCGCTCTCCTTGTCCCTAACCGTTCGGAGGATGGAGTCGTCCGCAGCGCCGAGGGAAACAGCCGGCACGCCTCTCGCAGCGAAGGATGCATGGCTGCCGTCGGAGGACAGCTTCGTCTGTGCATCAATGCCCTTGCTGCGAAGATGCTCAGCCAGTCCGGAGGCCATGGATTTCCCTGTATCCTCGGAGAGAAGCAGGACCTCGCCGCCCTTGAGTCCGACCGTATCCAGATTCATGTCGGAAACGTGGACCGTTCGCGTATTCATCATGTTTGCGTAAGCTCCGCTGCCTTGCAGGCCGTTCTCCCTCCCGTTGAACACGCAGAAAACAAGATCGGAATAGAACGGCTTCGCAGCGGACGCCTGCTTCAACGATTCCGCCAGCATGACGAGCGAGCTGACGCCGGATGCGCGGGAGGCTCCTTCATAGATCGAGCCGTCCAGCTCCCCCATGGAATCGATGTGGGCCGAGATGACGATCGCATGATGGTCCGGACCGCCGGCCGACGTACCCGGAATTCGGCCGATGACGTTGGAGATTTCCGTCTCCTTGTCTTCATAGCTCATGTGCAAGGAAATGCTCTCAATGTCCGCCTGCTTGCGCTTCAGGAAATCATAGGTGTCCTCGTTGAGTTGAACGACGGGGATATCCCGAGTGCGCTTCAGGGGATATTTTTTGAATTCCTTGGTGCGAAGCATGATGAACCGAGGGTTCTTGCTTTTCGCCAGCTCGTAGTCTTCCTCCGATCCGGCTGCGAATGCGATCTGGTTGGTGAGAGATGCCGAGTCCAGCCTCAGCTCCGCTGTAGCGTCCAAATTCATCCGGATGACCCGCTCCATGAAGTGCTTGCCGTACACGAGCTGCTTCACGCTGCCGTCCTTCATGTTCACCTTCAAGGAAATTTCCTTTCGCTCGACGGACTGGTAAGGATAAGGAACGGCATAACCGCTTTCCTCCACTCGGTCGAGGCCGATCCGGGCGAATTCCCGCTCGATAGCTTGCACGGCCTGTTCGTTGCCCGCCGTTCCTGCGAGCCTTCCTTCCATTCGATCGTCCGTCAGCAGCTGGACGATTCTTTCCAGAGAATTCCCCTGCGACGATTCGCAGGCAGCCAGTGATGAGACCGACATGACAACCATAAGAAACATTGCGACAAGCCTCTTCGACAACTTCCCTTGCCCCCTCTGTTTGGTCATGCTACAGCGACAAGGACATTTTACCAATCCCCCCATTCAAATTCTATATTATTCCATGTGAAGCATTTATCTAAAAAAAGATTCCTCGGATAAAATCCAAGGAACCCCGTGAATGCTCCAAATCTAGGAATCATGCCATTTCTCCGCCGCTCCCGTCACCGTGACGGACGAGAAGATCGATTGATAAGAGCCCTTCAGCCCGCTTTTCTCGTTCATCGCCTCCTCCAGATATCGGCTGCTCAACTGCTTGACGGCTTCCTCGTCCAATTCCAGCCTCATGACTTCCTTCTTCTCGCTCTCATTCCATAGAACCGAATAGGAATAGCTGTTTATTTCCGGGAAGAACTGCGAGACCGCGTAAGCATGCTGCGCGGCGCTGCGGTACATATCCTGCTTGATCGGCACGGAGCCGACCTCCGGCACGAAGGAAACGTGAAGGCTATAGGCTTCGCCGCCGCCCTTCTCTTCCAGCTTGAACTCTTCGGTGAACCGGAACGTATTTTTCGTATAAGACGATACTTTATCCTCGATAAGCTTGCGGACCGAATCATCGCTCGGCTGAGGCGTGTTATTGATGGCATTGTTGACGGGTTCCGGCGCATTCGTATCGTTGGTGCATCCGGCAAGCAGCGCCGTGAATAATACCACGCACATGAGTACCGCCATCAGATTTGCTTTGAGCATTTTGTCCTCCTTAAGTCGAGTCTCGAAGCAGGGGAATGGATTTACCAGCCGTTAAGCCGTCTTAATACATAGTTATTGCTGCTTAAGAATGTCTTAGTCCTCGAGTATGCCTTGGTCTTATCGTCGCCAGTCGTCGTCGCTTCACGCGAATTGATCGCAGTCGTGCCGTTGTCTCCTGTGTAGAACAACACATGGTCGCCGCTTTTGACATAGAGATCATAGATCAGAATGTCAGCCGCGCTCACGGCTGCCGTATAGGTGCTGCTCGCCAGATTCGTCGTGCTCAGCTTGGAGGTGAAGCCGGCAGCGGAGGCCACGAATCCGGAGCAATCGAAGCCTGCCGTGCCGGACTGCCATCCCGCTGTGCCCGTATTGACGTTGCCGGCAAATTTCCCCTTGCTCATCGCATCTGCAAAGCTGGTCCAGGCCGAGCTCGATTTGGTCGTAATGCCGTCAAATCCTCCCCAAGCATACGGAATGCCGGTTTGGCTGGAAGGCTTCGACACCCCGACCAGGTAATCAGGAGTTGTAACGTTCGATGAGTCGGGATTGACCGCATTGGTTGAATTGTAGGTCCAGGCAAGCGACGAAAGGGAATTCGCGTTGGATTGGGTCGTCGTCCGGCCGTTCGGAGCCGTTGCCGCGAGGCCGATAGACGAAGGCTCGGCAGCCTGGGCAGCTTGATCGTAAGCCTGCGCGCTGTTCTTGATCAACGCTATTTTCGACGAAAATTGAGAGGGGTCTAGGAATCCTTTTTTAACGATGAGAACGGAATCCTGGAAGCATTGGATTTGATACAGCTCTCCCTGCTCCGTTGATTCCAGCACCATATTAGGTGAAAAGTAATAATTGTCGAGGGAGATGGGGGATATGGCAGCCAGCTTGTTTTGGACGTACTTCCGAACCGTATACTCTCCTGCGACCTTCGACGTGTTGACCTGATCGAACAGCTCCATGAGCAGGCCGCCCTTGTCATCGGCATTCAGGATTTGAGCGCTTCCCAGCAGTTCCGCTGCATGCAGCTCGATAGACGACGATCCCGAAGATTGCACGACAGCTGTGGATTTGTCTCTTTTCAAGCTGTAGCTTGTACGGGAGTCTGCGATGTATCCTGCCTTCTTGACAGCCTTGCCGTTCGCAAGGTCATCGATGGAATAACTGTCGTCGTTGTAAGAGAGATAGACAGTGCCTTCCCTGTTCTTGTACAGCTTCTGCATGGCGTAGCCGCTCATAGGTTGCGGCAAGAAGACGCTCTTCAAATAATCGCCCTGCACACTCATGACATCGATCTTGCCGCCGTCGTAATCCATTAAGTAAAGGTTGTCCTTGGCCGCCACCAGGCTTCGAATGTAATGGCTTTGCTCCGTCGGGATTTCCGACTTGAACTCTCCGCCGACATAGACGTTGACCCGCTTGTTCACGTTGTCCGATACATAGATGGTGTCTCCCGACACGGCGAAGGCTTCGGGCCCTTCCCCGCCGCCCTGCATCGACTTGGAATACCCCACTTGCCCCGGACCGCTGCCGATTCCGATTTTCAAGGCGATGCTGTCTTCGCCTCCAGCGGAATCGGTTGCCGGAACAGAGGCGGATACAGGCGCTTGGACCGTGATCATCATAGCCAATCCAAGCCAGAGTACCAACCGTTTTCGAGCGCGGCTGCTTTTCTTCATCAAAATACCCTCCAATCAGATAATGGGATTATCTTTTTGTGGATTCATGATGCAGCTTGCTTCACACCTCTCCTTCCTTGCTGTATAGAAGCAACTTCATTATTTCATATTTTACAATATATGTAAATAAAACGGGGCTGTTTTTTCATGCTCACGTTCCGCCGACTTCGTTCGAGATCGCAAAAAAACCGGGATCCTGGGATCCCGGTTCTCTTCGCAATCAAGCTTACAGCTTAACTACGTTTTCAGCCTGCGGTCCGCGGCTGCCTTCTACGACGTTGAACTCCACGCTTTGACCTTCGTCAAGCGTTTTGAAGCCTTCGCCCGTGATTGCGGAGAAGTGGACGAATACGTCGCCGCCACCTTCAACCTCGATAAAGCCGTAGCCTTTCTCGGCGTTGAACCATTTCACAGTTCCTCTTTGCATGTTGACACCTCCTGCCCTGGTTACCCTGGTGAAGATACGACATAAGCGAAGCGGGTTACGGCAGGCCTTTCGGTACGCTCAGGTAACTGTTCAGCTATGCGAATTCATCCGAGTAGATATTACGCCTATACTACCATAGGCAGAATTGTCACGCAACAAGTCTGTATCAATCCTTGCGCGAAACGGCCGAATTCTCCTCCAGCCGCCCCGTCTGTCCGTCCCAGAGCCAATCCGGGCGGCTGCCCGAAACATGCGCTCCTCCGTACCAGTCGTCCCACTCCCCGCCTTCGCTGCGGTTTGCCTCGCCGTCCAGCACCCGCTTTCCGAATTCCGTCAGCGCGAGCGTTCCCTTCCGGAATACCGTACGGTGAGGCGGCGAATCCGAATCGCCGCCCATCCAGGCAAGCAGAGGCTCAGGCTGCTCCGCCAGCCGGTTCAGAACATGGCGAAATTGCAGGTCCCCCATTCCGAGCAGCTGCATCTTCACGGTGAATATGCGGAACATCCGATCCGCCTCGAAATCCCCCTCTCTTGCCAGCTCCAGAATCGCGCGCTCCGCGCTGCCAAGCCCGTCGCGGGAGGAAGGAAAGCGCGCCAGGTGTGCCCGGAACGCATCATAAGCCAGCGGAAGAGCGGACGTATTCCCGTCCAGCAGCCGCTGCAGCCTCATTGGATCTCCGGACGCATACGCTTCCCATAAGCCGCTCCCAAGCTCAAGCTGCTCTTTTCCGATCGACTGCCAAGTGCCGGACAATGCCCCCAGCTGCCTGCCGGACAGCTGGCCGAGTCCGATAAAGGGCTCCACGCCAGGGTACTCCCCGATGCAGAGCAGGCTGAGCTTGACCGATTCCGGCATGCGCCGGGCGAGCTCATGCAGCAGATAGGCGAGCATGCTCTGGTCGTACAGATCATGCTCGAACCAGAGCACGACTTCGCCGAAGCGCTTCAGCTCTTCCAGCATGGCTTCCTGAGCCTCGCAGGCAGACAGATACTCCTCACGCGGCACTCCCAGCGTCTGTTCCAGATAGCGCGCGCGAATCGCCCTGCCGGCCTTATCTGCGCCGTCTGCGAAGACAGGGCCGTGGTTGTACACTTCCCGCCAAGCGACGATCTCGCCGCCGATGCCGGACTCCCGCAGCTTTTGCGCCGCGAAGTCCCCGTTCGTGATATGAAGCATGTTGACTCCTCCTCCATAGAGATCCTTCAGCATGGCAGCGGCGTCCGCTACCGGCATGGCGCGCCTGAGCCGAGGGCAGCTCCAGACGCCGTGTCATCCGGCAGCACTGCCGCTCCACGATGGTGCGGAACCAACCCGGGAAAGCTTCGACGTCCTGCAGAGAATGCCCACGATTCCCGTTCCCCCACCATCTCCATCACAGGAAATCCGGAGAAGCGCCCTTGCCGATCTAATCAAAAGGGAACGCAGGGGCCTGCATTGACTAGCTTACGTCCACGCCCAGAAAAACCCGTCCCGGTCCCAGGCGACTCTGCCCCGGTGCAGCTTGCGGAAAGCCTTCTTCACTTCCTTCTCCAGCGAGGCATGGCCTTGCCCGTTCGTGAACACATACTGCTCCCCGAATTGCTCCCGTACGTGGGCGATGGCTTCTTCCTGGCGAAGCATGCCGCGGTTCTCGATCTCGCCGACCATCCACTTCGCAATCTGCTGCTCTACTTGCGTATCCTTCACTTCCTGTGAATGCTGCGATTCCTGTATCTCGTCTGTTTCCTGCATCTCCCTAGTTCCCTTCGTTTCTTGGGTCTCTAACATTTCCTGCGTCTCGATAGTTTCCTGCGTCTCGACAGTTCCCTGTGTCTCGATTGTCCCCTGCTCGTCTTGCTTGCCTTGCTGATCCATCGTTCCGCACCGCCTTCAGCCTGATTCTGTTGCCATCAGTATAGCATGTCCGGCATCCGCCGCCGAATCCGGCAGGCGCTTGCGGTCCAGGAAAGGATACTCGTACAAGAGCCCAGACAGCATGGCTTCGACCGGCGCATAAGCGTCTGGAGGTTGAGAATGCTCTGAACCTTAGGCGGGCTTGTTCAGCGCCGAGGTCCGGCTAATATAGGAAAAAAAGCTCTGCAAGGGCTTTTCGCGCCTTTCGCCTTACCGGCCTGGCCGGGCCGAAACCTGAAACCCCCCGCCTGCTTGATCGGTACTATAGACATACCGCAACGAAAGGTGGACGCTTATGCTCAAAAAACATCTGCTGCCCCTGCTCCTCGTTCCCGCCCTTTTCCTGCAGGGCTGCTCCTTTCTCGGAGGAGTCGGCGACTCCTTGAGCTACACGAACGAAACCGTCGCCTATATCAACGAAGCCGCCGACTTCTCGCAGCAGCTGCCCGAGATGACGCAGCAAGCCCTGTCCGACCCCGCCGCTCTGGATCAGCTCACGGCAGAGCTGCAAGCCATGCAGGCGGACATTACCGCCTTCAAGGATCTCCGGGCGCCAGAATTCGCCGCGGAGATCGACCAGCAGCTGACCGCTTACAGCGATACGCTGAGCACGCAGATCAGCGGCCTGCTGGAGCAGGCAGAGGCCGGCGCCGTCAGCCTGCAAGCTCTGGAGCAGTCGCAGATCATGCAGACGGCATCGCAGATCACGCAAATACTGGAGCAGGTCAAGCAGCTGGGATCGTAAGGCTCATCTATAGGGTCGAACCTGCTCTTGCTTGCCAGAAATAAAAAAAGAGGCCGTTCCCAAGCCAGCCATCGGCTTGGGAACGGCCTCTTTCACTTGCGGCATCTCAATAATATGGAGCCATGAACAGATACACGATGACGCCCGTGAAGCTTACATACAGCCAGATCGGCATCGCCCAGCGGACGATCTTCTTATGCTTGGCCACCTGCATCGTCCATCCCCATACGAGCGCGAACAGCGCGAGGGGAACGATGACGGCCGCCAGGAAGCTGTGGCTGATCAGGATCGTGAAGTAGATCGGGCGCAGGATGCCTTCGCCGCCGTACTTCGCCGTCTCGGGAGAGACGTAATGGAACGTCAGGTACGTGACGAGGAACAGCAGCGTCGAGGTGAACGCGGCGAGAATGAAGCCCTTGTGAAGCCGGATGTTTTTTCGGATGATCGCGATGAGCGCGGCCACGAGGAAGATGAATGTGAAGCTGTTCAGAATCGCGTTGATCCGGGGCAGGATCGTGACGTCGAAGCTGACCTCGCCGCCGTATCCGATCGGACCGAAGAACAGCAGCAGGATAATCGCGTTGGCCGCGATGGATATGCCGATGATCCACGCCGTGAAGTTGCGGGTCGTGGACGGCTTGTACGAATCGGGGGATTGGCTGCTCAAAAGGAAACCCTCCTTGGGATGCCGCCGTACCGGCTGTAACCGGATGCGGACTTGTCATGTCTTCATTATAGGCCAAGACGAACAGCCGCTCCGCCGGCTTGTGTGACAACAACTTGAATCTTGCCTTTGTTCAGCCCTTCGCGGACTGGTCCGCGACGAACGCATGCACCGCCATCGGCCGCACGGGCCGGCCGGCTTCAGCATAGGACCGCAGCAGCTTCAGCTGGGAACGGACCAGCTGCTTGGCCTTATCCGGCATCGGAAGCGGCGAGTCAAGCTCTGCAGGGGCTTCCGCGAGCGTCAGCGCCATCTCCCACCGCGCGTCATGCATTTCCGGCGAGTGGATGGCCGCCTGGCGGGCGATGGCCCACCCGGCTCCAGCCGCCAGCTCGCGGATATCCTCAGGAGTGAACAAGGTCCGGACATTGGAGAAGCTGTTCACTTTGTAGCATTCCACCTGCGACTGGATGAGCACAGCCATAAAATGCGCCAGCTGTTCCGGTTGTTCGATCTCCATATCCCATTCGGCGAAGCAAAGCTTGCGCGCCCAGCCCCGGACCTTCGCCAGGATAGCGGCGAGCTCCTCGAACGACTTCAAATACCAGGAGCAGTGGGAAAGCACGACGTAATCGAACTCATTCTCCGCAAAGCTCACTTCATCCGACAAGACGTCGATGCCGTAATCCATCCGGATCCGGCTCCCGAGCGGAGACGCCTTCAGCTTCGCGGCCGCTTCGCCCACCGTCATCGGCGACCCGTAACCCGGCGGAGCGATATCGACGCCGTGCACGAACCCCTGCTCGCCGGCAAAATGCGCCAGCACCGCCGTCGTGTCGCCTTGGCCGCAGCCGATTTCCAGAATGCGGCTTCCTTCTTTTATTTCCCAAAAACGGACCAGCTTAATACGATGCTCGGTCTGAATCCGCTGGACGTCGGATAATTGCCCCTCCAGGCCCATTCCCTCCACGATAGCTTCGATAATGGCATTGCTCATCGGCAGCCTCTCCTTCCAAGAACCGTTTCTTGCCCTGCTCCCACTTTAATCCTCGACAGCCTTGCAGGCAATCCCTGCCTGGATGCCGCGTCTGCCGTGTCGCCGCGTCTGTCCATCTATCGGGTTAGAAGGACTTTCGATCCATTCGTCGAACAAATGCTAACCGGAACATGACATAAAGGGAGTGTTTCTCGACATGGACAAAACGAACCATGAAGGTTGGATAGAGGCAGATATTCTTACGTTGCAGGCAGCTATGGAATCAGGCTCGTTGTCGGCGGCGGCTTGCGTCCGCTGGTACCTGGAACGGATCGAACGGCTCAACCCGAAGCTGAAAGCGGTGCTGGAAATCAACCCCGACGCCCTTGAGATCGCGGAGGCGCTCGACGCGGAGCGGTTGGAGCGCGGATCCCGCGGACCGCTTCACGGCATCCCGATCCTGCTCAAGGATAATATCGATACAGGTGATCGCATGCATACCAGCGCCGGCTCGCTCGCTCTTGCGGAGCATTTCGCTGTGATGGATTCGGCCGTCGCCGAGCAGCTTAGAGCTGCGGGAGCTGTATTCCTGGGCAAGGCCAACATGACGGAATGGGCGAATTTCATGTCGGGCACGATGCTGTCGGGGTATAGCTCCAGGGGCGGCCAGACGCTCAATCCTTACGGTCCCGGCGAGCTGTTCGTCGGCGGCTCAAGCTCCGGCTCCGGCGCGGCGGTTGCCGCGAATCTGTGCGCGGCCGCCATCGGCACCGAAACTTCGGGCTCGATCATCAGCCCATCCTCGCAGAACGGTCTTGTCGGCCTCAAGCCGACGATCGGGCTCGTCAGCCGCAGAGGCATCATCCCGATCTCGCACAGCCAGGATTCGGCCGGTCCGATGGCTCGTACGGTCAGGGACGCCGCGATTCTGCTCGGCGCCATGACGGCGGCGGACCCGAGGGATGACGCCATGCAGGAACAAGGGCGGAAGGCGTATGCGGACTATACGCCCTTCCTGGACGCGAATGGGCTGCAAGGGGCGAGAATCGGCATTCCGCGTCATTATTATCAAGGACTGGATGAAGCTCGGGCGGCGATCATCGAGCGGGCGATCGCCTTGTGCAAGGATCGCGGGGCGATCATCGTCGACCCGGTCTCGATGCCTTGCGAGAACGCGAAATGGGATTGGGACGTGATGAGGTTCGAATTCAAAAAAGGGCTGAACGATTATCTGGCCCAAGCAGGCTCCGGCGCTTCCGTCCGGACGCTGGATGAACTCATTTCCTATAACGAAACGAATCGGGACGCCGCTCTGAAGTATGGGCAAGACACGCTGATCTGGTCCAATGAAACCAGCGGCACCTTGTCTGAACCGGTGTACGCCGAGAGCTTGCGCCTCAACCATGAGGTATCCCGGGACCAAGGCATCGATCATGCGATCCGCGCTTACAAGCTGGAAGCGCTGTTGTTCCTGGGCAACGAGGAAGGGCTCGATGTGTCCGCGCGCGCGGGATATCCAGTCATAACCGTGCCGGGCGGTTGCGCGGAAACAGGCGCCATCGGCGATGAAGGCTATACGACCAAAGGGCCGCAGGGGATCACCTTCGTCGGAGCCGCCTACAGCGAGCCGGTGCTTCTCCGGCTGGCCTATGCCTATGAACAAGCGAGCCTGTACCGCGTTGCACCGTCCGATCCGGACTGAAATCGAATCCTGAATAGATAGACTGGCTTCGTTCATGCAGACGTTCTCCAAACGAGAGCGGAATCAAACAGCGGCGGAAGGCAGGGCTCGCGCCCGGCTTCCGCCGCTGTTTGGTTTAGGAGAACAATAATGAGGCCGCTATTCCAGCGTCACGTCGTCGATAAACACCTTGCCGCCGCCCGACGCCTTGGCAATCTGCACGCCGATCGCCTGGATGAACGACTTGTCGATCTTGCCTCCATTGGCATCCTTCGTGCCGTTGAGGTCGAGGGTGATCCACTGGTACTCGTCCGTCAGCTGAACGGTTCCCGAGGATGCCCAAGCCCATCCGCTGCCATGCTTGATGAACAGCTGGGCCGAAGCGCTTCCGCCGGAGATGCGGGCCTTGACCTTGATCCTGGAAGCGTTCGTGAAGTCGAGCGCCCCGTAGCGGGTCAGCTCGCTCGTCGCTTCCCCGGAGACGTTCGCCGGGATAGCCGAGCTGAGAGCCTTGCCGGCGCCGTCGTCCTCCAGAGCCGGAGCCGACAGGTTCAAGCCGTTGTTGTCGACGCTCCAGTTCGATGCCGAGGACTCGAAATCGTACAGCACTCCAAGCGGAAGGCCGCCATTTGCACTGCCGTTCGGCACCGTGCCCGCATTGGGGTCTGCCAGCGCCTTGATATCGTCGAAGTACATGGAGCTGGTCAGCTGGTTGCCGCCGGGCACGGCGTTGGTGTAGATGGAGAACGCCTGCACGTTGGCCAGCTTCAGCTTGGTCAGCGTTCCGGTCGCTCCATTGGCCGGAGCGAATTCATTGAACGGAGCCGTGACGAGCCTCGCTTCCGTTCCGGTCGTGTCCGGGTAATACTCGTAGGTTTTGCCGTCCGCATTGATCTGCATGACGAGCTTCTGGCCTTTGCCGTCCGGCTGGTACCAGAACTGGAGCGCATTGAAGCCCGACCAGTCCACGCCGCCGAGCGACTTGGTGATGCCGGCATACCCGCTGCCGGCAAGCGTGTACGTGTATTTCAGGCCGTAGCTGCCGCTGCTCTTGTGCGCGCTGTCCAGCGCGGTACTCGTGGAATCGCCGCCGGCATGGACGAACTTGGAGCCGAGCGCTTCATTGCTGCCGAGATAGCCCTCGAAGTCATCGACCATGGCCGGATCAAGCACGGCATCTGCATACGTGCTGTACAGCTTGATATTGTCGATGTAGACCGGAATGGAGCTGTCCGCGTTCAAGCCGCTGCCGACAAGGGACAGGGCGATCGAGCCGGCCTGCTTCAGCTTGTCCGCGTCGGCGAAATCAATGACTGGCGCATAGCGGTAGTAATCCACGCCGCCGATCGTGACGATCGGAAGATCGCTCAAGGATACTTGAGTCGTGCCCATTCCGTATTTGTCTTCCCAATCCGGGGGCAGCTGGCCGACAGCCTGAAGGCTTCCCTTGCCTTCGCTTTTCGCCCCTGCGGACACAGGCACATAGGCCTCGAATTTGATCCGCTTGACGCCGCTGAGGTCTGCCGCTCCGGCGACGTCCTTGGCGTTCTTCAACTCCAGCTTCATCTCCTGCCAAGTATCGCTGTGGACGAGCCGGCTCACCGTCAGCTTCAGGGCGGAGCTTCCGTTGAATTCGGCTGCATCGATCGCGTCGACGCTCGCTTGATAGCCGCCGTTGTTCTGCACGCCTTCAATGCCGGACTCGAAGTCGTACGTCCCGACCTCGATCTCCGGAACCTTCACGAATACCGTGTTTGTCTGCTCATGCAGCACGGAGCCGTCCTCCCCATAGACCTTCACGGTCAGGGCAGCCGTCTTTCCGTTCAGGGCGCCGGCAGGCGACCATACAGCCGTATAATAACGGCTGGCGGAATCCAAGGTCAGCGGAATCTCCCGATCCGAGCCTTCGACAAGATACACCGCTTTGGACGGAGCCGCATTCAGCACCCGCACCCGGATCACGGCCGCATTGGAGCGGACCGTGCTCTGGTCGGTCGGAGAAGCCACATGGACGAACGGCTGCTCCCCGGATGTGTCGGCCTTGCGGTCGTAAGCTCCCGTTACACCGGCCGCGAACAGGGAATACGGCTCGTTGTAGAATTTGATGAAGTCGGGCAGCATCTGATTCTCCTGACCATCCGGCATCGGGTACGGAACATAGGTGGAGTCCGGTCCGAAGTTGGCCCATGTCAGCATGTACGCCATTCTTTTTGCGTCGGGATCCGATTGCAGCGCCGCGGACAGCCTCGTGAAGAAGTCCGGCGTCGCGTTGCCGCGTGTCCTCATTTTCTGATAGCCGAATTCCGTCAAGGCAGCGACCTTGCCTCGTGCGTCCGCGATTCCGGAGACCGTCCTCGCTTCCGTCACGACGCCGTCGAACCAGCTCTGTCCCTCGCCGTTGTAATAGCTGTCGAAGCCGATGATGTCCGCATAGTCGTCGCCCGGATAGGTTTCCATGTAGCGGCTCTCGTCCGTGCCGAAGCCCCCGCCCGGCGAGAAGCCGTACAGGAAGTTGCGGACTTCCTTCTTGTCCCGCAGGTACTCTACGGTATAGCGGTAGATTTCCTTGTACTCGTCCTTGGTCGTGAAGGCGGCTCCCCACCAGAACCAGCTGCCGTTCTGCTCATGGAACGGACGGAAGATGACTGGAATCAAATTGCCGTCGTCATCCTTGAGATGATGGGCGAAGTCGGCGATGTTGTCGAGGAAGGCGTTGAACTCCGCGTTCTTGTCCCCGCCGGGGAGGATATGAGAGACGACATTGCCCTTCACGTCGTAGAAGCTGCCGCCCGTGACGAAGTTCGGCATATGCGAGCTGAGCGTCAGCACGCCTCCGTCGTCATAGGCCTTCTTCATGACGGCGGCCAGGTTGTCGCGGCTTTTCTCGAAGTCGCCGGCTACGCCCGGCTTCTCCTTGCCTTCCAGGCTGAGCGTGTCCCAGCCGAAGAGCGCCGGATATTCACCCACGGCGTTTTTGGCATCGGATTGCGTGCCGTCCCGATCCGTGATCGACAGCCCTTCCGTCGTGGCATGCTGCTGGCCGAACAGGATGTTTTTGCCGCGCAGCTCGTTCAGGTAGAGAAACAGCGAGCGCGTCTGGGCGCTTGCCTTGCGGTCAACCAGATTGACCGCAGCAGGCGCTGGCGTCACGGTTGGGGCCGGCGTCGATGTAGGGGCAGCTGTCGGCGACGGAGCAACCGTCGGTGCCGGTGTTGCCGTAGGCTCTGTCGTCGGTGCAGGCGTGACCGTCGGCGTTGCAGTCGGCGCAGGTGTAACGGAAGGAGTCGTCGACGGCGCGGGTGCAGCGGTCGGAAGCGGACTTCCGGACGGCTTCAGGGCCCCGTTCTCCACCGAGTATATGCCCTTCTCGATTACAGTTCCGTTCCAGGCCGCTCCGGAGACATTCACGGTCAGGCTTCCGATGGAGAAGCTGCCGCTCGCCGACATGGAGGCTGCTGCGTTGATCTCTACGGAAACGACTTTTGTCCCTCCTTCAAGCTCAACCTTGGACGGGCTGCTCACGACCAGACGGCTGATCTCCGTTCCGCTTGCCCAGACGCGGACTTGTCCGTCCGGACGGTTGACGAGCACCTCGTTCAGCCTGGAATCGCGGATATGGACGGAGTTCGGGCCTCCGCCAGCGATGAAGGTTTTGCCTGCGACCTTGACGCCGTCCAGCGTCGCATCGCCGCTGCCGATGCCGGCCGTCAGGTAGAGATTGCCGCTGATGGTCAGCCCCTTCAGGACGACGCCGTCATGATTGATCAGCGCATTGCCCGCCACCTTGCCTTCAGCGGATGTGCCTGCTTGCGCGTAGTATCCGGCCACGAGTTTGTTCAGCAGCGTGACCGCCTCGGCTCGGGTTATGTCGCCGGACGGTCGGAACGACCCGTCCGGGTATCCGCTCAGCATGCCCGCCAGCGACTGGACGGCTTGCCGGGCGTAACCGCTGATTTGAGCGGCATCGATAAAGGTCAAGCCTCCGGAAGCGCTGTCATTGAATTCCAGCTGAAATACCCGGGAAAGCATGGCTGCCGCGTCCTGGCGGGAGATGGCCGCCAGCGGAAGCGCTTTGTTCCCGGCGACGCCCTCATAATAACCGGCGCTTCTGGCCGCGGAGAGCGCGGACTGGTACCAGGCGCCTTCCTTGACGTCGCTGAACGGCTGGCCGGACGCGCCCGAGAAGCCGAACACCTTGTTGATCAAGGTCGCGAATTCCGCTCGCGTAATGCTTCCATCCGGCTTGAAGCTGCCGTCCGGATATCCGGCTGCGACACCGTTCGCCATCCATTGGGAGATCGCCTCGCGAGCCCAGTGTCCTTGCGTATCTGTTGCGCCTTGGCCGGCTGTCTGCCCTGCCGGAGCTGCGGCTGCTGCCGCCGACATGACGGGCGCTGTCGCCAAAGCAGCTGTAAGGAGCGCAGCGAGCATTTTGGGAGTCCTCTTCATCGATATCCTCCTCGACTGGATTGAATTCAAACCGCCGCTGAAGCCTGCATGGAAATGTAAGCGGTTTATTTTTCCATTATATAAGTCCCCAGCAGGCGAAAAACATGCTCCCGGTTATGATTAATAGCTCTCTGTTGTCTTTCTTTGTTAGCGCCCGTTAGTTTGAACCCTGTTGCCGCGTCAAGGCATCTGACCAACAAAAAAGAGCCCGGATCCGGACTCTCTTGTTGCCGGAACGGGGCCGCAATGCCCGATTCCGCCACCCTTCCTTGTCGATGAGGCGATGCCCCGGCACTCCCGCGCCCATGGGCGCATAGGCTAAAAAGCATATTCAAGGATGGGGGAATGACCATGCACTGGCTCAGCATCATCGGCATCGGGATTGCCGCCAATCTCGACAATCTCGGCATCGGGATCGCTTTTGGCGCGAAGAGAACGCTGATTCCATTCCGATCGAACCTTCTGATCGCGCTCCTCTCCATGGCCGCGACTTGCGTAGCCATGCTTGGCGGCCATTTCCTGGCCGACTTTCTCGATCCCGATGCCGCCAACAGCATCGGCGGAGCGCTCATCGCCGTCATGGGATTGCTGGCGATCACATCCGGCTTGAGAGAAGCAAGCAGAGCTGGCCGGGCGGCTTCTCCAAGCGGAGGTACCCTCCTCCAAAACCCCCTGCAGGCCGACCGCGACGGCAATCAGATTCTATCCTGGAGCGAAGGCTGGGCTTTGGGGCTGGCCTTGTCGCTCAACTGCATCGCCAGCGGCATCGGAGCCGGAGCCACCGGACTGTCCGTGGCAGGCGTGACGCTCTCGATCGGGATCTTCTCGCTGGCAACGGTCGGAATCGGGGCCGGAATCGGCGTCCGCCTGGCCCGAACATGGCTGGGCCGCTACTCCAACGCGATCGGCGGCCTTCTGCTCGCGGCCATCGGACTCTACGAGATCTTCATCTGACAGGCTACCAGCGGATCTCCTGGAGCGCCGCCGCATACTGCCGCTTCCGTTCTTCCGCAAGCTCCCAGCCGGCCATCTCCTCCAGAATCCGCTGGCGGTTCGTGCAGCCTTTGGCCAGCCCGTTGAGACGGGCAGCCAGCGTCGAGGCTTCCATTTCCCCGCGGGACGGGAACAAGGCGTCCAGCTTCTTCACCGCATCGGGAAACCTTTTGAGGTCATACTTCTGATGCCGCTCCTCTGCCACCCAGAATTCCGCCGCTTCGGCAATCTCCGTATCCGGCACGGGCTTTCCTTCGAGCGCCAGGCCGCTCAGCTTCTCCCGGATGGCCTCCAGCTGCTCCCGGCCGCTCCAAAAGACGATGGACTGGTATTGCCTGCCCTTGTACCCGTTGATATTGGCCGGATTATGGCTGCTCCAGAACAAATCGAGCAGCTCGCGGTAGGAGATGACCGACGGATCGTATTGAAGCTGCACCGTCTCCGAATGGTCCCCCATATGCCGGTAGTCCGGGTTCAGCGACGTGCCTCCGGCATAACCGGTACGGGTGCGGATCACTCCGGGGAGCGATCCGAACAACGCCTCCGGCCTCCAGAAGCAGCCCATGGCGAAGGCGGCGCTGTCCACGGCTTTCATGTCATGAAGATCATTTCCCATTCTTCCTGCCTCCTTAGAGAACATCCCGCATCCGAACCTTTCCGGATCCTATCTATTTTTAGTTACTCCTTCTCCAATTATCTCCATTCGTCCCGATAATATAGTAAAATACTCCCATGCTCATCCGATCTTCCAGCAAAGGAGCAGGACCAGCCCGAAAGTATACGTGAACGATGAACAGAGCCCTTACGGCTATGCATCCTTCACCCTCAAATCCGGAGCCAACACGTTCAAAGTCAAAGCCGTAAACAAACTGGGGCAAACGGCAGAGACGATACGCACCATAACCTTCAATCCGTCCGCTCCGATCCTCGCTCTCGGATACGCCCCGGAGAAAACATCCTCCGCACGTGTGACGCTGACATGGACCGTATCGGATGAGAATGATTACTCGCCCAAAGTCTTCCTGAACGATCAATTGATTTACAGCGACGGCGGAAGCGTCAACCTGGATCTGAAGCCAGGCCTCAACACCTTCAACCTCGCAGCTACCAACAGCTATGGCAAAACGACCGAGATCACCTATACCGTCACCCTGGAAGAAGCTGCAGTTGTCCCAGGCTGATTCCCATGCCTCCTACCAAACAACGCTCCCCTGAATAGGGGAGCGTTGTTGCTTATCTTGAGGATGCTTCTGCTACGTTGTTTCCTGCTCAATGAGCCGCATGAACGGACTGGCCGTCCTTGGCGTTCTCCGAATCCCGCTGGATCCGCTTGCCTCCGACCAGCAGCGCGACCAGGATGCCCAGCGCGACGAACACGAGCCCGGTAAGAGCCACCGTCTCGAAGGAATCCACCCAAGCCTGCTGGATGAACAGCACGACCTTGTCCTTGAGCTCCGCCGGAAGCGGGAATTTGTCGGGATACACGATGACGCTGAACAGGTCCACGCCGCTCTTCTCGATGCCCTCGACCGCCTGGACGACGTCGCCGCTGCCGCCGGCCTTCGCCTCTGCGGACATCGTCTCGACATTGGAGCGCAGCGTATTGTTCATGACGACGTTGAGCACCGTGACGCCGATCGTGCCGCCGATGGAGCGGAAAAAGGTCGATGCGGACGTGACCGTGCCGAGCCGGCTTTTCGGGAATTCGTTCTGCACGGCGATCATCAGCGTCGGCATGACCAGACCCATGCCGAGTCCGAGAATGACCATGTACACATAAGCGGTCCACTGCGATGTGTCCAGCCCCATCGTGCTGACCAGGTAGAAGCCGCCCGTCGTGATGAGCATGCCCGCTGCCAGAACGGTGCGGTATTTGATGCGGAGCAGGAGCTGGCCGCCGATTACGCTCGCAACGATCAGCGCGATCATCATCGGAGTCATCGTGGAGCCGGCTTTTGTCGGGGACACCCCGAGAATGCCCTGCATATACAGCGGCACGAACATGATGGCTCCGAACATGCCCAGGCCCAGCAGGAAGCCGAGGCCGTTCGTCACCGAGAAGACGCGGTTGCGGAACAGCGAGAGATCGAGCACGGGCTCGGCCGCGAACTTCTCGGCCAGAAGAAACAATGCCGTAAAGAGGAGCGCTCCGCCGAAGATCAGGTAGCTTGTGCCCGACGCCCAGGCGAACTTGTCGCCGCCGAAGGTCAGTCCGTACAAGAACAGGATCAGCGCCGGAACGAGCGTGACGATGCCCAGGTAGTCGATGTTGGCCTTGCCTTCCAGGCGGACCGTCTCCTGCTTCAGCCCGATGTAGATCAGAAGCGCGGAGATGATGCCGAAGGGCACGTTCATCAGGAAGATCCAGTGCCAGCTGACGTTGTCGACGATGACGCCGCCGATGAATGGACCGATCACCGAGCTGAGGCCGAAGATCGCCCCGAATACGCCCTGCCACTTTGCCCGCTGCTCGGCGGTGAAAATATCGCCGATGATCGTCTGCGACAGCGGCATCAGCATGCCGCCGCCTATCCCCTGGAGGCCGCGGTACAATACCAGCTGCTCCATGGAGGTGGCCGTGGCGCACATCGCGGAGCCCGCGGCGAATATGATGGCCCCGATCAGATAGAGCAGCCGGCGGCCGTACATGTCCGACAGCTTGCCGACGATCGGAACGACGACGGTCGAAGCGATCATGTAGGCGGTCGTCACCCAGGCGAAAATCTCGAAGCCTTGCAGCTCGGTGATGATGGTCGGCATCGCCGTGCCTACAATCGTCTGCTCCAAGGCGCTGAAAAACATTCCCATAATAAGGCCGGTAAGCACCCATTTCCGGTTGATGCCGGTTGATTGCATGTTGATCCCTCGCTTTTTGACCGTTCGGTCATATGTTATAATGAAGCCGGAATTGAATAGAAAAGCTTATAAAGCTATACTTTTAATTACTTTCCCAATCCTATCCATTCAAAACATAGCACTTATTATAGTTCTGTTTGACCGCTCGGTCAACTGCTTTGGGGGCGAGTTATTCATGGATAAAAGAGAACGGCTCATACATCACGCCATGGAGCAATTCATGCAGAAAGGCTATCACCAGACGACCATGCAGGATATCGCGGACGCGGCCGGCATCGCCAAGGGCGGAATCTACTTCTACTTCAAATCGAAGGAGGAATTGATTCAATCCGTATTCGAATCCTATCTCGAGCGCATGTCCGCCATGCTGACGGCTACGGCAGTCCGCTATGAGCCGGGCTCCAGGGAGAGCCTCTTCCAGCAGATCAAAACCCAACTGGATGAGCTGACCTCCCACAGCAAGATGCTGCTCCTGTTCTCCAGCGGCCAAATCAGCCTGAGCGAGCAGATGAGGGAGCTCTCCATGAATGCGCGCCTCCGTTCGTTCGTCTGGTTCCGCAACCAGCTGGTCGGCGTCTACGGCGCGAGGATCGAGCCTCACGCCTTCGACCTGACCGCGCTCGCGACAGGGCTGGTCAGCGAGTATATCGGCTTCATCCTGCTGAATGACGTCCCGCTGAGCTCGGAGAAGCTCGCCAGGATGATCATCGGCCGGTTGGAGGATGCCGTCCGCGGGCTGGAGGGTTCCAAGGAAGAGCCTGTGCTGACTTCGGAGGCGTTCCGTTCGTTCTATCCCGAGGGCGACTTCAGGAATGGGACGGAACGCGGCAGGCTCGTCGAGGCGGCTGGCGCTTTGGCGAGGAGGCTGGAGCCCGAGCTTGCCGGCCAGGCCGGCAGCGATGCCCGGCATGCGGCCGCCATGCTCGTGGAGGAAGCGGCGGCGCCCGTCCCCAGGCCGATCGTGCTCGACGGCATGCTCGCGCTGCTCCAAGCCGTGGAGGGCTTGAGCGGATGGCCGGAGACGGCGGCGGTCCGGGCGGCGCTGGCCGCTTGGAAGGATGCTTCATCGCCTGCTCCCGACTCTCCGGAGACGCCCTAGACCCCGGGCTGATCGCCGGATAGCTCTAAGACCGCATCTTCAATTTTGACTCCGGACAAACCAAAAAGCCGCCAGCCGGGTTACCGGCTGACGGCTTTTCTTGATGCTCACACCCATTTGCTCTGAAAATCCGCGATGCTCTTGTACTCGTCCTGCAGCAGCCGCGACACGCGGATATAGATCCGGGTAAGCTCTTGGTAGATCTCCGTATGCTTGGGAATCGGCTCATGCCGATAAGTGCCGCCGACCATCTCCGACACGACGCCGAGAGAATCGACCTCTCCGATCGCGTACAGGCCGAGAATCGCCGCTCCGAGGCAGGAGCTCTCGACGCTCTCCGGCACATGCACCTCCTGGTTGAAGATGTCGGCCATCATCTGCCGCCACAGCTCCGAGCGGGCGAAGCCGCCGGTGGCCTGAATCTTGCCCGGCTCTCCGATCAGCTCCTGCAGAGCCAGGAAGACGGTGTACAGATTGAGGATGACGCCTTCCATCGCGGCTCTGATCAGATGCTCCTTCTTGTGGTGAAGCCCCAGGCCGAAGTAGGAGCCCCGGGCATTGGAATCCCAGAGCGGAGCCCGCTCTCCGGACAGGAACGGATGGAAGATCAGGCCGTCCGAGCCCGGCTTGACGCGAGCGGCGATATCCGAGAGCAGGTCGTACGGATCGCGGCCGATCCGCAGCGCCGTCTCCTTCTCGGATGCCCCGAGCTGGTCGCGGATCCAGCGGAAGATCATGCCGCCGTTGTTGACCGGCCCGCCGATGACATACATATCCTCCGTAAGGACGTAGCAGAAGATCCGTCCCTTGGGATCGACGCGCGGCTTGTCGGTCACGGTGCGGATAGCCCCGCTCGTGCCGATCGTCACGGCGACGACGCCGGGATCGATCGCATTGACGCCCAGATTCGAGAGCACGCCGTCGTTGGCTCCGACAACGAACGGGATGTCGGCCGGCAGCCCCATATGCTCCGCCCATGTCTCGTCCAATCCCGTCATGACATGCCGGGTCGGGACCAGACGGGACAGCTTGGACGTGTCGACGCCCGCCACTTCCAGCGCGCCCGCGTCCCAGTCCAGCTCATGGATGTTGAACAGTCCCGTCGCCGAAGCGATCGAATGGTCCACGACGTACTCCCCGAACAGCTTGTGAAACACGAACTCCTTGATGGAGATGAACTTGTCCGCCTTGCCGAACAGCCCGCTTTCTTCGTTCCGCAGCCAGAGCAGCTTCGCCAGCGGGGACATCGGATGGATCGGCGTGCCGGTGCGCAGGTAGATCTCATGCCCGTCATGCTCGCTCTTGATGATGTCCGCCCAGCGGGCGCTGCGGCTGTCCGCCCAGGTGATGCAGCGGGTGAGCGGCTTGCCCGTCCCGTCGACGGCGATCAGGCTGTGCATGGCGGCGCTGAACGACACGCATCTCACCTGTGCCGGGTCCACCCCGCTCTCCAGCATGACCTGCTTGATCGAGCCGACTACGGCGGCGAAAATCTCCTCCGGGTCCTGCTCCGCGGTCGCCGGCGTCGGCGAATAAAGCGGATACTCGATATGATGCACGGCCTTAAGCTTGCCGTCTGTGGTGAACAGGACGGACTTGGTGCTCGTCGTCCCGATGTCGGTGCCGATCATATAGGCTTGGCCCACTTTTCAACCTCCTCCCGATGGATGACCGTCATGAACGCAAAAATGGATACTACATTACGATCGCAGTTGAAGACGGAGTGCTCGACTGAACCCTCGGCGAGGGCGAAGCCCGCCTTTTCAAAAGCGAACGCTCAACGACTTCGGAGAAAAACCCTTCGTAGACATACGGCTGTTTCTCCGGAGCCTATCCAGGTTCGGTGTTTCCGGTCAACCTGCAAAGGGAAAAGCGAACGCTGGCGTCCGCCTCTCCCCGTTATGATTTAAATAAACAGATCCAGCACAAGAATGAACCCGAGCGCCGCCACCGAAATGATCGTCTCCAGCGCCGTCCATGTCTGCAGCGTCTCCTTCACAGTCATGCCGAAGTATTCCTTGATCAGCCAGAAGCCGGAGTCGTTGACATGAGACAGGATCAGCGATCCCGCTCCCGTCGCCAGCACGAGCAGCTCGGGGCTGACGCCCGGCATGGCTACGGCGATCGGAGCCACGATGCCGGCCGCGGTCATCATCGATACGGTAGCAGAGCCCGTCGCGACGCGGATCAATGCCGCGATGCCCCAGCCGAGCAGAATCGGGGACAGATGGGACGAGGTCGCCAGCTCCGCGATGTAATCGCCGATGCCGGAATCCAGCAGCACGCGGTTGAATGCGCCGCCCGCTCCGATGACGAGCAGGATCGTCGCCGTCGGCGCCAGGCAGTCGTTGGAGAACTTCAGCACCTTCTCGCGGCTCATGCCGCGGAAGAAGCCGAGGCTGAAGAACGAATAGATGGTCGCGATGAGCAGGGCGACGACGGGGTCGCCGATGAACTTGAAGAAATCGTACAGGCCGGCATAGTCCGCCTTGCCCTTCAGCGCCACGTCTGCGATCGATGCCGCCAGCATCAAGATAACCGGAACGAGAATCGTGAATACGGTGTTGAAGAAGCCGGGAAGCTCCTTGTTGTCCACGTTCTCCGTCAGCTGGTCGCCGATCGCCTTCGGCACTTCCTTATGGATGCGCTTGCCGATCCAGTTGCCGTACAGCGGGCCTGCGATAATGGCGGTAGGCAGGCCGACAATGAGAGAGAAAAGAATCGTCTTGCCGACGTCGGCGTTGAAGATGCCTACGGCCGTCATGGCTGCCGGGTGCGGCGGCACAAGGCCGTGCACGACGGACAGGCCGGCGACGAGAGGCACGCCGATCTTCACGAGCGACACGCCCGTCTGGCGGGCGATCGTGAACACGAGCGGGATGAGCAGGACGAAGCCGACCTGGAAGAAGACCGGAATGCCGACGATGAAAGCGACGACCATCATCGCCCATTGGACGTTGCGCTGGCCGAACAGCCGGATCAGCGTCGTGGCGATGCGCTCGGCGCCGCCGGATTCGGCCATCATCTTGCCCAGCATCGTGCCGAGCGCCAGGACGATCGCCAGCAGGCCGAGCGTGTTGCCCAAGCCCGTCTTGATGGAGTCGATGATGCCAACGGGGCCGTCCTTGACGGAGAGCAGCGGCATGCCCGCCGCCAGTCCGACGCCGATCGCCGTGACGATAAGCGCGACGAACGGATTGATTTTCGCGACCGTGATCAGCAGGAGCAGCACAACGATGGCGAGAAGAACGATTACTAACAGCATAATACAATCACCTCTTGGTTGTCATTTGGTTGGGGTTCCGGATTGAACGTCCGCATACAGGTCCCGGTATTCCTGCGGCGTCATGCCGAACTGCTTCTTGAACGCAAAATTGAAGGAATGCGGCCTCTGGTAGCCGAGGCTGGCCGCGATCTCATAGATTTTGGCGGAGCCGCCCTTCAGCAGCTCCTCGGCCTTGCCCATGCGGGCCGCCTGCATGTAATCGCTCAGGTTCTCCCCCGTCTCCAGCTTGTAGAGCTTGGAGAGATAGACCGGGTGGAGATGGACCCGGTCGGCCACCGCCTGCAGCGACAGGTCGCCGGTAATCTGCTCCTCGACGTACCTCTGGATCGCGCGGATCAGATCCGCACGCGAATCCTTCGTTTCCTTTTGCATGTCCTCCCGGATGCGCCGCAGCGTCCGCAGCGTCCATTCCTTCAGCTGGTTCACCGAGCGGAACGGAGGCGCCTCGGTCATCGCCGCGTAATCGCCGCCGAGCAGATCCGACAGCTGGCGGCCGTTCTTGTGGGCGATATAGGCATAGGCTCCTGCCAGCGTGAAATAAACCTCGAGCAGCAGCTCCTGCGAGCCGGCTCCATCGGATTCCAGCTCGGCGAATACCCGCTGCAGCTTATTCTCCATCTCGCCCCATTTGCCCGCGTCGAACAAGCGGATCAGCGCAGGCGGCTCATAGAGGCTCTCCAGCGGCTTGATGCCGGCATCGAGACCCGTATCCTCGAGCCTCATGAACAGCTCCCGCTCATCGCCGATGCGTCCGCGGAAGGAATCCACGAGCCGGCCGTACAGACCGGAAATCTCCTCCGGGAACCGTCCTTCCTGGCAGACCATGACGGAAATCTTCGCCTTCAGGTACGAGGAGACCGCCGTCTGCAGATCCGCAGCCGTACGCTCGAACCAGGCGGCATCATGGCCATGCGGCGAATCCCGGCGCGGAGCCATGGCGAACACATAATAGCCATAGGCATCCTTGGCCGGCCAGATCGCGTAGCGCGAACCGAACAGCTCTCCGGCCATGTTGCCGATCGCGTATTCCTTCCACTCCGGATTTTGCGGTCCGTACTGGAGGAACAGCTCGTCGAGCCGCACGACCATGAGCGAGCAGCGGCTCCACTCTCCGCCGGAGAGCTCCAGCAGCCCCATCTTCTCCCGCAGAGCCGCCTCTTCGGGAATCCGCCCCTGCAGCAGATCGAGCAGCAGGGAAGCTCGCATGAGCGGCAGATTTTCCTTCAGCGCGTAGCTCAGCCGCTGCTGGGAGATGACCTCCTCCCATTCCTCCTCGAGCTTGCCGATGGCTGAGCGGACGGCGGCGGTCAGCTCGTCCTCCTTCACCGGCTTGAGAAGATAAGCTTCCGCCTGATGGCGGATCGCTTCCTTGGCATAATTGAAGTCGGAGTAGCCCGACAGCAGGATGCACTTCGTCTTCGGCCAGCTGCCGCGGATCTCCGCGATCAGCTCCAGCCCCGACATGCCAGGCATCCGGATATCGGATACGACGATGTCGATCGAGAACTGCCGCAGCAGCTCCAGAGCCTCCACGCCGGAGTAAGCCTTGAATACCAGCTCGACTCCGATGGTCTGCCAGTCGACGGTCGCTGCCAGCCGGTCGACCACATGGGCCTCGTCGTCAACGATGAGCAGCTGCGCCATCTTCTCCTCCTCCTTCCTCGATTCGGCTGCCGCTCCCGCAGCGCCATCTCAGCTCCGCACGGAAGCCTCCGCCGTCTACGGCCTGCAGCAGCAGCCCGGATTCATCTCCGAATTGATACTGCAGCCGCTGATGCACGTTCCAGGTGCCGCAGCCGATCTCATCCGACATCGGCTCGCTGAGCTGTCTGCGCAGCCGGTCCAGCCCTGCTGCGTCCAAGCCGGCGCCGTTGTCTTTCACGATGAGGCTGCACCAGCCGCCTTCCTGCCGGCCTTCGATGACGATGCAGCCGCCTTCGAGGCGCGGCTCGATGCCGTGCACGATGGAGTTCTCCACGAGCGGCTGCAGCAGCAGCCTCGGGATGAGGACTTCCTGCAGCTCTTCCGGCACGTCGATCTCATATTGAAGCCGGTCCATTCTCAGGTTGTGGATCGTCAGGTAGCTGCGGACCAGCTCCAGCTCCTCCCGCACGGGAACGAGCTGGTTTTCCAGACGGGTCGAGTAGCGGTAGTAGTCGGCGAGGTTTTCCGCCATCGCGATGACCGCATCCCGGTCCTCCATCATCGCCGAGTTGGCGATGAAGAACAGCGAGTTGTAGAGGAAATGCGGATTGATCTGCGACTGCAGCTGCTTGAGCGTCGCCTCGCGGGAGCGCAGCCGCTCCGTGTACACATCCTCGACCAGCACCTGGATTTTGCCCGCCATCTCGTTGTAATGCCCGATCAGATCGTCGAACTCGCTCCCCGCCTTGTAATCGATCCTCGAGGAGAAGTCCCCGCTGCTCATGCGGCGCACGCCGCGGATCATCTTCTGCAGCGGAATCTGCACATTGCGGTAAAGCAGCAGCGCCGAGACGAATCCGATCAGCACGAGCGCGGCGATCGAGCCGTAGAACCAGTTGCGGACGGATGTGATGGGACTTAGGATCCGCTGGACCGGGACGGAATCTGCCAAATACCAGCCCAGCTGAGCGGACTTCACATAGCTGACCAGATAGGACTGGCCGCCGACCTCGATCGTCTGCTGGCCTCTGGGCGCCTCCGTCCGGCTCAGCACTCCGTCCCGGATGGCCTCCGCCATGGCGCGGTCCGAGCTGCTGCCCAATATAAGCTCCTGACCGGGACGGTACAGGAAGGGATCGCTGCGCTTGTCCTTGCGGTACAGATCCAGCAGATCCCGCAGCGCCTCCGCCGGGAAGCGCACTTGGAACACGGCGTCCGCCTCGCCTGCAAGTCTGGCGTCCGCAGGCTCGGCCGTCTCGCGGAGGAACGTTCCCGCCGGGTTGCCCCGCGACAGATCCTCCTCGTACGTCCATTCCTTGCGGATGGGCTTGTCCCAGCCCCAGGCCGCCGCTCCGTTGACGTAGATGTTCGAGCTCAGCACCGAGCTCTGCCGCGGCAGAGCGATCGACAGGTCGTTCGTCCAGCTGCCGGAAGCGCTTTGCAGGCTCAGCTTCTCCCGGATGCGCGATTGCGCCTTCAGCGGGTTGAGCTTCGCCTCCCCCTCTCCGGCGACATAGTCGCGGATATGGGGGTCATAGCTGAGAATGACCGGGAACAGCGACAGGCTCTCCATGACGTTGTCCATCCGGTTCGCGAAGAAGCCGAGCTCGCTGAGATTGGAGGAGCGCAGCTGCTCCTCCACGACCTTTTCCGCCTGACGGTTGGAATAGCTGTACAGCAGCAGGACCGGAATCAGCAGCAGCGCCAGGACGGCGACTACCTTGGTGAACAGGGACACCCGGCGCCGACCGGCGCCGCGGTTATTCGCGATCCAGAATCGATTGAAGAACCGCATTCTGCTCATCCGCCTTCTGCTTGATGTCCGGGTAGCCCGTCATCACCCGCTGCACGATTTCCCCTACCGCCTCCCGCGCTTCGGCTACATGGACCGCCACCGGACGGTCGTGGTCGATGCCCGTATCTCCGTAACCGCGGATCACAGCCGCCAGCTCCGGCGGGAACGCCGCCGTGCCTTCCGGCAGGCTCCATACGGACTTGCGGGCGCCGGTATTGCCCAGCGCCTGAGCGGCCAGGACGTTCTCCTTGCTGGTCGCCCAGCGGATGAACGCCCACGCCGCGTCCTTGTCGGCGGTCCGGGGATTCATCGCCATGCCCCAGGAGGTGATGCTGTAGGTCCGGGAGCCTCCCGAGCCTGCGGGGAACGGCGCGAAACCGACCTTGTCCGCCACCTTGGAGCGTCCGGGGTCCGTGACGCTGTGGTAGATGGATGTCGCATCCGTGTAAAAGGCCGCTTTGCCTTCCGCGAAAAACGCGATCGCCTGCGGCCAGGACATGTTGATGACATCCGGGGGGCCGTAATCCCGGAGCAGCCCTCCGTACAGCTTGAACGCCCGGATCGCCTCCGGCGTATTGATGGCGGCCTTGCCGCCTGAGGTGAAGTCCCCGCCTTCGGAATAAAGAAACGACGATACCTGCGTCACGAGCGGCGAGCGCTGGCCGCGGGAGACGAAGCCATAGATGCCGCTTGCCGGATCATGGAGCTTCCGCGCCGCCTCGGCCAGCTCTTGAAGCGTCTTCGGCACCGGTATTCCGGCCTGCTGCAGCAGATCCTTGCGGTAATAAAGCACGCCCTGCTCCGTAACGACCGGAATGCCGGCCAGCCGTCCGTCCACCGTAGCGGAGCGGACCGCCTGGGGCGAGAAATCGCTCCAGGCGTAAGCCGAGTCCTGCTTCACATAGCCGTCCAGATGCTCCAGCCAGCCGTTGCGGTCGAACATCCGCCCTTCCTGCAGCGGCCGGTACATGAACACATCCGGCGTGCCCGTGCCGCTCGTCAGCTGCAATATAAGCTTCTGGGTAAGCTGATCTTCGAAATAACTTTGGACGATGACGTTCATGCCCGTCTCCGCCTCGAATTCAGGCAGGAGTGGCTTGATGACATCGGCCCAAGGATGGTTTGCCGCCGCGAACACGAGGGTTTTGCCTTGAAACGGCTTGTCCGGCTCTGCTCCGCCATCTCCGCCGGAACCTGGTCCGGCGCAGCCGGCGAGCAGCGCCATTGCCGCGAGGAGAGCCATTGCCGCCAGCCGGCCTGTTCTGGCAGCTTTTCGCCCGTAGTTCATGCTGCTTCCCCCTTGCTGCCCTTCGGCATGCTTAACGATACCCCAGCGCGCAAGCTCGGGATATAACGAATACTAAATATAATAACCACCGTTCAAGCAATTGTTGCGGGAAAGGGAGATTCAGGGAAAAGAATGACTCCTCTGGAAGAACGAAGGAGCATATTCACGAAGACATAGGTCGACGCTGGGCCCTTCGCCTTTGCAAATTGTTGAAGAGGCACATCGCCTAGGCCGTTGTTCGGTTGGTTTATGGATGCCGCACTTCTATGGGTGGATGTTTTGACTGTGAGTGTGGATGCTTTGGTGTTTATGGATGTATGGATGCTTGCTTTGGTGTTTGTGGTGGTGTTTATGGATGCTTTGGTGTTTATGGATTTATGGATGCTTTGGTGTTTGTTTATGGATGTGTGGGTGTTGTCACAGTAATAGGAGGCATTGGGTAAATTGGACAAGACACACCAGATGAAGAAGACCGTCTAAACGCCTTGCTGTCAGTACCGGACATACGATCCGTTATTTGAACGAATTTACCCATTCAAAAAAATTTAACGGACATATGATCCCTTATTTGAAGGATTAGCCCCTGAAAACAGGCTTTTTACCTCAAATAACGGATCCTATGTCCGATAAGTGCACGGATTGGCTGTTTTCCCAAAAATAACGGATCGTATGTCCGGTACCATTTCATGTCTAATTCGATCTTATGTCCGATACGATCATCCTAAGTCCGATTTTATCTTATGTCCGATACAATCATCCTAAGTCCGATTCGATCTTATGTCCGACACAAAGCCCCCGTCCGATTGCGGAGCCCGTTCTTTTCAAATCCTATGCATCCGATGGAAAGCCTGTGTTAGATGCAAAGCCTATGTATGCGAAACCTATGAATCAGATTCCATGTCCGATAACCTCGGCTTCGCGAATAACCTCAGTGCGCAGCGCCCTTCAAATTCAGCACGACAACGCCGGCGACGATGAGCGCGATGCCAATCGCGGTCGTCATGCTCGCCGTTTCCTTGAACACGATGATGCCGATGGCGGCCGTGATGACAGTCCCGACACCGGACCAGATGGCGTACGCGATTCCGAGCGGAATATGCTGAAGAGCTAGCGACAAGCAATAGAACGCGATGCCGAATCCGGCCACCGTGCCCAGGCTCGGCCACAGCCTGCTGAAGCCGCCGGATGCCTTGAGCATGGACGTCCCGAAGATTTCGCTGACGATGGCCGCAGCCAGAAACAAATACCCCTTCATGCCGAACACCTTCCCCGAATGGCCCAAGTGGACGCGGGCCGAATGAACAATCCGTTCCAGTATACCATCTATACCATCCGATCCCGCATCTCGAACCCCAGCCGTTCATAGAAGCGGATAGCCGAAGTGTTGCACTCGAAGACGTTGAGATCGACCGCATGGGCGCCCTTGCCGCGCGTAGAGGATAACCTGCTCCATCAGCCTGGACCCGAGTCCGAGTCCGAGTCCGCGATGCTCCTCGTTCACGACCAGATCCCGGATGAACACGGTCTTTCTCGGCTGGAACACCGGTCTGTCCGGCGCCTCCTGCCACTCGAGGGCGGCATACCCGAGCAGGCTCCCGCCGTCGCCTGCCAGGACCATCACGTCCATCTCCCCGTCATTCAGCCATCCTTCGTAGACGGCCCGGGTGAACTGGCCTTCCACCTTGCGATCCAGGTCCCGTCTGGCATCCGCATGAAAGTCGAATACCTGCTTGTTCAATGCGGCCACCGCCGCATAATCCTTCTCTTCCGCCAATCGAAGGTCCATGACCGTCCCTCAAAGCTCGTAGTCCGCGCCATGCAAAAAAAGACCCGACGGGTATCGGGTCCCTCATTGCGGCATCGCTGCCGAATCCCTACGTTTCCTGCTGGCTGGCAGCCGCTTTTTTCTTGGCCGCCTGCAGGGCGCTGGTCGATTCCATAAGGACGGGTAGGTCTCGCATGCCCGAGGTCATCGGAGAAGAACAGATGGAGCAGACCGGCTCTTGCTCGAAAGCGTAATCCTTCCGCATCCATCCATTGCAGCCGTCTTTGGAACAAGTCCAGACGGGGGTCATCTCGGTGGGCAGTTCTTCTTGCGTCTTCTTTCGGGAATAGTACATGGAAACACTACCTCCTCCTCTATGAATCTAACAAAAAGGCCCTGCATCTAGCAGGGCGCTGGCGATGATTAGTATACTTTTACTACGTCTGCAGCTTGCAGACCGCGTTGGCCTTGAACAACGTTGAATTCAACGCGTTGGCCTTCGTCAAGAGTTTTGAAGCCTTCGCCCGTGATAGCGCTGAAGTGTACGAATACGTCTTCGCCGCCCTCAACTTCGATGAAACCGAAACCTTTTTCTGCGTTGAACCATTTAACTGTACCTGTTTGCATTTGTGTTACCTCCAAAATGTTTATTTGCATGTATGATCTTAAAAAGATCACTCATCGGAAAAGGCAGCGAAAGCGGCCCCTTCAAATACGTGACCCTTAACGTCTCATATACGATTGGTTAAGTATAACACACCTCATCGCAGATAGCAAAGCTTTGATTTGTAAATTTGCGGAAAATGAAAAAATCGGCTTGGGCAGGCTTTCCTGCGCGCTTCTTCCCCGGGTGTCGCGCGCATGGGCCGTCGGCAAAGCCGGGCGTCCAGGCCTTGCCGCCTCCGAAACCTCCTTCTCCGGTCCGTAACCGCGGGCTGCTGCTGTCAGCCCTGCTGAGACAGCGCATTGCGAACGGCGAGGATGTACCGGGACTGATCCAGCGGATTCACGCCGCGGCGCTTGCGCTCCGCCTGAACGTCGGCCGGCGCCTCCCGGTATCCCGAGAAGGAGGCGGACAGCGTGCCGCGGCCTTTGGTCAGCGACCCGAGCCGGGCCGGGAAGTCCAGGGAGGTGGCGACCGGCAGCAAGCCTTCCAGCTCCATGCGCCCGCCGCTCAGCACAGGCGGCTCGAACTCCCCGCGCATCGCGATGAGCTCGTTCATCAGCTTGCCGCCGAACTCCTCCGGTACGGACAAGCGGAAGCTCAGCAGCGGCTCCAGCAGCTTGGTCCCGACATTCGCAAGGCCGTCCATGATTCCCATGGGGGTGGCGACCACGAAGTCCAGCGGATGCGTATGCCACACATGATGCTCCCCTTCGAGCAGCGTAACGTTGAGGTCGGTGACCTCCCAGCCGCGCAGCCCTTGCTGGAGCGCCTCGGGAACGCGCCGCTCGACCTCGTTCTGATAGCTGCCGAGCAGCCGCTCCGGCTTGGCCAGGGAACGATACTGCAAGCCGCTGCCGCGCGGGGCCGGCTCGATGCGGAACCGGAGTATCGCCCAGCAGGGCTTAGGCATCGTATAAGCGACGAAGCCTTCTCCGGCCGACGCCGGAGTCTCCTTGTAGATGACGGATGGCGGGTCGAAGGAGACATCGAGGCCGAATCGGCTTTTGGCGACGGAAGCCAGCACTTCGATCTGGATCGGACCCATGACCTTCAGATGCAGCTCCCGATCCTCCGGAATCCACTGGAGATCGAGCAGCGGGTCCTCGTCGGCCAGCTCCTGGAAAGCGGCCACGACCTTCGGATACTCGGCCTCGCTCTTCCAGCGCGCCTGCACCGTCAGCAGCGGCACGGCCATCCGCAGGCTCCCCGGAACTTCCGCGTCCGTGCCCAGAATATCCCCGATGCGCGCCCGGCTGAGGCCGTATACCGCCGCTACGTCGCCCGCCTCGAGAATGCCGGCGTCCTCGGACTTCCGCATGTCGACGATCCGAATCTGGGTGATCTTCTCCTGGATGTCCTGGGTCTTGTTGTAGACAGAATCCCGGTTGCGCAGCGTGCCGCCGTAGAGACGCACGTAAGCGATGCGGCCCATCGCGGCATCCCTCTCCAGCTTGAACACAAGGCCGGATACCGGTCCGCCGCTGTCTCCGCCGGCCTCGGGGAGCCATCGGACTATGGCGTCCATAAGGGCAGCGATGCCGATGCCGCGGCTCGCCGCGCCGAACAGCACGGGGAACAGCTCCGCCCCGGCGGCGCCGGCTGCAAGCCGGTCGGCCAGATCCTCGCCTTGCAGTCCACCCTGCTCCAGATAGCGTTCGAGCAGGTCCTCACGGCTCTCGGCGACCGTTTCCGTCAGCAGTTCCAAATACGGCAGCTGATCGGCGGACAAGTCGCCCGCTCCGCTGCCTGCATGGCCGCCCGGCTCCGGCAGCAGCCAGGCGCTGCCCGTAAAATGCTCCTCCAGACCATGCGGCGCCTGGACAGGCACCGCTCCGGCGGTCAGCAGCCTGCGGATGCCCGCAAGAGCCTCCAGCGGATTCGCTCCAATGCGGTCCAGCTTATTGACGAAGAATACGGTCGGAATCTTCAAGCTTCTCAAAGCCTGCCAGATGACTTCGGTCTGCGACTGCACGCCTTCCACCGCGGACACGACCAGCACGGCGCCGTCCATGACGCGCAGCGAGCGCTCCACCTCCGAGAGGAAATCGACATGGCCCGGAGTGTCGACGAGGTTGACCTGCACGCCCCGGTGGACGAACCGCGTCGACGCCGCGCGCACCGAGATTCCCCGCTCCCGCTCCACGTCGAGCGAATCGGTCTGAGCGGTGCCCGCATCCACGCTTCCGAGAGCGCGGATCCGTCCGCTTTCATATAAGATGTGTTCCGTTGTCGTCGTTTTGCCCGCATCGACGTGGGCGAAGATGCCTACGTTGCGGATCGGGGCTCGGGTGGAAGATGGCATAGGAAGCAAGGTCCCCCTGTCAGGCAGTATGTATCCGCCTATTATACATGATAATAGAGTCCGGATGGCCGAAGGAGCTCCTCTTGCATGCAAAAAGCCCGGAATTCCTCATGCGGAATCCGGGCTCGGAGTCAAAATCTCCGGCGTCAAGGAACCTTGATGACGAACGGCACGGTGAACACTTCGCCGCCGCGCTTGAACTGGCCCCATATTTTGTAGGTCCCGCTTTTCGGGAACGTCGTCATGAACCGGGCTTCCGGCCCGGATGCCTTCTCGTCCATCGGATGCACATGCAGATAACTGTCCGCGTCCGCGGTCAGGATGACGACATGGCCGACCGCGCCCAGATAGGGCTGCAGGTCCGTAACCGGCTTTTCGGTCCGGGCGTCCGCAATCGTGTACGTCAGCACGGCTTCTTTCCCGGCGGCCAGCCCTTCGATGGAGAGGGCGATCTCGTTGCCGTCCACGACCTTGGTCAGATCGCCGTCCGGCTCGATCGGCTTGGCTTTATCCGCCGCTCCGCCTATGGACACCCACTGCATCCTGCTCATCGCGCTGCCGCCCGCCGGCACGAAGTCCGCGATCAGCTTGTACTCTCCGCCGGCCGGAAATTCCGTTGCGATCTCAAAGACGCCTCCGCCCTTGTACTCCGGATGGATGTGGCTGAAATAAGACAGGTCCTTGCTCACGATGATCATATGCTGCTTCTGCTCATGGGCGGTATCGAACTGCTCTACCGGCTTGCCGCCGCTTGTGATGGCGACCCGGATGAGCGTCTCCTGCCTCGCCTCCGGCTGGCCGCCGCCCGCCAGCGTCCACTCGGCCTTCACATCGGAGGCCTCGGCGGCCGTCCCTTTCCCTGCGCCGCCTTCATGGGCATGTCCGGCGGAAGCGTCGGACGAGCCATGGGCATTCTGCTCCTGCTCCATATTCATGTCCATCGAGCCATGGGCATTCTGCTCCTGCTCCATATTCATGTCCATCGAGCCATGGCCTCCCTCTTGGTGGACTGTCTTGGAGCCGCAAGCGGACAGAACAGCGGCGGCGACGACGAGCGCGGCTGCCAGCTTCAACCGTTTCATCATGGATTCAATCCTTCCTGCATACATTTTCATTCATCCAAACAAGCTGCGTCCTCTCATCCCGTCCCGCTGCCGGCCCCTACACCTTCATCCGCTGCAGACGAAGGGCGTTCAGCACGACCGAGACGGAGCTGAGCGCCATCGCCGCTCCGGCGATCCAGGGAGCCAGCAGGCCGAGAGCGGCCACCGGAATGCCTAGCGTATTGTAGCCGAGCGCCCAGAACAGATTCTGCCGGATGTTGCCCATCGTCCGGCGGCTCATGGCGATCGCGTCGGCGATGCTGTTCAGATCGCCGCGCATGAGCGTGACGTCGGCGGCTTCCATCGCCACATCCGTTCCGGTGCCGATGGCCATTCCGATATCCGCCGCGGCAAGCGCGGGGGCGTCGTTGATGCCGTCCCCGACCATCGCGACCTTTTTGCCCTCTGCCTGCAGCCTCTTCACTTCCTCGGCCTTGCCTTCCGGCAGCACCTCGGCCCGGACTTGATCGATTCCCGCCTGCCTGGCGACGGCCCGGGCCGTGCGCTCGTTGTCGCCGGTAATCATGATGACCTCGATGCCCATCGCCTTCAGCCGCGCCACTGCCGCAGCCGATGTCTCCTTGATCGTATCCGCCGCCGCGACCAAGCCCGCATACCGCCCGTCCGCCGCGATCAGCATCGCCGTCTTGCCCTCTTCCTCCAGCCTCTCCATCGAGGCCATGGCCTCATCGGCGGAGATGCCGTACCTCACCATAAGCCTGCGCGTTCCGGCCAGAATCTCATGCCCTTCCACGACCGCCCGGATGCCGTAGCCCGGGATCGCCTCGAACTCGCCGGCAGCCGGGATGGATATTCCGCGCGCCTCGATTCCCGAGACGATCGCTTCCGCAAGCGGATGCTCCGAGCTCTTCTCCGCGGCTCCGACGAGACGGAGGAACTCCCGCTCCTCCATATGGCTGGCGGCGACGACATCCGTCAGCTCCGGCATGCCCTTCGTCACGGTGCCCGTCTTGTCGAGGATGACGGCGTCGATCTTATGGGTCGTCTCCAAATGCTCGCCGCCCTTGAACAGGACGCCCAGCTCTGCGGCGCGGCCGGAGCCCGCCATGATGGACGTAGGCGTCGCCAGGCCGAGGGCGCATGGGCAGGCAATGACGAGGATCGCGATAGCCTTCTCCAGCGCTTCGGCGAAATTACCAGGTGTTACCCAGAAATACCATACCAGGAAGGCCATGACGGCGATGCCGACGACAATCGGGACGAAAATGCCGGAAATGACGTCCGCAACCCGCTGGATCGGGGCTTTGGAGCCTTGCGCTTCCTCGACGACCTTGATGATCCGGGCCAGCGCCGTTTCTTTGCCGACCTTGGTCGCTCTGATCTTCAGCCGTCCGTTCTTGTTGATCGTCGCGCCGATGACGAGGTCACCGGCTCTCTTCTCCACTGGAATGCTCTCTCCCGTCAGCATCGATTCATCGATGGAGGAGCTGCCTTCCAGCACTTCGCCGTCGACCGGAACTTTCTCGCCCGGCTTCACGACGACAATGTCGCCGCCGAGCACTTCCTCGATCGCGACCGTCGTCTCGGCTCCGTCCCGGATGACCAGCGCCGTCTTGGCTTGCAGCCCCATCAGCGTCTTGATCGCTTCGGACGTGCGGCCCTTCGCCAGCGACTCGAACAGCTTGCCGAGAATGACAAGCGTGATGAGCACGGCGCTCGTCTCGTAATACATCTGCGGACCATGATGGGCCATGCCGCCCATCCGCGCCCATTCGACGGTCAAATAAACGCTGTAGAAGTAAGCTGCCGAAGTTCCGAGGGACACCAGGACGTCCATATTGGCGCTCCGGTTGCGAAGGGCTTTGAAAGCCCCGACGTAAAACGGCATGCCGATGTAGAACTGTACCGGTGTCGCCAGCGGAAGCTGGAACCACGGGTTCATGAACAGCTCCGGCATCGGGATCCAGGACAGGAAGGAGAAGTGGGCCGCCATCGACCACAGCAGCGGGAGCGAGAGAATACCCGACAGGAGCAGCTTGCGCTTCTGGCGCGCGACGGCTTGCTGCCGGAGCTCGGATGGATCGGCGACCTCCTGCCTGGGGATGGCCTCATAACCCAGCTTGGCTACTCTTGCTTGCAGGTCCGCGACCGATACGGCCGCCGGATTGTATTCCACCCTAGCGCTCTCAAGAGCGAAGTTCACGGCCGCCCCGGTCACGCCCGGTGTTCTGTTGAGCGTCTTCTCGATGCGCACGGCGCAGGCCGCGCAGTACATGCCGACGAGCTGGAGATCCGCTGTCTGCATGGGGGCATCGTATCCGAGCTTGCGGATCGTCTGCTGCAGCTGCGGCACGGTCACCTGATCGGGATCGTAGGTCACCGTCGCTCTTTCCAGAGCAAAGTTCACGTTCGCTTCCGCGACGCCCTCCAGCCTGTTCAGCCCTTTCTCGATCCGGTTCGCGCAAGCCGCGCAGGTCATGCCGGTCAGCTGCAGCGACGTTTGCTCCTTAGCCTGTTTGGATGCTTCCACTTGCGGACACCTCGCTTAGTTCCTTTATTGCCATCATTCCGCGGCCTTATTCTTACGCTTACTATACCCCTCTACCCTATATTCAGTCAATCAAAACTTATACCCCCCACCCCTATATGGAAGGGCATAGAAAAAGGATTCTCTCGAATCCCGGTTATTTCATCAATTTGTTGATGGTGACCAAAAGCTCGTCGATGACCTCGCTCTCGCCGTCCTGGATGCGCTCGATGACGCAGCTCTTCATATGATGCTCCAGAAGCAGCCTGCCCACGCCGTTCAGGGCGGATTGGACCGAAGAGATCTGATTGAGGACGTCGTCGCAATAGACATCCTTCTCGATCAAGCCCTTGAGACCGCGGACCTGGCCCTCGATCCGGTTGAGGCGGCTGATGAGATTGCTTTTGGTCTTCTCGGAGTGATGGCTTTTGCGTCCGTCCGCCTCGCATGATTCATGCTTGTTCGTATCCTGCTGGAGCTCATCCATGACATCACGCCCTTTTTGATTTCCAGTTTACCATAGCCCCCCCACCTATACCAACACCCCGATTTTGAAATGGATTCGTGAACCGCTCCCCAGCCTTCAGGGCAATTCGATGCCCAGCCCCCGCTTCACGGCTTCACGGCAATAATGACCGGCGATCGCGATATCGAATATTCCCAGACCCATCGGGTTGAAGAATACGGTCTCTCCCGGAAATTCGGCCAAGGCGTCCCGGCAGACGAGATCGGCAAGCGTTCGGACATCCTCTTCCTTGAGTCCGTGCCGGAGATGAAGCAGCTCGATGTCCGTGTTCTCGCGGCATACCTCCCGCCAGTCGTCAACGAAGACGGCGCGGACGCCGGCGACGCCCTCCGGCCTGAAATCCCGCAGCGATACGTTCAGCAGCAGCGAGCCGGGAGCAGGCGGCTCGTCGATGTACCGCTCCGCCGATACCGTGCATGTGGCGATCACGTTGGACCGGCGGTAGAGCTCCTGCCAATTCGCAGCGATCGCCGTCATTCCGCGCGCATCCTCCGGCACGGTCTGGGGATCGATGTCCCGCAGATCGTACAGCATGACTTCCTTCAGACGGCTCCCGAGCAAGGCGGCGCACATGTCGAGATGCAGGCGGCCGATCGGGCCCCAGCCGATGATGCCGAGCCGGATATCCTGATCCGGCCTCGAGTCGGCATAAGCCCGGAGCATGACGCCGCTCACCGCGGCCGCGCGCAGGCCGTTGAGCAGATTGCACCGGAGGAAGGCGAGCGGCAGGCCGTTCTCCGGATCGTTCAGAACGATCGCATTATGCGCCCGCGGCTGGCCGTTCTTGATGTTGCCGGGAAATCCGGCGATCCATTTGATGCCTGCCAGCGGCTGCGGGCCGCCCAGATAAGCCGGCGTCGCGATGATTCGGTTCCCCGGTTCGGGAAACCGGAGATAGGTTTTGAGAGGAGCTGCATAGCCTCCGCGATCCATCGCCCGCACGGCATCCTCCGCGATGCCGGTCAGCTTCTCCCAATCCACACCGGCTTCGCGGATATGGCTGTCATTGAGATAGAGCATGCCTAATCCCCCTGTTCCAGGCATCCGGATCGACGCCGAGCTCCCGCTTCACCCAATCGTCGTCATATACCGAGCTCATATACCGTTCGCCTCTGTCCGGCAGGATGGCCGCGCATATGGATCCGGCCGGAATGCTGCCGGCGAGGCGCCGGACCGCCGCCACGACGCCCCCGGAGGACGCTCCCGCCAGGATCGCCTCCTCCCGGGCCAGCTCCCGGCAGCCCCGGACGCATTCGGCATCCGTTACCTTGACGACGATATCCGCCAGCTCGCCGCCGTGCAGCTCCGGCACGACAGCCGCTCCGAGGCCGGGAAACTTGCGCGGCCCTCCTGTGCCCCCGAACAGGATACTGCCCTCCGCATCGACCGCGACGACCTTCGTCGTCCAGCCTCTGCTGCGGATATGATCGGCGCAGCCGCGGATCGTTCCGCAGGAGCTCACCCCGCAAAACAGATAGTCGACCGTCCCGAGCTCGTCCCCGATCTCCTTCATCGTCTCCTGATGCGAACGGGCGTTGTCGGGATTCCCGTATTGGTTCGTCCAGTAGGCTTCGGGAAGCTGCGCGAGCAGCTCCTTCACCCTGGCGATCCGCGCCGGCAGAAATTCTCCCGTCGCGGCATCGGGACGCTCGACCAGCTCGATCTCTCCGCCGAAGCTCCGGATGATCCGCATGTGCGCGTCGGTCGTCCGGGGATCGACGACGCAGATGAAACGGATGCCCAAGTAACGGCATAGCTGAGCCAGGCTGATCGCCAGATTGCCTGAGCTCGATTCGATGACCGTGCTCCCCTCGGTCACGTCGCCGCGCCGGATGGCTTCCCGGAGCATATGGAGAGCCGGACGGTCCTTGGCGCTGCCGCCCGGATTCATGCCCTCCAGCTTGCCGAATACAGCGAACGGCTCGCCCCGGAACAGCCGGTCCAGTCGAATGAGACGCGTTCGCCCGATGGTGTCCGCAATGCCTCCGTCCAGCTTCATCCGGATTCTCCTTGTCGATAATGGATTTTTTTGTTTTTGACGGAGCCCTGCTCTCCGGTGTCGTCCAAGGACTCCCGGACGACCTGGATCCCGCCCAGGATGCCGCTGCGGATCATCGTCCCGATGTCGGGATTGCGGTCCTCCAGCTCCTGCCGGATGAGCTCAAGCGCTGCATCGCTTCCCTGCTCGCTGTCGACCGCGATCCGCAGCGCGTTCCCTTGGACCCGGACGCGGACGCTCGCGCCGCCGAGATGCCGGCAGATCGTATCCTCGATGTCGTAGATGCTGATCTTCTCGCCATGCTTGAGATCCGGTCCGATCCGCTTCACGAGGCTGTGGAAGCTCTGCCGGGGCACGCCCTCCACGTCGATCGTCCTCAGATCGCGCACGACGTCGTACGTCACGTAGCGAAGCGCGGGAAAGGCTTCGCGGATGGACGAGGTCAGCACAAGCACCTGCTCCCCTTCGGATAGCGGCCGGAGTCCCTCGCCAAGCTCTTCGGCGCTCACCCCTTCGGCGACGATTCCATCAGCCAGGAGATAACGGCCGCAACGATGCGAATACGATGCGATCGTGCCGATCTCGATCGATCCGTACGTATCCGTAATTCTGTCTTCGCCGATTCCAAGCCGCTGCGCGGCCTGGCTCCGCCATCCCGGCGACGCCGTCTCGCCGACAAGGACGACATGCCGGATGCCGAGCGCCGCCGGCTCGCCGGCCGCAGCCAGCAGCCGGTCCAGGATGGAGGGCATCGTATACAGCACCTCCGGCCGCAGCAGCTCCAGCGACTCGATATGCTGCCGGATCGGCAGCCGGAAGGACAAGGACTCCACCGTCATCCCGAGCTGCCGGAACACCTCGGCCGCCGTCGCTTCTGCATGGCCGGTCCCCATGTCCGATACGGCCGTCTTGTACCCGTACGGCTCCAGAATGTCCCGGAACACGTCCAGCTTCACCCGCAGATAGTCGGCTTCGTCCTGCTCCGAGTAATAGATCGTCTTGCGGCGGCCCGAGCTCGTTCCCGACGTCCGGTAGCTGCGGAGCTCCGGCTGCCGGGCGAGAGGATTGCCGTCTGAGTAATAAAACCGTTCGAGAAGGGTCGACGTCAGCAGCGGAAGCCCCACCCCATCCGATATTCCTGCCTGCCTCCCTGAGCCGGAGACGATAAGCCCGTCTAGCCAGGGAAAGCGCTGCCTCATCCTGTCGGCGATTTCCCGCATGCTGCCCGGAGTGTCCATATGCATATCCTCCCGCTTCTTCTATGTGCCCACATTGCCGCTATATCGTATGCCCATTCCCCTGCTGGGGTGAATCGGCTTGCCGGCGGCCGTCAAGTGCTGGGGCATGGTTGAAAGTTAGGGGCACGAACGAGTGTCCGGGGCATGCCGAGAATTTAGGGAACATGGCCGACTGCCCGGGGTATGTCGAGAATATCGGGAACATGGCCGAGTGCCCGGGGTATGTCGAGGATCGGGAGCAGCCACCGAGACAGGGCCGCTGCCGGCAGCCTCGGCGTCATTTCGGCGAAGCGGCAGCTTCCGCACGGGTTGACCGGATCCTCCCGCTGCTCGCTGGCCGCAAAGAGGCAAGATGCCCAAACCCGACCGTCAGCGCCTACATAGAATAGAAGAATATAGCCTCTGCCTTAGGGGGAAAGACGGCATGAATACAGCCAGGAACAGAAACGCAACAGTCCGGAACGGCAGCAAAGCCAAACAGAAGAACAGGCCATCCGCTCCGGGGAGGAAGCTGAAAGGCAGCGGCGTTCAAACTGTCTCCAGCAAAATAGCCAAAACAGCCCTTCTGCTGCGCAGCGCCGAGCTGAGGAAGCATATTCCATCTACCCGCCGCCTGAACCGCGGCACGCTCGCCTCGATGCTGGGCCGCTACGGGATGGTCTATGTGAAACCCGATACCGGCTCGATGGGAATCGGGGTCATGCGCGTAGAGAAGAGCGGCAAAGGCTGCCGTTATCAAAGCGGCGAGAGCATCTTCGCCTTCAAGTCCGTATCCGCCTTGTTCCCGTCGCTGCGCCGGCAAGCCGGAACCAGACGTTATCTCGTTCAGAAGGGCATCCGCATGCTCAAGCATGACGGCCGGCCGTTCGACTTCCGCATCATGATCCAGCGGAATCCTGCCGGCCGCTGGGAATGCACCGGCACGGCCGCCCGCGTCGCCAGTCCGGGCAAAATCGTCTCCAACGGCAGCCAGGGCGGAACGATCTACACGCCGGAGGCGTTGCTTCATCCCGCTGCCGGCAAGTCCGGCACGATCCGGCTGCTGCGGCGGATGAACCGGCTGGCGCTGCTGACGGCAGCCGAATTCGGCCGCGCCTACCCCGCCATGAACGAGCTCGGCCTCGACATCGCTGTCGACCGCAAGCTGAAGCCGTGGATTCTCGAAGTCAACACCCGGCCGGATCCATGCCCGTTCACGAAGCTGGACGATCAGACAGCCATCCGCCGCATCGTCCGCTACGCCAAAGCTTACGGCCGCCGCTACAGCCTCGTTTGCGGCAAAGCCAAAAAAGCGCCCTGAAAGGGCGCCGGAGAAAGAGAAACCGTTCGGGGCGGAGATTTTTGCTAAGAAGGAACGTTATGGACTTCCACAAGCTTGGCAGCGACAGCCTGCGTCAGCTCCTCGACGGTCTTGGGCACAAACGTCTTCATGACTCCGTTCATCATGAACCCCATGGCTCCCTTGCCGGAGATGTCCAGGTGCCCCGTCAATCGGGTAAGGCCGTCGCCAAGCGCCGATGCTTCGAAGTATCCTTCGCCGCCGACGCTGTCGGAGACGCCGTCAATTTGAAAGGTCAGCCTGGACGGCTCGGTCCGGCCGGTGATGTCGATTTTCAGCTTGATCACCTTTTTCGTGAAGCCGAGATCGCCCTTGAAGGTCCAGAGCGCTTCGCTGCCGCCGAGCAGCTCATGCTCGATATAACCGGGCATAAGAGGCATCCACTTGTCCATATCGCTTGCAAAGCTCCATGCGTCTTGAACGGATACCGGTATTTCAACTGAATGCGATGCGTCTGGCAAGGCTATCACTCTTCCTTCTCGTTGAATTGGTAAGCGCTCTCAAATATGAAGGGCGACTGCCTCCGGCGGAGTTGTCCGGTCTCAAGATTCAGACGCTTGGGTCCATCATAGCAAATTTCCCTTTTTATGCCTATCCGCGTTGGTTCATGACACTCTTAGGAAAACATAGGGGCTGTCCATTGTCGCTTTCATGACGGACGGGACAACCTCCCACTGGGCTGGTCTCTTCGCTGGCATGGCACATCTCTCTCCGTTCAATTGGATAGTGGGCGAACAGGTCTGAAAGGGCTGAAGGCTCCGCCAAAAGCAAGCGCGATCATAGTGAATGGAAGAGCGAGAGCTTTCCGTTTGCCGTTCTCCCTTTGAACTAAAATGATAGTTAAACTATCATTTTTGACTCATCGTAGCATATCCCGTCTCCCTTGACAACGTTGTAGCAAAAATTGCGGAGCGCTATAATACGAGAATAAAATGACGACGGGAGCGGCAGACCGAAAACATGAACCCAGAAACAAGGCAGCGGCGCCTCCAAGCCATCATCGATGCAGCGGAGCAAGTGTTTACGAGAAAAGGAATCGACAAGTCCACGATGCAGGATGTCGCCACCGAGGCGTGTATAGGCGTTGCCACCGTATTCCGTTTTTTCCCGAAGAAAGAGAAGCTCGTTGTCGCGGTCGCCACCAAAATGCTGGAGGAAGTGCTGCAAGAGTTCATTGCCGTTGCAGCAATGCCGGAGACAAGCCTGCGCAAGCTCGAAATCCTCTTCGACAGCTCCATCAAGCTGCTGGAGCGCAAGGACAGCTCCAGCGTCAAGCTGCTGGAGAACTTCGAGAGCTACGCGGCCCAGTTCACCGAGCCGCTGGACGATATCAGCGTGTTCAACGCCGTCTACCGGCAGATCTCCGGAGTATTCGCCACCATCGTCGAGCAGGGCAAGCAGGATGGATCGATTCGCAGCGACTTGTCGATTCCCGAGACCTTGAGTACGGTCATGAACACTTTCGCTCTGCTCGCCCGCAAGCTTTCCTTGCAAAAAAGCATCCTGGTCGTCGAGCAGGACCTTGATCCTGCCGAGCAGCTTCAGATCCTGAAGCATATTTTCCTGAGTTATTTGAAGCCCTAAAAAGCTGACTCCGCAGTCTTGCGACTGCGGAGTCAGCTTTTTTCAACCAACAATGTAGATATAAAATGGTTTGCCGTTGAAGCTGTATAGCTGAGCTGCTTCCCCGCTTTGAGCCGCAGTACGATGTCGTTCCCGACGTTGGGCGCTAAGAACTAGGAATCCGCTCAATTCTGATTATTTCTGCGTCCTATATCTGTTCGTCCTAAATACCGCCGCAATTCCTTACGATGCGCATAGGCCAACAGCAGGAAATTCACGCCTGAGAACACGACCAGCTCCGCGGAATAGCGGCAGAGAAGCAAAAAAAGCAAAAGCAGAAGCATCCCCGCCACCACCTGAAAGCCATCCGAGGAAGACGAGGACGGCTTGCCTTTGCCGATCCACCGGAAACCGGCCAGCAGCAAAGCCAGAATGACGGCATAAGCAAGCGAAGCCTCGAATCCCGTTAGCGCGCTCCACACCCCGAACGTGACCGCGATCGCCTTCCCTCCCCGCCAGCCGGCAAAGGGCGAAAACATATGGCCGAGCACGGCTGCCACCGCCGGATAAACAACGCTGTAGCCGGTCAGGCCTCCCAATCGGAGCAGAGCAAATACCGGCAAGTATCCTTTGAGGAAATCCAGCGCGATTCCCGTCAGTCCATATCCATATCCGGCCGCTCTCCACAAGTTCAATGCGCCAGGATTTCCGTCTCCCTTTTCCTTCAGATCATGCTTCGCCAGCAATCCGAGCCAATAGGAGAACATCAGCGAGCCGGAGAGGAATGAGCCCGCCGTCCACATCAGCAGCCGCATCATCGCTCGCCGCGCCTCCTTACCGCGACCTGCCGGCCCTTCCAGGCTACGCTTCCGAAGAACGCCACCTGGTACACCGAGTACAGCATGACCAAGACGAAAAAGACCGTGCTCAGCATATGAACCGCGGGCATCCACAATCCGAACCTTCCCGTGCAGCGGAGGAAAGCGAACAGCTGCGCCGTGTACAGCACATACCCGATCGCCAAGGGAAGCGCCAGAGACGTTCCGAGCAGAAATGGAGCCGCCTCCGACGCCAGCAGGCCAAGCAGCCAGACCGCGACAAGCAGCGTCGTCCACAGGCTCAGCTTGCTCGTGCCGAGAATCGCTCCTTTGGCGAAGCCCTGCAGCTGGCTGCGGATGCCGTCCGGATACATCCGGAACGATACGGCTCCCATGCCGATGTAATTCGTGACCGGGATGCCGGCCTGAATGAACTTCGCGCCCAGCCTCAGATCGTCCATCACCTCGGAGCGCACGCCCTCATGTCCTTTCGCCCGTTCGTATTCCTCCCGCTTGACCAGGATGCACGAGCCATAAAAGCCCTTGTCCGGATTGCCCCTTTCCATGGGAGAAGTAAACGCGAACAGGCCCAGCAGATTGGGAATCAGGGCCAGCCTTTCGTAGGTTTTCTCCGTCTCGTGGTAAGGCACGACCGATACCGCTCCTCCCTCCCGCTGCCTGGCGGCCAGCAGGTCTTCCAGCGCGTGGGGGCAGAGCCGGACATCCGCATCGAGGAAGGCGATATGGTCGCCCTCGCAGTGCCGGTATCCGTTCCATACGGCCCAATTCTTGCCCGTCCAGCCGGGCGGCAAATGCTCGTTGACAACGACCTTCGCTCCGAAGCTTTCCGCGATCGCCCGCGTCCCGTCCTCCGACCCGTCGTCTACGACGATGATTTCGAAGGGGCGGCAGCTCTGATGCCGGAGAGATTGGAGCAGATGCGGCAGATTGGTCTCTTCGTTCCGGGCTGGAATGATGACAGAGAGCTTCCCCTCGAAATGGAAGGAGCGAGCCGCCCCTGGAACCCTGTTCCTGCGGAACAATACAAAGCCCGCCGCCCATGCAGCCGCCAGCGCGGCCATGATCGCGATTCCCATTCCCTTCCGCCCCCGATCCGGTACAAGTACCCATGGAACATGTATATGGCGGATGGAAGAGAAATAAGACCCCGCCGGCCGGTGATTGGTAAGCCGCGAGGTCGGGCACGGGAAGAAGAAGGCTGCGGCAGACTGACCTTCCAGCGGAATGGCTGTGTTGCTGGCGGTGCTCGATGATAGCTCCATGTTCCAGCGGCGGCCTGGGCTTCTGGCTGTTCTTGACCTTCGGCGATCGACCTGCTAGCCACAAGCTTGCAATGCCCTTCCCGAATATCAAGAAGAGCCCAGCCGCTCGATTGCGGCTGAACTCCCTTTTCACCTATAAACAAGGCAGCATTTCTTCCGTTCCCATTTTGAAATGGATCGCTCCGCTCCCTAGGAGACTTGCTTAGTCCGCGGCGCCGACTAGAAGACTTCAATCGCCTTCATCTTCCCCCTCCGGCCTTCAGGAGCTTCTTATACTGCTCCCGTGTCGCGAGGGGATCGAATTCATTGTAAAAGACATATTCGCCCTTCAGCTTGAAGCGGATATACGGAGGGTTGTTCTTGTAAACGAACAAGCGGGCCTTGCCCAGCTCCTCCAGCCGAAAATGGCCGCGCAAAGCTTTGCCGGTCGCCTCTCCGCTTCTTTTGGAGCCCCGCGGTACACGGTCCACGAGCGTCAGCTCCTTCATCTCCGATGGCTCGAAGCCGATCGAATACATCGGATACTTGATCTCGATCCGGCTGCCGGAATCGATCGTCATGATTGGCGAAGTGACCTCCGAGCGGATCGCCATGAATGAGGTTCCAATCAGCACCGCCGCCGTAAGGGCCAGCGTGCCGCCCATGATCCATTTGCCTGCGGCAGTGCCGGTGTTGATCGTCTCCCCCATCCCGATGCGCTTGGGTACAAGGACGCGCCGGTCATAGGGATTATGATACGTAAACCCGTTCGCCCAGTATTCGTCGTCGTCGCTGTAGATGATCTTGCCATCCGCCTCCAGCGTCTCCCTCTCCAAACGCCGGATTCGGCTATAGGCGCTGTAAACCATCAAGCCAGGAATGCAGGAGAACACCAGCAGGACCGAGATCCATAGTGCTTCATCGCCAGGGCTCTCCCGAGCCAGCAGCCGGTATAACAGCAGAGCATGGACGTTCTCGGCCAACGCGAGCAGCAGCCACAGCGTCGAGAGGGTTCTGCGCCTGAAAGCGTTCAGCAGCTGATTGGTCTCTCCGTTCATGCTGTAAGCCTTGGCTGCGCTTCTCCTTGCATGGCGGGCCAGCAGGAAGAATGCCAGTGCCAGCAAGAATCCGATGGAAGCGGGCGGAACCAGGGACACGTCCTGAAGCCAAGCATGCAAGACGAGAGCGGCGCCCATGACGAAGGGAATCAAGAAATACCATAAAGACGGACTCTTTTTGCCGGCAAGCCGGACGGCTTTCAAAAGTCTTGCCGGATGCGGGCGATATCGCCGTCCTCGGCGGCATCGGGAGGAAGAGCAACGGCGAACAGCATGCCGCTGCGGAATTTGGCCTGACCCGAATAGACGCCAAGCGACACAGCGCAGCAGATGAATGTGGTCAGACCGAGAACAATCGTCAAGATCAGCATGCAATCCCCCGTTTCGGAAAGAATTGAAGCTAGCTGGAAGTCGTTCTGTTCGCCATGCTGCGGAAAATCTGCGCGCAGAGGCTTTCGAAGCGGGAGGCATCCATTCCGTGGATCGATGCCTCCGCGATGATGAGCCGAAGCTCCTGCTGAAGCGGCTTGGACAGCTCGCTGCTGCGCTCGGGAGGCGGACTGACCTTGGCACCGTGCCGCCGGTCGATGACGATGTAGCCCTCCTGCTTCAGCAGCGCATAGGCTTTGTTGACCGTCATCATGTTCATGCCGAGCTCGTCGGCCAGCTGCCGGACCGTCGGCAGCTTCTCCTGCGGCTCCAGCCCGCCCGTCGCGATGCCGAGCACAATCTGGTTCCGCAGCTGCTCATAGAGCGGCGTCGCGCTGTCTTGGTCGAGGGTGATGAGCATGAGAAGACTCCTTTGCGGACAATGTTTGTATTACTTATATTAATACAAATAGTATTAAAAAGGAAGGTTTCAGGAAGGAATCTCCGTGGAGTTGTTTTTCGGGAGCGGCAAACGGCTACTGCTTGCTTGCCCCCCGACATAATCTGGAGTAAAGACCTAGCCTAGGATGTGGATGCGATGAGAGAAGCTCCCTTGCCTTCCCGTTCCACCGACAGACCCAAGCAAAAAATTGCTTAGAAGCTCCACCTTTTCCGTTTTCCCACAATTCACTATCAATACTACAAATCCTGGGACTTATGTCTTTTGTCCTAAAATTAAAATAGAAAATTAATATTTATATTCATTATTTAACATTTATTAGTACATTTGATGGATGTGCGAAATTTATGGATTATATATAATAAACATGTAAAATGTCATACACCAAATCCGCAACTAGACAAACTATTAATAATTTGGTATTGTCGCCCTGTATTGTACAAAAAATACATTGTGAGGAGGTAATTTATGAAAAAGAAAGCAAAGTTCTCAGTTCTATCTTTAGCGCTAGCCACAGCTTTGACGATTCCAACAGTTGTCAGTGCGACGGATTCTGGGGTAACACCTACTGAATCCACTCTTCCTACAGCAACAGCAAATCAAACGATCGACAATTCATTAGGACTTTTTGCTATAGGAAACAATTGGTCGGGAAACGCAAATAGCACTAGCACCAGCGCTAGCTCTAGTTTTGTAGTTCCAAAAGATTATGGTCATGTGAAACTTTATTTTCACAACATAGGTAAAGCCTCGGTAACCATTACGGTAACACACATTGAGTCAAACTACACGTATGTCGATGCAGTGTCTGTAGCGTCGGGAGCAGCTTATACTTGGAGAAGCACTACCAATTACCCACAAGGTATGAGATCCGGTAGTTATACTGTCTCCTATCATTCTTCCAGTGGTGCTGTAAACGTAGATTATGCCGGATTCGCTTCCAATAGTGCAGCTGAAGCGAACGGATAAAAAGGGGACATGTAGAAAAATCCTATTCCACAAGCTGGTTCCGGTATTGATCCGGGGCCAGCTCTTTTTCCGTCTATTTATAAACTTGAAAATTGGCTTAGAAGGATTTATCTTTGTGTTTATATGATGGAATATGGTGAAGATTGGCTGGAAAATATTCCGAAGAGAGCTACTGAAGGACTAATGCCCTTATAAACCGAAATAAAGCCCTCGTTATAAAAACCGAGAGCTCATGAAGAGAGGGGCAGGCTCAATCAGATAGAATCTGAAGCAATCCTTTTAATCGCTATGACATAATCCTCCTCAGAATCAATTCGAGGGGGATTTTTCATGACCAATGCAGATGTTCGTAAGAAGTGGGAAGCCCGTGTTGAAGCCTCCCGAAACAATTGTTCGTAATGTCCAAGCAACCTATGCAGCAAGAAAATATCCTATCCTATGGACGCACAGTTTTATTCGAGCCGCATAGACGTTTGGCAAGCTGGATAAATACGAACAGGTAAGGTGATGGAAACTATGCTTTATACCGCTCTCGGCGACTCCATTACATTCGGGGAGAACGCCTCTTCATTCGCGAGGTCCTACCCCCGGTTGGCTGTTTCATCCTTGAGCTCGCGCACCCGCAAGGCCGTCGGGAATGTAGTCGCTAGGCCCGGCTGGACCAGCGAGGATTTATGGCGTGCCATGAATGGCAACCCGGGCATCAGCCGATCCGATATCGTCTCGGTATGGATCGGAGGGGTCGATATATCGGATGCCGCCTTGGCATCCGTCGCGACCCAGAATCCGCCGGCCATTCAACAAGCTCTAGCCAACTATCGGCAAAATCTGAGTCGGATTCTAGGCCATTTGGAAAAAACAAGCCGTGCCCGCATCATCTGCTTCACGCAATACAATCCTTTTCCGAACAGCTCTGTCGCCGTTGCCGGAATCCGCGCACTCAATCAGACGACAATGGAAGTCGCCCGCCGCCACCGCGTCTCGATCGCACCCGCGCATAAGTGGTTTGAAGGCAAGCAAGCAAGCTTGATCTACGGCTACCGGCAAGGGAAAGTCGAAGACGCCTTGAGCGGGTTCATGCCGATCCACCCCAATGATCACGGGCATCAAGTCATCGCATCGGGATTGATCCCTTATCTGAATTCCGGCAAGTAGCATCGCAGATAAGGCTTGCTGAACCACAACGAACACCGCCCCTGACGGACGGTGTTTTTCGTTGATTAAACCATTTATTTCCTGTTTTTATTTATCGTCCATTAACAATTCGGCCATAAACTGAGTATACAGCCTCCCACTACTACTCGTACGAAAGAAAGGAACATCATATCATGGGAATTCATGCGTATTTTCAATCCTTGAACGATCTCGAACGCATCATTCGCTGTCCCGGCAAGTTCAAGTTCGAAGAGCATAGCGTGTCCGCGCATTCCTGGAAAGTCGTTCAATACGCCAAAACGCTGGCGGATATCGAGGAAAGCAACGGCGTCGCCATCAACTGGAAGAAGCTGTACGAAATTACGAGCAGCCATGATTACGGCGAAATCTTCATCGGCGATATCAAAACGCCCGTCAAGCATCACTCCATGGAGCTGCGTGGCATGCTGCAGCAGGTGGAGGAGGGAATGATCGCTCTCTTTATCGAAGAGAATATTCCCGAGGAGTTGAAGCCAATATTCCGCAGACAGCTGCGCGAGGGCAAGGACGATTCCGTCGAAGGGCTCATTCTCGAGGTGGCCGACAAGCTCGATCAGGTATACGAAGCGCTTACCGAATTGCAAAGAGGCAACCGGGAGAAGGAATTCGTCACGATGTACCGCGAAGCGCTCGTTAAAATCAAGAAGATCAAGCTCCATTGCGTGGATTACTTCCTGGATAACATCCTGCCCGACATCGTGAAGGAAAGCTCGGATTGTCCCTTTGATATCCGGAAGATTACGAAAGAGGCATTGGAACTCTAATGACGGAGATTTGATCTGTACCAACTGCCCTCCCCAACACACCGCCCCCTTCTCTTACATATTCCACCTTATTTCATTTGGAGGCAGAGGAGAATTGCTGCCTTCTGTCCTAAGGCAGCGGAACACAGGCGTCCATGGCACCGCCACGTGTTCTTGATGTGTCCGGAGCAGGCCTCATACATATAAAAAAAACACCTCATTGGTGTTAGTTCGAACCCGTTCTTATTTCTTTACCAGCTCATCCACTTCACTTTTCAACAACAGGTATCTATGAACACTTCTCATGATCGGCACTTTGGTCAGCCTGTTTTTATCCGCATAGACTTTCATTTGATCTTTGGAAAGACCCAATAAATGACCTGCTTCTGTAACCGTCAGCACAATTTCATTGCTTGTAGCGTTGAAGGTTTTTTTGACCTTTAAATTCCAGTCTTCGAATGCATTCATTTCAGCGCATCCTTCCCTATTCAGAGCCAAGCCAATGGCTTCATTGACTTCACTATTCTTATTATAACAGAAGTTCAAGCTTTCTCCTAAACCATTCGATGGCTCTCCTCTATTCCAACCATCAAAAGCAAACATCCACAACCTCACGGTTGTGGATGTTCAATATGGAGGCGAGCCGCGGTTATGCCAGTCTAATGACACCGTTCCCCTGCAAGACCGCCTTATTCCTTCACGGCGCCCAGCATAATACCGGATACGAAGTACCTTTGCAGGAAAGGATATACGATCAGCATCGGCACCATAGCGATAAACACCTTGGCCGAATTCAGCGTCCGGTTGGACAGCTCGGACAGCTTCTTGTATTGCTCGGGGGTCAGATTGGTGCCGACCGGAATGTTGACGACAAGCTGCTGGATATAGGTTTGGAGCGGGTATTTATCGGAAGTGTTCATCAGCACCAAGCCGTTGAAGAATTCATTCCAGTGATAAACGCTCAGGAACAACGCCACTGCGGCCAACACCGGGATCGAGCATGGGATATACACCCGGAACAAGATCGACCACGGACCGGCGCCGTCGACTACGGCCGCCTCATTCAGCTCCTTGGGCAGATTGCGGAAGAAGTTCATGATCAGGATCACGTCGAAAACCGGTACGCCTCCGCCCAGCACCAACGCCCAGATCGTATTGATCAGATGATAGTTTTGAATCGTGAGATACCACGGGATCAGCCCTCCGTTGAACAGCATGCAGAAGACAAGAATCCACATGAACGTATTGCGCATCTTGAAATCCTTCTTGGGCCTGGCAAGCGGGTAAGCCATCAGTACCGTCATCAGCAAGGAAAACGACGTACCGAGCACGGTGCGCTGAATGGAAATCCAGAACGCGTTGAAGAACAGCCTGTCATTGATAATTTCCTTGTACGGCGTCAAGGAGAAGCCGATGGGATAAATCGTAACCAAGCCTGCATTGGCGGCGGACTTGTCGGAGATCGATACGCAGAAGGTGTACCACAGCGGGTATAAGCAGCTGATGAGCAGGAGGCCGAGAATGACGATATTGGCAATGTCGAACGTCCGCGAGCCTAATGTTGTATTTCGGACCAATGCAGCGCCCTCCTCCCTCAGAATACCGTGTAGTCGGCATAGCGATATGCCAGGCGATAGGAGATGAAAATCAGCACAAAGCTGATGACCGACTTGAACAATCCAGCAGCCGTCGCCAGCGAGTACTGAAGATTTTGCAAGCCCAGCCGGTACACCCATGTGTCCAGAATATCTCCGGTAGAATACACCAGCGGGTTATAAAGGTTGTACACTTGATCGAATCCGGCATTCAGCACGTTGCCGAGACTCAAGACGCCCAGCAGCACGACTGTGGTCGTCAGCGCCGGCAGCGTGACGTGCCGGATCAACTGCCAACGGTTGGCGCCGTCAATGGCGGCGGCCTCATACAGATTGAGATTGATGCCTGTCAGCGCCGCGAGATAGATAATGGAGTTGTAGCCGAACTCCTTCCACACGTCGGTGCCGATGAGCAGTTGCCGGAAAATGCCGGAATCGGCCATGAACAGCTTCGGATCAAAGCCGAACATCCCAGCGACCGTATTCACGACGCCATAATAGCCGAATATCCCGATCACTATCGTCGACAGGATGACCCACGACAGAAAATGCGGCAGGTAAACGACGGTCTGGACCAGCTTTTTGTAGCGCAGGCTGCGGATTTCGTTCAGCAGGATGGCAAAGATAAGCGGAATAAGCAGATTGAGCACGATTTTGCCGACGGCGATAATAAAGGTATTGATGATAACCGTCTTGCTGTCGTTGAGTTGAAACATATACTTGAAGTTTTCCAGCCCGACCCACTGAGATTTGAGCAGCCCCGCTCCCGGATTATAATTCTGGAATGCCATCAGAATACCGAACATAGGCACAATGCTGAACATAACGAGCCAGACCATACCCGGCAGCAGCATCAAATAATAGTGTTTCTGATGGCCTAATTTCCTCATCATGGCCAACCTCCCGTCTCCCTAACAGGATCTGAAGCCTGCGCAAAGCACCGGAGCGGCCAGCGCTTTCCGCAAGCTTCTGCCTGATCACTTCTTCAAGAGCTCTGCGACTTCCGCCGTGATCTCATCTCCGCCTTGAGCATTCCAGTCCTTCACGAATTTGTCGAAGGAGTCGATAGGCGCTTGGCCAAGGATGATTTTCAGCACCGTCTCATCCTCCATTTTCTTGAGGTTGGCCCATTTCGTTTCCATTGTAGGGGTCTGGTTGTAGGTGACGCTGAAAACCTTCTTATCGATGGGAATCGTCGCGAACGGACGATCGCCGATCATGATGGAATACAAGCGCTGGAAGTCGCCGAAGTTGGATGTGTTGAAGTTGCCGACATTCAGCTCCTCATACGGAGGCTTGATGACGCTCTGCACCTTTTTCGCATCCGCATACATCAGTTTGTACAAGCTGTTCGGCTTATTGTAATCCTCGGGCTTGGTCTCGCCCTTCAGCACTTTCAGAAGCTCGACATACTCGTATTCCGTCTCGTTGGCCGCAGCCAGCACGTTGCGAAGCGGATACCAGCCCACGCTGACCGACAAATCAAATGTCGCTTCATCGCGCACGAGGGCATTGTTCATGATGAGGATGGCTTTGACGACATCCGGCTTGGCGTTTTTGCTGATAACGGTGTAGGTGCTGCCCGTCGTCTTCATATGCGCATTCCACTTGTTGTCGTCGGAATAGACCGGATAGGCCTGCCAGTTCGCAGTAGGATCATTCTTGAAGGAGTCCCCGTTGCCATAGCCGCCGTTCCACCATGGACCGAAGAATATCCCCGTCTGGTTCGCATTGATGGGATCCCCTACGTTGTCGCGGGTGCCAACCTCGGGATCGATAAGCCCTTTTTTATACCAGTCGGCCAGCAATGCCAACGTTTTTTTCGTCGTATCCGTCGTCGTTCCGTACGTTACCGATCCATCGCCATTGTCGAGCCAGTATCCCGGGTACGCATCCATCGCGCCAAAGATAGGGTCAAAGCCCCCCATATTGTTGGAGGATACGAGGAAGGTGGAATACGGGTAGGTGTTTTTGGAAGGACCGGCAATGCCGATCGTTTTGTCGCCGCCAAGCTTGTTGTCCATGAAAGCCTTCGCCGTCTTTTCGATATCCGCCACCGTCTTCGGCACAGGCAGCTGCAGCTTGTCGAGCCAATCCTTGCGGATCCACAGAACGTGCACGCCGTCCGTATCCACCGTAATATTCGGGATCGAAACCATCTTGCCTTTATAGCTGGCGTTTTCCAATGCGCGGCCATCGGTGCTTGCCATAATGTCCTTCACCTGCGAGGATTGGTACTGCTGGAACAGATCGGTGATATCATACAGCAGTCCCGAGCTGGCCGCCTTGGTCATGAAGGAGCGGTCGTCGACGACCATGCCGTCAGGCAGCTTGCCGGATGCGATTGTCAAGCTGACCTTCTGCTTGAAATCGTTGCCGGTAGCCGCAGTCCAATCCACAATCACATTGATGTTGTACTTGTCCTTGAGGTAGCGCGTGTACTGGTTGTTGCCCACACTGTCGCCTTCAGGCAGCGTTTTGTCTGTCGGATCCACCATCATGCCGATGTGGACGTCAACAGGCTTGGGGAATTTGGAGAAGGCGAGGTCATCTCCGGAAAGTGCCGGGGCTGCAGAGTTTGTCCCCGGATCTGAAGACGCTTTCAAATCATCCGATGAAGAATTGGAGCTACACGCTGTTACGCTTAGGCCAAGCATTACGACGGAAAGCAGCTTTGCCATATTCTTTTTCATCCTGGTCCCTCCCCGTGGTTCCTTGCCCTCTCATTGTACCTTTGAAGCGGGGAAAAAAAGTCGGACGGATGTGCCGTGTTTTGTGGCGGATACGGGGATGAGGCAGGCATTTGTGCGATAGATTGCCATCATTCATCCCCCCTATGGAATTGGGCCCGGAATTCGGAAGGCAGAAGACGGGTCTGTTCATAGAACAGCTGGGAGAAATACTTGGAGTCGTTGTAGCCTACGGCATGAGCAACCCAAGCAATCGATTGGTTGGTCTCGCAGAGCAGCCGCTCGGCGGCTCTTATCCGCTCTTGTCTCAAGTATTCGTTGAACGTCGACCCTGTCAGCTTCTTGAAGCATTGGCTGAAATAGCTTCGGCTCATGTGGACATGATCGGCGACATCCTCGGCATGCAGCGTACTCGAAGCCTGCTCGCGAATGAACAACACCGCCTTCAGAATGCTTATGGTCGTATTGGCAAGATCGGTTGAAGCCTCGACCTGCGCATGGACACGTCTCCTGAAATCGCGCAGCCATTCCAGCGCCGACCGGACATCGTTGGCATCCGACCGGAGCTCGGCATTCAGGGCGAAAGCAGACTCCAGCTGCGACAGCACACGCATCCACAGCCCTTCCAGACGGCGCAAGGAAACCTTGGCTTCTGCGGTCTGTTTGCATAGGCGCTGGAAGACCGATTCGTTATAGAGCCAGTAGAGAGAGCGCCATTCCTGCTCCAATGCGCACCACTCTTCTTCCTCCAGTGAGCCGTTGTTTTGCTCGGGGGCAGGCGCAGGCGAGGATGACACCGAAGGCTTGGCTGAACGCTGAGGCATTTCTCCTGTCATTTGCTGCCGGATCCGCTTCAATATCTGCTCGTCGTCCTCCGATTCCAGACGCACCTTGGATATATAATCGAGCACGCCCATACGGTAGGCCGTCTGCACATTCTCAAACTCTTCATGAAAAGATAAAATCACGGAGCGCAGCCCCGGAAATCGTTGCCTTGTTACTTGAAGCAGCTCCATTCCTGACATCACGGGCATCGAGAGATCCACGAACATGAGATCCACCTCATGCCTTTCCATGAACTCCAGTGCCTTCGCGCCGTTCGCCGCCTCTCCCACAACCATCATATCGTGATCGGACCAGGGCATAATCGAGATCAAGCCTTTGCGGGCAAGCTTGTCATCGTCGACAATCAATACACGGATCAACTCGCACTCTCCTTTCTGGGATGGAGAACAGGAAGCTCTAACGTGACCGTCGTGCCTTGATTCGGAGTGCTTTCTATCCCTATGCGGGCTTTATAGCCATAAAATGATTCCAGCATGGATCGAACATAACGAAGCCCGATCCCCCAGCCTGTCTGCTGCTGATCCGGCGTGTCGCGCTGCAGCAAGGCCAGCGTCTCCCGACTCAGCCCTTTGCCGTCGTCGCGGATGACGATACGCACCATCTGTGCCGTTTCATCCGGCCAAATGCTGATTTCCAGCTTGCCGTGATCGTCTAGGCCGTGGCAGACGGCATTTTCCACGATGGGCTGCAGAATGAATCTCGCAACAGAGCTGTCGAGGTAGGCCCCTTCCGCAACAGCCAGCTCCACCTCAAAATCATGCCGCATCTGCTGCAGCTCCAGATAGGTCCGCATGACCTCTATTTCCGACCGTAAGGTAGCCCTCTCCTTCGACTTTCCCAGGTTGTAGCTAAGCAAAAAAATAAGCGAGGAAACAAATCTCTCGATCTCCGCCTGCTTATGCATGACCGCCAGCCAGCGGACCGAATTGAGCGTATTCATCAGAAAATGCGGGTTGATCTGATAGGCGAGCTTTTCGATCTCCAGCTGATGGCGGCGCTTCTCCTTCTGCTCGACATCCAGGATCAGCTGTTGAATTTGCCGTTTCATAACATTGAACTGATGGAATATTCGGTCAAATTCATCGATCCCCGTATGATAGCGGCTGGTGCCCATGTATCCCTTGCCGAACGTCCTCATCTCCTTTTCGATCATTAGAAACGGCCTGTTGATGAGCCGCCGCAATAACAGAGTGAGCATAACCATCATGAAGAGAGCAACGGCGAGAATCCAATACATATGATTTTTCCACGTGTAGAGCTCGTGGTTGTAGCTGGAGACGGGAAGCAGCAGCGTGATGTCGTAGCCGTATTCGCCTTGCATCCGGTTCCATACATAACCGTCCGTCATCCCGGATTGGCCGCTTAGCCGGAGATGTTGGCCAACCGCATAAGCAGTTGAGTTGCTGCTGTAGGTCACCGAGCCCGTCGTGTCGGTGAATATAAGCGTATAGGGGATATTCAAGCTTTCCGCCAACGAATTCATATCGGTGATGATATCGGATTTGGCTTCGACATACACGACTAGCTGCGTTCCGTCTGAAAATCGAATTTCCCGTGTCACCGACACAACCTGATCATCGCTGAATCGGCATAGAGATTTATGCGGAGACTGGTATTTCAACTCCCCCATGCCGGCTACATCGGGCAAGGATTGGCGTGTGAAGCCGCCGCGCAGCGGCAAATTCGAATATGCAGCATTCCCGCTTGCAGGATTATAATACATCACCAGTTCCATAGCCGGGTTCGAAAACGTAATCAAGCCAATATTGTAGGAAATATCGCGCGAGAGAAGACGCTGGCTATAAATATCCGTGGCAGAGAGATACGTTTCCATCAGGTTGCCGACCGTTCCTTCCGGCGTCATCTGCTGCGTAACCTGAAGCAGGCTGCTGTACATCTGGTTCACCTTCGATGTTTGCTGGTGCAGATCAAAAGCCATGGAGGTCTTGATTTTATCTCGCTGCATCGTGTAGATCGCATTATAGGACACAGACGCCATCAAGACGGCGCATCCTACAAGGCCGACGGTCAAAAGCACCATGATTCGTTTGCGGAGAGAGGAGAACATGAACCGGCTGCGCAGCATGCGCAAGAAACTTATCTTCCTACTTGTAGGCTTCATCCAATGATCACCGCATCTCCAGCTCCTCCCGATAAGTATGGAACAATATTCGCTGTTCGGCATGATCATCCTTCCTAGGTAGAGAGGAAAGTTGCCTTGCACAAACCATTAGCAATCCGGAGAAAAAGCAAAAATCCACAACCATTGAGGTTGTGGATTTCAGTATGAAGGCGAGGGGTCGTATGGGTAAATCCATAATTCGACACCCGCTTAATGATTCAGATGTTTCGGGAAGCTGCGCAATCAACCTGTCTGCTTGTCTGATCTTGGCTTAGCCTAGCCTCGTTTAACCCATCGTACGACGATCGTTCAAATGTCTTCATTAGTGGGACTTTTTCAAAAGACAGCACTTTTTATGTTTTTTCCCGCTGCCGCATGGACAAGGTTCGTTTCTGCCGACTTTCGAGGATGCCGATGGGAACTGGACCACGTTGCCGGCATTCTCGCTCCGGCTTCGCCTCGGACTTAGCTCATGAGGAGTAAAGCCGCGATTGGACCACATTCTCGTCGTATTGTGCACATCAATAATGAGCGGCATCATATCGGTCAGCTGCTTCTTGCTCAAGCGGATACTACGCCTCTCAAATTCTTCCATGATGACGTCAAGCGGCTCTTCCATCGAACATGCGAGCTGGATATCATCCACGATCGCGTCAGCCATCCGCTCTCCTTCGCCCAACTGCCGCATGATATAGCTCTTCAATACATCCAGCTGGGGCGTCTTCTCGAAATAATCCATTTCCGCGTAACGCAGCAGCTCTTCCTTGGGAGGAATGTAGTACGGCTTGTTCTGTACACTCTCCAAGAACGCTTCATAATCGTCCAGGCTTTCTCCATCCAAGCCATCGCTATATAGAAATCCTCGCTGAATGTCCCAGGTCAGCATTTTATCCGAGACGGATGATCGGATTCGATTGAATTGCTCCTCCGTCAAGCCGCCGCCGTTTTGATCATTGATAATCTCGATAATCTTCGAAACGGGACAGATTCCATACAGATTGGCCGCAGCTTCAATATACCGAAGTACTAGCTGGGTTATACTGCGTTCTTCACGGAATGATTTCTGATCAAGCGTCTTGTATGCAGCCTTCACTTCCTCCGGCATGACAAAGAACAGCTGGTCCCGCTCCATGAAGCTGAACACCAAGCCTTTATCCATCAAAAACAAGTAAGCATTCGCAAAAACAGCATTATCCTGAATATACGGGGCTTTTAGAAGTCGGCACACAAGCTCCCATTCCTGCTCTTCCGCTGTAAGGAAAGCCAAACGCACTTGATTCGCATTCGTAATCCGCTCGCATAGCGCATCCGCGAGCTCCTGCTTTTTCAGCTTGGAGCGCCCTGTCAGCGCGCAATTCGCAGCAATGAAATTCAATCGATCTTTGTTCAGCCGTGCAAGAATATCCTTCAAACCAGTCACGACTGAACCTTTGATCGCATGGTTGACGTTCAGCTGCTGCATCTCTTTTTCCAAATCTAAATCCATTTCATAACTCCTTTACCTATCAACCCATATAAATCAATTGTACCCTAACCCGGCTCGCAATTGAACCAAGTGAAAGTATCCGACAAATGAGTTCCAGGTCCGAAGTCAATTCATAACTTGAAGCAATCCCCGATTACAAGTCAGCGAAAGCAAAAATCCACAACCTCAAGGTTGTGGATTTTCAGTATGGAGGCGAGGGGATTTGAACCCCTGTCCGAAGGCAACGGCACACAGGCATCTACGGGTGTAGTCACGGATTTGATGTCACCCAGGCCGACGCCCCGTAACCGGCTGCGATCTGGGTCAGCCTGATTGTCTTCTTCAGCACACCCCAGGCGGAGATGTGACAGCGTAGCCTACTAAGAGTGAGCCCCTACATCCGGCACATAGGCGATGCTGGAGAGGAGCTTAGCATACAGTTTCTTAGGCTGCTGCTAAAGAAGTACGTTGGTTGCCATTTAATAGGCTTTAGCGTTGATAAAGCGGACGCGTCCCCACTACCCGCAACCCATGCTCGAACTACCCCCGTCGAATCCATAAACGCCCCCGAACAGATCCGTCCAGCCTTATCCTGCACCTAAGCTGCAGGGTAAGCGCGGCGGTCCGAAGCGCAAGGACTGTGACGAGACAAGCGGCACAGCATTGCAAAAATAATCAAAGACCAACGTAACGATTACTATGGACTTAGTATAACACAGATGACGCCGCAATTGCGAAGGAAGTGCTGGAAACAACGCTGATATCTGGTGATGGAGCCAATCCACCATCCAACTGGATGAGACACAGCTAATTTTCAATCACCGATCGTGCAGATCTTGATGATTTGCAATCGAAAGTCTCGTTGTTCCTTTGCCTCGGATTGCTGAAAGCAGTCCTGCACAAGTCGGATTAGCGTACTCCCCTGCAACAGGTTGCTTGCTTGCTTGCTACCGAGCCACCTTCTGCTTCTCGCGCAGAGCCCGCTGGATATCGCGCTGGGCATCCCGCTTCGCGGCCGTATCGCGCTTGTCGTATTGCTTCTTGCCCTTGCCGAGCCCGATCAGAATCTTGGCATAACCGTTGCGCACATAAATCTTCAGCGGCACGATGGAGTAGCCTTCCTGCTTGGACTGGCCGTACAGCTTCGCGATCTGCGACTTGTGCATCAGCAGCTTGCGAGCACGCGTCGGATCGGTCGGATTGTGGCGGTTGCCCTGCTCGAACGGACTGATATGCATGTTGTTCAGGAACATCTCGCCATTGCGGATCGTTGCGAACGCATCGTTGAGATTGGCGCGTCCGGTCCGCAGGGATTTGATTTCCGTACCCATGAGCACCATGCCGGCTTCGTAGGTTTCCTCGATGAAATAATCGTGGGAAGCCTTTTTGTTCTGAGCCAGCGGCTTCTGGGACTGGTCCTTCTTCGGAGCCATGGTGCTTCGCTCCCTTCTGTCGTCGGAATGGATTGATTGACTGCTTTAAGTCCTATCGGATCTTATTGTAGCAAAGGAAATCGCCGCTCAGCAATCGCTCTGACTTATGCAGGACCGTTCTTCTTGATGCCGATGGACTAGGTAACGGTTATTTGGCGAATGTGAATGACATGGTTCGAGAAGGCTGAGCTGCTTATGGCGGCTACCGCCATCTTCTTCGAGATGAAAAACCGGGGATTGCCGCATCGGCAATCCCCGTGTTCATACCCGCCTCAGCGGGATATCGAATCATTCATCTGGCTGAGAAGGCTTGCCCTGCGCCACAAGCTATACCTTATGCTTCCGGCGTGCTGCCGCCCTGGTTCGCGCCGGCATCGCCGCCGCTCGCAGGAGGAGCTCCCGCGCCGCCTTTGTTCTTCTTGCGGCGGGAACGGCTGCGCTTGGAAGGGCCGCCCTCGGCAGCGGCCGGAGCCGCCGCGGAGTCGCCTTCATTGCGGTCGAAGTCCGCGAAGATCTCTTGGATATCGACATCCGTCACCTGGCGGATGGAAGGCGCCGTGCTGCCGCCCTTACGCTTCTTGCGGCGCTGGCGATTGCCTGCCGACGTGCTGTCCTGCGGCGCTGCCGTCGTCTCCTGCGGAACCGCGGAGATGACAGGACCGCGTCCGCCCTTAGGAGGACGGGAGCCGCCGCGAGGGCCGCCCTCTCCGCCGGCTGCCGGGCCGCGGCCTTTGCCGCCGCCCGGAGCGCCTGCGCCCGGACGTCCGCCGGCACGGTTGCCCATGCTGCTCGGCGGAACCGGAAGGCCCCACATATCCATACGCTTCGAGCTCTCTGTCTTGCCGCCCTCGCGCACGCTCCACGGATTGTCATCCCGTACATTAGGGATGTCCTCCGGCATGCTGCCCCGCCAGCCATTCGGCCCGAAACCGCTGTCGCGGCGGCCTCTGCCGCCGCTGCGCGGTCCGCGTGCGGCTGCTGCGCCCTGGCCGCGCGCGCCGGCAGGAGCTCCGCCGCCGCGCTTCGCTGCCTGGCCGCGTCCGCCGCCTGCCGGTGCTGCCGGCGCGGCTGCGCTGCGCTCGGCGGTCTTGCCGCCGGCTCCAGCGCGTGCGGCTTGGCCGTTGTCGCTGCCGCCTCTTGGCGCAGCGCCTTCCTTGCCGCGGCGGCCTCTGCCGCCGCGGTTGCGGTTGCCCCGCGCTCCGCCCTGCTGGGCTCCTGCGCGATTGCCGCTCTCGACCATGGCGAAATCGATCGTATGGTCATCCATATTTACACGCTCCACGCGCACTTTCACCTCGTCCCCGATGCGATACATGTTGGAGGTGCGCTCACCGATGAGGACCATTTTCTGATCGTCAAAGTGGTAATAGTCGTCGCTCAGATCGCTGAGTCGAATCAGACCTTCTACCGTGTTCGGCAGCTCCACGAAAATTCCGAAGCCGGTCACGCTGCTGATGATGCCCGTGAACTCTTCTCCTACTTTATCAAGCATAAATTGACATTTCTTAAGCTGGTCCGTATCCCGCTCCGCGTCTACGGCTGCCCGCTCGCGCTCGGACGATTGCTGGGCAATCTCCGGCATCCGGGCAGTCAGCGTCTCCAGACGCGACTCGGACAGCGTTCCGCCGCTCTCCAGCACCTCTCGGATCACCCTGTGGATGACCAGATCGGGATAACGCCGGATCGGCGACGTGAAGTGGCTGTAGAACTCCGCGGCCAGGCCGTAATGGCCAAGGCTCTGGGCATCGTAACGGGCCTGCTTCATGGAACGGAGCATCATCGTCGAGAGGATGGTCTGTTCCTTTGTTCCTTTGATCTCTTCCAGCAGCGATTGAAGCGCCTTGGGATGGACCGCGTTGCCTTTGCCCTTGATGGCGTAGCCGAAGTTGGAAGCGATCGTGATGAAGGTCATCAGCTTCTCGTTGTCGGGATTCTCATGGACCCGGTACAGGAACGGAACCTTGAGCCAGTAGAAATGCTCCGCTACCGTCTCGTTGGCCGCCAGCATGAATTCCTCGATGATCATCTCGGCGACGGAACGCTCGCGCTTCACGATGTCGATCGGCTTGCCCTCGTCGTCCACGATGATCTTGGACTCTTGGAAGTCGAAGTCGACCGCGCCGCGCTTCATGCGCTGGCGGCGAAGCTTCATCGCCAGCTCCTCCATGAGATGGAACATCGGCACGAGATCCGCATAACGCTCCATCAGGCGGGCTTTTTCCTCGCGGCGCTCGGCGCGCTCCTGGCGCTCGGCAGCTTCCCGAACGGCCCGGTCCTCCTCGCTTTCTTGAGGAACGGAAGCTTCTCCGGCTGCAAAAGCATCCAGCTGGTCGAAATCCTCCGGACTGCTCCGGACAACCTCTCCCTTACGGTTGCGGTTCCGGTTGCGGGTAGGCTCCGGAGTTTCCGACAGCCAAGGATGTTGCGGTCCGGGACCGGACTTGTCCAGCGCGGCGGAATGTCCAGCAGCAGCCTGGCCTTCGTCCGGCACATGGCCGTCCTCGTCGGAGGCGAACTCCGAATCCTCCGGCAGAGGACCGGCATCGCTGGTCTCGATGATGAGGCCCATGCCGCCCGGAGGCAGCTTCTCGGCCTGCAGCAGCTCAGCCGCATCCTCTTCGTCCTCCAGGTAATCGGCCGAATGCTCGTCCGTTTCCTCTTCTTCGGGAATGCCGGCGTCTCCGCCTTCGATGATGAGACCCATACCGCCCTCAGGCAGCCGCTCGGCATGGCCGCGCAGGCTCTCGTCCACTTCCGCTTCCTCATCGGAACCGGCATGGCGAATGTCCTCGCCAGCATCTCCTTGGGCGCGGCGATGGGATTCCTCCATCAGCGCGTTCGTGCTGACGACATCCTCCTCCGCCTCGTCCGGAGCCAGTATCTTGCGCACATTCGTATAGGACATGCGCTCCTTGGTCCGAATGACGCTCGTGAAGATATCATGGCGAACCCGTTTCAGCGTGCTGGCGTCGAACTCCATCTCGCAGGACATCGTCAGACGGTCCACCTGCGGATGCAGGGAACAGATGCCGTTGGAGAGGCGATGCGGCAGCATCGGAATGACCCTGTCGGTCAAATAGACGCTTGTCCCGCGGCGGTAAGCTTCCTGGTCCAGAGCGGATTTGTCCCGGACATAGTAACTGACATCGGCAATATGAACGCCGAGCAAATAATTGCCGTTGGGCAGCCGCTCGACTTGAACGGCATCGTCGAGGTCCTTGGCATCCTCGCCGTCGATCGTGACGACCGTCTTGCCGCGCAGATCGCGGCGGCCCTGGCTGATGATCTCTTCCTCGGTAATGGCATCCGGAGCCGCCTCGGCTTCCTCCATGACGTCGTCGGGGAAGCTCTCCGGCAGCTGGTGCTTGCGGATGATGGAGAGGATGTCGACACCGGGATCGTTCTTGTGCCCGAGCACCTCGACGATCTCGCCTTGAGCTGCCGCCCGGCCTTCCGGATAGTTCGTAATGCGGGCTACGACCTTCATGCCGGTCACAGCGCCGCCGAAGGATCCCTGGGGCACGAAAATATCGCGGTTGATGCGCTTGTCGTCCGGCGTGACAAAACCGAACGTCTCATGGCTCTCGAACGTTCCGACGAGCTGGGAAACGGCGCGTTCCACGATCTGGACGACTTCGCCTTCCATGCGGCCTCCGCCAGGAGTCCGCTCCGTCACTTTGACGAGCAGAATATCGCCGTTCATGGCGGTGCCGAGGTCATTCGCGCCGATATACACGTCTGCATGGGTCTTGTCCTCCGGAATGAGGAAGCCAAAGCCCTTGGCATGCGCCTGCAGACGTCCTTTCAACAAATTCAGATGCTGAGGCAATCCATAAGCCCCGCTGTCGGTGCGAAGCAAGGTGCCTTCGTCTTCCAGCTCATTGAGAAGCTTGAGAAACGCTTTGAAATCGGAGGCATTGTCGATGCCCAGCTGCCTTTCGAGCTCTTGATACGTCATCGGCTTGTACGCCGGCTGGTTCATCAAGTCCAGCAAGTCTTGTTTCGTTGTCATCGTTCTCCTTCTCACCTCATGCCGTCGGGCGCCCGTAGGTGCTGGCAGATCCAACCACTTTCTCTATATCATGTAGTATACACGAAATACGGCTTCATCAACCTACCTGCGCGACAAAAAAAAGAAAAAGCGGGGATCTCCCCCGCTTTATCGATGCATTCGGCTTGCTATTTCAGGTAAGCGACCAGAAGCGCCAGGATGAAAAATCCGGCTGCCAGTCCAATCGTCAGGCGCTGCAGGAACAGATCCAGTCCGCGAGCTTTCTGCTTGCCGAACAGGTGCTCCGCTCCGCCGGAGATCGCTCCGGAGAGGCCTGCGCTCTTGCCCTTTTGCAGCAATACGACCGCAATCAAACCAAGGGAAAAAATCACGAGCAGAATTTTCAGAAATGTATCCATGCGTTTGTTACCTCCCAGCTTTCGTACAGCCTCCCGGCTGCCTGCCGCTAATGAATAGCTGAAGTTTTGCACATGCAGATCGCCTTCCACGCCGCGGAAAACGGTTTGCATGGGCAAAACCGTTCATGAACAGCACTCTGATTGTACCATAGGCATCCGCCCGAGAACAAGAGAAAGCCGCTGGACTCTTCCGGGCCGGAAGAGTCCAGCGGCTCATCGGCGCTTCTCTCAGTAGCCTTTGCTGCGAAGGTATTCGAGGCTGAGCTTCGCGCTCTCGAGCGAGGAGCTGGCGAACTCCTCCTGCTCCACGATGAAATACTCGATGCCGGCATTCTCGGCAATGGCGAAGACGCTCTCGAAATCAACGACTCCGCTGCCCACTTCCGTATCGCGGCGGCCGTCCCCGAAGTCCTTCAGATGGATGACCGGAGTGCGTCCGGCATATTTCTTGACGTATTCCGCAGGCGATTGGCCGCCCATATGCACCCAGCCGAGGTCGAATTCCATGATCATCAGATCGGCAGGAATCTTCTCCAGCAAAATGTCGATGAGCGGCTTGCCGTCCACCATCTTGAATTCGAAGTCATGGTTGTGGTAGCCGTACATCAGGCCTGCTTCCTTGACCTGGCGAGCCGCGCGCTCGAGAGTCGCCGCGAGGCTGTCTACATCGGCCATTGTAGGGCTCTCAGGCAACGGAGCCCACGGAGTAATAATATACTTGAGTCCGATTTCCTTGGCGAATTCAATCTGCTTGGCCAGATCGGATTCGATCTTGTCCGGTTCGTTGAAGCTCAGGCCGACGTGTGCGGATACCGCTTTGATGCCGGCTTCCTCCATCGCCTTTTTCAAGTCTGCCGCGCTCGTGTTGAAATATCCGGCGAATTCCACGTACTCATAGCCCATTTCAGCTACCTTGCTGATCGTTCCGAGGAAGTCCTTTTCCGTCTGGTCGCGGAGCGTGTATAGCTGCAATCCGACTTGAGGTTTTGCCATAATTCCAAACACCGCCTGTTCGATTGGGATAGCTACAGTATAGCGCTTTCAATCGCACACAACTATGCCCGTTTTTGTGCCGTTTGTTTGTGATTTTGGCACGAGCGTCCTGAGCCTCCATTCAGGAGTGCCGCTGTTCACTGGGGAATCGGCACTATTGGGAGCCATTGGTCCGTTCCTTTTTTCGTCCCGACGCATAGTCTTCGTACCGGGTATCAGAACCGCTCTTGAGGACATAACCTCCGTTTTTCGTTCCGATTCAGCTCTTTTCAAAACGTGCCGGACATACGATCCGTTATTTGTCCCGATTCAGCTTTTTTCAGATCGTATCGGACATACGATCCGCTATTTGTCCCGATTCAGCCCTTTTTAGATCGTATCGGACATACGATCCGTTATTTGTGAACAATTATCTCTTTCCCGATTGAAAACGAGGAAATAACGGAACGTATGTCCGATAAAAATGAAATTCCGGCATATCCTCGAAAATAACGGATCCTATGTCCGATAGCTTGATCCAGCCCGCTTTTTCAGCATATCCGCGTTGAATCTAGTCTCCATCTACATTCTCATTCTCATTCTATGCCTGATCGATTCCGACCTTCATTCTACTCAGTTGTCTAGCTCAATCCCTACCCTTGCCGGTCCTTTGCCGCTACCTTGCCGTCTCCGTTGCCGTTGTCGTTACCTTGCCGTCTCCGTTGCCGTTGTCGTTACCTTGCCGTTGTATTAACTTGCCGTTGCCTTTACCTTGCCGTTGCCGCTACTTTGCCGTTGCTGTTACCTTGCCTTTTCCTTGCCTTTTCCTTGCCTTTTCCTTGCCTTTTCCTTGCCTTTTCCTTGCCTTTTCCTTGCCTTTTCCTTGCCTTTTCCTTGTTTTATCCAATCCCATTCCAATCCCCCTTGCCTCCACCGGTCCAAAAGAATCGTTCAGCCTCATCTCCGACTCGCTCAAGCAAATAAAAGTCTATTGCACCGCCCATGACCGCCAAGACCGCCCATGACCGCCCTTGCCATCACTTCCCTAATCCAAACCCTTCATCCCCCCACCCGCTTGTTCTGTGCCGCGCCAGCCGAATGCAAAAAAATCCCCTGCGCGCACACGCAGGGGATTCCGCTGAACCTTCCCGGCCGGCATCAAGCCAGCCGGAAATGTCCGGAAATGTTCTTATTTCTTGAGGTTTTTGAGGTTGTAGAACGCGCTGCGGCCGGCGTATTGAGCCGTGGAACCGAGCTGGTCCTCGATGCGGAGCAGTTGGTTGTACTTCGCTACGCGGTCCGTACGGGAAGGAGCGCCCGTCTTAATCTGGCCGGCGTTCGTCGCAACGGCGATGTCGGCGATCGTGCTGTCTTCGCTCTCGCCGGAACGGTGGGAGATGACAGCCGTGTAGCCAGCGCGCTTCGCCATTTCGATCGCGTCGAAAGTCTCGGTCAGGGAACCGATTTGGTTGACTTTGACGAGGATGGAGTTGCCCACGCCTTTGTCGATGCCGTCGGAGAGGCGCTCGGTGTTGGTGACGAACAGGTCGTCGCCGACGAGCTGGACTTTGCCGCCGAGCTTGTCGGTCAGCAGCTTCCAACCTTCCCAGTCGTCTTCGGAGCAGCCGTCTTCGATCGTGAGGATCGGGTACTTGTCCGCCCAGCTGGCGAGCAGGTCGACGAACTCGGCCGAAGTGTAAGACTTGCCTTCGCCTTCGAGATGGTACTTGCCGTCTTTGTAGAACTCGGTGGAAGCAACGTCCATGCCGAGGAAGACGTCGACGCCCGGCTTGTAGCCCGCGCGCTCGATTGCGGAGATGATCGTCGTGATCGCCTCTTCATTGGAGCCGAGGTTTGGAGCGAAGCCGCCTTCGTCGCCTACAGCCGTGTTCAGGCCTTTGTCCTTGAGGACGGACTTCAGGTTGTGGAAGATTTCAGCGCCGATGCGCAGAGCTTCCTTGAAGCTTTCAGCGCCGACAGGCAGAACCATGAACTCCTGCACGTCGACGTTGTTGTCGGCATGCTCGCCGCCGTTGATGATGTTCATCATCGGAACCGGCAGCACTTTGGCGTTGAATCCGCCGAGGTACGTGTAGAGCGGGATGTCCAGAGCGTCCGCAGCCGCGCGGGCTACAGCCATGGACACGGCCAGGATCGCGTTCGCGCCCAGCTTGCCTTTGTTGTGCGTGCCGTCGAGCTCGATCATCTTGCGGTCGATCAGCACTTGATCAAGAGCGTCGAGGCCGATGATTTCCGGAGCGATCAGCGTGTTTACATTTTCAACGGCTTTCAGAACGCCTTTGCCGAGGTAGCGGCCTTTGTCGCCGTCGCGAAGCTCTACAGCCTCGTAAGCGCCGGTGGATGCGCCGGATGGTACGATGGCGCGGCCTTTGCCGCCGGATTCCAGGGATACTTCCACTTCAACCGTAGGGTTGCCGCGGGAGTCGAGCACTTCGCGTGCGTATACGTCAACGATGATAGACATAATGTTTGAACACTCCTTATCGAATGTGGGGTTGCAGACAGATCCGCCTGCTTGGCTGGCACTGAGAACAGTATACCAGCCACAGCGCTTCGGGACGAGTTTCCGCCTTTGATTTTTGGCAAAAGGAGGCCGAATTATCCGGGCTGGCCGGTTCGCTCCAGCTCCCTTTGCATCTATTCCGCCTAAAACCGCCTGGCGGCTTGGCCGCAAGAGGGCGCCTTACGCCTTGTTGATCAGGCTTTGGCCGGTCATTTCAACCGGCTGCGGCAGCTCGAGCAGGTCGAGCAGCGTCGGCGCGATGTCGGCCAGAATGCCGTTCTCGCGAAGCGTGACGCCCTGCTTGGTGACGATCAGCGGCACCGGGTTGGTCGTATGAGCCGTGAACGGGCGTCCATCCGGTCCGATGACCATGTCCGCGTTGCCGTGGTCGGCCGTGATGAGCACGACGCCGCCTTTGGCGAGCACGGCGTCCACAACGCGGCCCATGCACTCGTCCGTCGCCTCGACCGCCTTGATCGTCGGCTCCAGCATGCCGGAGTGGCCGACCATGTCGGGGTTCGCGAAGTTCAGGATGATCGCGTCATGCTTGTCGGAGTTGATCTCGCGCACGGCGGCGTCCGCCACCTCGTAGGCGCTCATCTCCGGCTGCAGGTCGTAGGTCGCAACCTTAGGGGAGTTGATCAGGACGCGGGTTTCGCCCGGCAGCTCCTGGTCGCGTCCGCCGCTGAAGAAGAACGTCACATGCGGATATTTCTCCGTCTCGGCGATCCGCAGCTGCGTTTTGCCCTGCTGCACGAGCACCTCGCCGAACGTGTTGTCGAGGTTCTTCGGCTTGTAGGCGACGAAGCCTCCGACCGACTCGCTGAACAGCGTCAGGCAGACGAAGTACAGATCCTTTGGAGCCTTGTCGCCGCGGTCGAAGCCGCGGAAGTCTTCGTTCATGAACACTTGGGACAGCTGGATGGCGCGGTCCGGGCGGAAGTTGAAGAACACGACCGCGTCCTCGGACTCCACCAGCGTGACCGGCTGGCCGTCTGCCTCGGTGATGACCGTCGGCATGACGAATTCGTCCATGACGGATTTCTCGTACGATTCACGCACGGCGCGGATCGGATCGGTGTATTTCGGACCGTCTCCGTACACCATCGCGCGGTAGGATTTCTCCACGCGCTCCCAGCGCTTGTCGCGGTCCATCGCATAGTAGCGGCCCTGGACCGTAGCGATCCGGCCGACGCCGAGCTCTTCGATCTTCGCCTGCAGCTCGGTCAGGTAGCCGACTGCGCTGTCCGGAGCGACGTCGCGTCCGTCGAGGAAGGCATGGACGTACACCTGATCCAGCCCTTCCTTCTTGGCCAGCTCAAGCAGCGCGAACAGATGCTGGATATGGCTGTGCACGCCGCCGTCGCTGAGCAGGCCGTACAGATGCAGCTTCTTGCCGTTCAGCTTGGCATGGCGCACGGCGCCGAGCAGCGTGTCGTTGTCGAAGAACTCGCCGTCGCGGATCGACTTCGTAATCCGGGTGAGGTCCTGATAGACGATGCGTCCCGCGCCGATATTCAGATGGCCTACCTCGGAGTTGCCCATCTGGCCTTCAGGAAGGCCGACGGCTTCGCCGCAGGCGGTCAGCGTCGTATGGGGGAACTGGGCCATGAAGCGATCGTAGTTCGGCTTGTTGGCCTGAGCGACCGCATTGCCCACGACATCATTGCGGAGGCCGAAGCCGTCCATGATGATCAGTGCGACCGGTTTGGGAGCCATGTTACTTCGCCCCCTCGACCAGAGCAATGTAGGAAGCCGGTTCCAGACTTGCGCCGCCCACGAGGGCGCCGTCGATGTTCGCCTGGCCCATATATTCCTTCACGTTGGCGGGCTTCACGCTGCCGCCGTATTGGATGCGGACCGCGTCCGCCGTCGCTTGGCCGTACAATCCGGCAACGACTTCACGGATGTAGGCAATGACATCCTCGGCGTCTTCAGCCGTGGAGGACTTGCCGGTTCCGATCGCCCAGATCGGCTCGTAGGCGATGACGACTTCCGCAGCCTGCTCGGCGGAGAGGCCTTGGAACGCGCCTTCCGTCTGCACTTTGCATACGTTTTTCGTGTCGCCGGCTTCGCGCTCTTCGAGCTTCTCGCCGACGCAGAGAATCGGGGTCAGGCCGTGCTTGAACGCGGCCGCGACTTTCTTGTTCACGATCTCGTCCGTCTCGCCGAAGTACGCGCGGCGCTCGGAGTGGCCGACGATGACGTATTTCACGCCGAGATCGGCCAGCATGAGACCGGAGATCTCACCCGTGAACGCGCCGTTGTCTTCGAAATGAAGGTTTTGCGCGCCGATGGCGATTTTCGTTCCTTTGGCCGCCTCGACGAGGGCCGGCAGCGTCGTGTACGGAGCGCAGATGACGCTCTCGACGCCGTCGACCTCGGCTCCGCCTTTCACTTCGCTGAAGAAGGATACGGCCTCGGATACCGTTTTGAACATCTTCCAGTTGCCTGCGATGATGGGAGTTCTTGCCATGACGATCATTCCTCTCCTGAAAAATGGCATGGTTTGGATCCGCAGGGGGCTGCGCAGACGAAAGACCGTTCCAATCGCTCTTGAACACCGGATTCCTCTATTCCTTCAACCCTTCAAAGGTTGGAATCCGGCCTTCAAATGCGAACGTCAGCCCTGTTCCGTCCATTGACGATGTCAACGGTGAGAACAGGATCCGACTTTTCCACGGCCATTTCGCCCACTCCGCTATTGCGGACCAAACACGAAGCCTTTTCCTCTCGCTCCACTCGGGAGAAAGAGATGTTACTTATCGTTAAGGGCGACTACGCCCGGAAGAACCTTGCCTTCCATGAACTCCAGGGAAGCGCCGCCGCCCGTGGAGATATGGTCCATCTTGTCGGCGAGATGGAATTTCTCGGCTGCCGCAGCGGAATCGCCGCCGCCGATGACCGTGTAGCCTTCCGTCTCGGCGCATGCTTGAGCAACGGCACGGGTGCCATGCGAGAACGGCTCGATCTCGAATACGCCCATCGGGCCGTTCCAGACGACCAGCTTGGATTCCTTGATGACTTTGGCATAGATTTCACGGGTTTTCGGCCCGATGTCGATGCCTTCCCAGTCAGCCGGAATTCCGTCTACGTCGACGATCTTCGTGTTGGCATCCTTGCTGAAGTCGTCGGATACGACGATATCGACCGGAATCAGGAAGTTCTTGCCGAGCTTCTTGGCTTTCTCGATGAATTCGAGAGCAAGGTCCAGCTTGGAGTTGTCCACGAGGGATTGTCCGATTTCATGGCCTTGAGCCTTGAAGAACGTGTAGGACAGGCCGCCGCCGATGATGATGTTGTCGGCGATCTCGATCATCTTGTTGATGACGTCGATCTTGTCCTTGACCTTGGAACCGCCGACGATGGCCGTGAACGGACGCTCCGGATTGTTCAGCGCTTTGCCGAGCACTTCCAGCTCTTTCTCCATCAAAAGGCCGGATACGGCCGGAAGCAGATGGGCGATGCCTTCCGTGGAAGCATGGGCGCGGTGAGCGGCTCCGAAGGCGTCATTCACGAACAGGTCGGCCAGAGAAGCAAGCTGCTTGGCGAATTCCGGATCGTTCTTCTCCTCGCCCGGGTTGAAGCGGGTGTTCTCGAGCAGCAGGACGTCGCCGTCCTGCAGCGCGGCGGCTTTGGCCTGCGCATCGGGACCGGCGGTATCGTCGGCTTTGGCGACCGGCTTGCCGATCAGCTCGGCCAGGCGCGCAGCGACCGGAGTCAGGCGCAGCTCTTCCTTCACTTCGCCGCCAGGACGGCCGAAGTGCGCGGCCAGAATGACGCGCGCGCCCTTCTCGATCAGGTACTGGATCGTAGGCAGCGTTTCCCGGATCCGGGTGTCATCGGTAATCGATCCATTTTCCATCGGCACGTTGAAATCGACGCGTACGAATACGCGTTTGCCCGCTACTTCCACATCACGAACGCTCTTCTTGTTCACAGCTGCTCGCCCTCCCGGTAGTGATTTCTATGGATAAAACATTGCTAAAGAGGAGAACGATCAATCGTCTCTCCTCTTTAGCTGTGGAATCGTCTATGCGATTAGGGACTTCTTACAGGCCTTTGGAAGCGATGTAAGCAGCCAGGTCGACGACACGGTTGGAGTAGCCCCACTCGTTGTCGTACCAGGAGATGACTTTGACCATGTTGCCTTCAACAACCATCGTCGACAGGGCGTCGATCGTGGAGGAAGCCGCATTGCCGTTGTAGTCGCTCGATACGAGCGGCTCTTCGGAGTAGAACAGGATGCCTTTCATGGAGCCTTCGGAAGCTTCCTTCAGGGCAGCGTTCACTTCTTCAACCGTTACATTCGATTTCACTTCGGCTACGAGATCCGTTACGGAAACGTTTTTCGTAGGAACGCGCATAGCCATGCCGTTCAGCTTGCCTTTGAGCTCAGGCAGAACGAGGGATACGGCTTTGGCAGCGCCCGTGGAGGAAGGAATGATGTTTTCTGCGGCAGCGCGTGCGCGGCGCAGATCCTTGTGAGGAACGTCCAGTACGGATTGGTCGTTCGTGTAGGAGTGGATCGTCGTCATCATGCCTTTTACGATGCCGAACTTGTCGTTCAGAACTTTGGCGAAAGGAGCCAGGCAGTTCGTCGTACAAGAAGCGTTGGAGATGACCGTGTGAGCGGAAGCGTCGTATTGCTCTTCGTTTACGCCCATGACGATCGTGATGTCTTCGTTTGTTGCCGGAGCGGAGATGATGACTTTTTTCGCTCCGCCTTTAAGGTGAAGCTCGGCTTTTTCTTTAGCCGTGAAGATGCCCGTCGATTCAACGACGATCTCGGCGCCTACGGAGCCCCAAGGCAGGTTCTCCGGGTTGCGCTCTGCAAAGACTTTGATCTCGCGGCCGTTGACGACAAGCGCGCCTTCTTTAGCTTCTACCGTAGCGTCCAGGACGCCGTGGGTGGTGTCATATTTGAGCAGGTGGGCCAGCGTTTTCGTGTCCGTCAGGTCGTTCACAGCGACGATTTGAACCTCGCTGTTATTCAGTGCTGCGCGGAAGACGTTGCGTCCGATACGGCCAAATCCGTTAATACCAACTTTAACCATGGTTGATATTCCTCCTGTTAAATGAAGTTTGATGATGCATTTATCTCAAAGCAATTCGCATGCCCTGCCCCTGGCAGGCGCAGAGCCCGCGGATTGCCATGAAAACAAGTTTGTCCGCGCGGCGCGCATGGACAAGAACCATTATCACCTTGCGGCATGGCTCTTATTCCGTCAGCGCCGCGATTTCGAGGGCGGCAGCCTCGTCGGTGACGAGGATGTCCTCGTGGCCGAACCTCAGAACCGCCGAGATGGCCTCCGCCTTGGAGCGGCCGCCGGCCACACCGATGACGACCTCGGTCGTCGCGATGTCCTCGAGCCGGATGCCGGCTGTCTGCATCTTGTGCACGACGTTGCCGCTGCGGTCGAAGTAGTAGCCCCAGGCTTCGGCAAGCGCGCCGTCCGCCTTGAGCGAGTCGGCAAGCGCGCCGTCGATCCGTCTGCGCCGGGCCATCACCATGGCATCTCCGATGCCGTGAATGACGATGCGCGCGCTGCGGATGACCTCGACGATCTCCTTCACTCCGGGCTCCTGCATGAGGCTCGTGTAGGCCTCTTCGCTGAGATGGTCCGGGACGTGAAGCATCCGGTACTGCGCCCCCGTCCGCTTGGCCATCGTCGAGACGATCGTGCTCGCCTGGTATTCCAGGCTCTCTCCGAGCCCGCCCCGTGCCGGCACGAACAGGTTGCTCCGACGCGGCGAGCTCGAGGCGAGCTGCGACGCGACGCCCGCAAGCGTCGTGCCTCCGGTCACCGCCACGACATCCCGCTCGCCCAGCACCTGCAGGAGCGCTGCGGCTCCGGCGCGGCCAAGCTCCCGCTTGGCGCTATCCGATTTCTCGGAATCGCCGGGAACGATGATGACCTTCTGCAAGCCGAACCGCTGCTTGAGCTTCTCCTCCAGATCGCTGAGGCCAAGCAGCCCTCCGAGCTCGGGCTCCATCTCCTCCAGCAGCCGTCGTCCGGCCGGGCTGATGGACATGCCGGAGGATTTGATCTCAAGCAAGCCTTGCTCCTTGAGAAAATCCGTCTCCGCCCTCAGCACCCTCTCTGTCATCGACAGGGAGGCAGCCAGAGTCCGGCGGCCGATCATATCCGAGAGCATGACTTGGTGCAGGATCGCATAACGGCGGCGGAGCGTATCGACGAGATCCGGAACGAGCTGACGCTGCAAATCAATAATGCTGCGCATGAGCGCCCCCACTCCACTCGTGCATGGCCATAATGGGACATTTTTAGTCCCAGCCATTCATTTTACGTCCCACACCATCATTTTACCTCTTTTAGATAACCCCCGCAAGTGAGGAATACCCGATGTAAACGGTTGCCGACACCCGATTTCCGGATTTCTTTTCACGGAAACCTTTAGTGTTGCTTTTTCCTGCCAGCTGTTATACAATCTTAGACGTTACGTTTTTACAAGCGCCCGTGGTCCAATGGATATGACGTAGGCCTCCGGAGCCTGAGATCTAGGTTCGATTCCTAGCGGGCGCGCCAATTTACACATATGGATTCATACATAGAAGGATCGGCATCCGTGCCGATCCTTTTTTTGCATCCGGAGGGGATCGGACTTAGGATCGAAAGGCGCCTCATCGCTTCCGGCTGCCGAACGGAAGCTCCTGGTTTAAAGAATAAGGAAGCCGGTTAAACTGGGCTATTGACGGCTGTCCCGACTTCTTTGACCAAATTTGACTTTAAAATCGCAATCCATTAAAATGAAAAAGCAGCACCCCGCATATCCACTATTTATGAAGGTTATAAGGAGGGACTCGCACTTGGACATGAATTTTGTGCCTATGGTCATCGAGCAAAGCAACCGCGGTGAGCGCGCCTATGATATTTATTCCCGGCTGCTCAAGGACCGCATCATCTTCCTCGGCACCGGCGTCAACGATGTGGTGGCCAATTCCATCATCGCCCAAATGCTGTTCCTTGCAGCGGACGACCCGGAGAAGGACATCTCGCTTTATATCAACAGCCCCGGCGGCTCCATCACGGCCGGCATGGCGATCTACGACACGATGCAGTTCATCAAGCCGGATGTCTCCACGATCTGCGTCGGCATGGCGGCTTCCATGGGTGCGTTCCTGCTGACAGCAGGCGCCAAGGGCAAGCGGTACGCGCTGCCGAACAGCGAGGTCATGATTCACCAGCCGCTCGGAGGAGCCGAAGGCCAGGCGAGCGACATCGAGATCCGTGCCCGCCGCATCCTCAAGATGCGCGACAAGCTGAACGCCATCCTGTCCGAGCGTACCGGCCAGCCGCTGGAGCGCATCGAGAAGGATACCGACCGCGACAACTTCATGAGCGCGGAAGAGGCGACGGCTTACGGCCTCGTCGACAAAGTGATCGAGAAGCTGTAAGCTCGGCTGAATAGACAAAAGAACAGCAGCCCCCGGATTTTCCGGGGGCTGCTGTTCTTTTGTCTATTTGAGGGAGAACAATACGGTAATGTCGGAGGTGACGTCGACCTCGCCTGCATCCACGACGGTGTTGGCCGAAGAATCCGACGCTGCTGCCATCTTCATCTGTGCTCTCTCGATGATCGGCTGCACGACCTGGGCTCCATTCTCCGAGATCGAAACGACCTCGCCGAGCGTGCGGCCCGATGCCTGGGCCAGCGTCATCGCTTTGACCTTGGCGGCTTCCACTGCCTTCTGCAGCGCCTGCTGCGTGTAGGCATCTCCTTTTTCCGTTCCGAAGGAGATGTTGTTGATCCGGTTGGCGCCGGCCGCTGCAAGACCGTCGACGAGATCGCCGGTCTTATCCATGTTGCGGTAGGAAATCTGGATGTCCTGCACCGCCGTGTATCCGGTCAGCACTTGGCCTTCCTTATCCGTATAGCGGTATTGCGGCTGCACCGAATAGTTCGTCGTCTTCAGATCCTTCTCCGCGACTCCGAAAGTGCCTGTCAGCGCCTTGCGCACGGCGTCGTATTTCTTGGCCGCTCCAGCCTGCGCTTCCTTGGCCGTCTTGGCCGTCACCGATACGCCAGCCGATACATAGGCGATATCCGGTGCGACCGACACCTTGCCTTTACCCGTTACGGCGACTGTATTCAACACTGCATTCTCCGTTCCTGCGGCAAATGCCGGCTTGTTGAGCGGCTGACCGCCAAAGGCATTCCACGCCATCAAAGATCCCGCTGTGATTCCCGCCGCTAGAAGCAGCACCTTGCTCTTATGCATCAGCCCGCCAGCCGCATTTCGTTTGTCCATTCCCAGCGCCTCCTTAGGTGTTGTCCTCTTGAAACGGCATGCAGATCCAAAAGGTTGCATTTACCATCAAGGATTGACGATATTGTTTACTTTGAGACCTGAAAGCGGACGGAGCCGAGTCTCAGGCGGACTCAGCCTGAGAAGGGATGGCCCGGCTTGCCGTAAATCCCAGCCTCCAGCCCGGTTCCATGCCGGGCATAGCTTGCAGTATCCGCCGGCTGCAGCACGGTTTGATTGGCATCGGACATACCTTCCGTTTCCGGCGCCCCAATTCGATTTGACGACGAACGAACATCACATACGGTAACCATACTGTTTCAACAGCCTTAATCCCGATTTGGTTTGTATCGGGTATCCTTCGACATCGGCCGGCTTCAGCCCAATTCCATGTTATCGGACATACGATCCGCTATTTCAACGATTTCAGCCCATTTTGAATCTTATCGGACATACGATCCGCTATTTCGGGCCAAACGTGTCCATTCGACCCTTTTTAAAGAAAATAACGGATCTCATGTCCGTTAAATTTATTTTAATGGCAAAATCGAACCAAATAACGGATCCTATGTCCGATACCGATTTCAGCTTCTTCGCTAAAGGCATTGCTCTGCCTCCAACCGACTATTCGCATTGAATGCCTGATGCAGAAGCGACGCTTGCCAGGATACTGCGACCCCAATGTCACCCCGCCCATGCTCCATTCCGACACTCCGAACCAGTAATCGGCCCTAACAACCCTATAACGACGTCTGTTCAAAAGTTCCGCCAACCAACCAAAGCCGGTTTCAGATCAGAAACACACTCGAGACAACCAGCCTGCGGAAATCAAAAAAAGCCCCCTGCGGGAGCTTTCGTGAAGCGCGTCCAAGGCTGCTCTTGCAGCGCCCGGAGGCTGATTTATTGGTTCTCGAGCTCTTCCTTGCTCACCAGGGAAACTAAAGCGTTTACAGCCTGCTCTGCATCGGAACCCTCGGCACTGACGTAAACTTCCGTGCCGGAGCTGATGGCAAGGCTCATGATGCCCATGATGGACTTGGCGTTTACTTTCTTCTCGTCCTTTTCCACGAAAATCTCGGAAGAGAACTTGTTCGCTTCCTGCACGAAGAGTGCAGCCGGTCTTGCGTGAAGACCCGTCTTGAGTCTAACGACAACGGGTTGTCTGGTCATGAAATCTATACCCCCTAGTTCATTTTCACTGCTGCAACGGCGCTTCACGCGCTCGGTAACATCATCCGTTTCAGGTATGAGGAAATCTGGCCACGATTGCTACCATTATACCATCGGCCCGTGTAAGTTAAAAGTTCAGCTTCCACGCAATTTTTCGGCCAGCTCATCGATCTTGCGAAGCCTGTGGTTCACGCCGGACTTGCTGACGGAGCCCTTCAGCATCTCGCCGACTTCCTTGAGGTTCATGTCGGGATGCAGAAGACGGATTTCCGCCACCTCGCGGAGCTTCTCCGGCAGGTTCTCCAGCCCCATTTCCTTCTGCAGCAGACGGATATTGTCGATCTGGCGCACAGCTGCCCCGATCGTCTTGTTGAGGTTGGCCGTCTCGCAGTTGACGATGCGGTTGACGGAGTTCCTCATGTCGCGCATGATGCGGACATCCTCGAATTTGAACAAAGCCTGATGAGCGCCGATGATGTTCAGCAGCTCGATGATCTTCTCGCCTTCCTTGATGTAGAAGATGAATCCCTTCTTGCGCTCGATGCATCGGGCGTTCAGCCCGAATTTGTTGGCCAGCGCCACCAATGCCCCGCAATGCTCCTCGTACATGCAGGAAATCTCCAAATGATAAGAGGAGCCTTCGGGGTTGTTGACGGAGCCGCCGGCCAGAAAAGCGCCGCGCAGGTAAGCGCGCTTGCAGCAAGGACGTTTGATCATATTCTTATCTATGCCCTGATTGAACATGAATCCTTCGGAAACGATGTTCAGATCCTTGAGAATTTCCTGGACCTTGGCCGGAATCCGGACAATGTAGACATTGTTCTTCTTCAGCCTCATCTTCTTGCGGACAAGCAGCTCGGTGTGGACGTCGAATATCTTCTTGATCAGGCTGTAGATCCGGCGCGCGATGGCCGCATTCTCCGTCGAGATGTCGAGGATGACCTTGCGGCTAACCAAGTGGACCGATCCGTTCATCCGGATCAGAGCGGACAGCTCCGCCCGTTCGCAGCAGGCGTCCTGGTTGTCCACGAGCGTCAGTTCTTTTTTTGTCTGGGCCGCAAAGCTCATCTCTTCACCCCTTTCTCTGCATCCAGCTCTCTACAAGCTGATATATATGATGGCTCAACCGCACGGCATCATGCCGTAAATAAGTACGGAACAACACCAGGCGGTCCGCGATGACCTTGTATCCCCGGCGCGTAACTTCGTCCAGATCGAGCTGGACAGCCTTCGCTCCCAATTCCGCATAACGGTCCTGGACCTGCGGCGGAATCTCGCCGTCGTTGACGATGACGTAATCGAACAGCTGGTGGCCGATATGACGGTGCACCGCTTCCAGATGATCGCTCACCGCATAATCGTCCGTCTCGCCCGGCTGGGTCATGACGTTGCAGATGAAAATCTTGATCGCATTCGACTGAACGATGCATTCCGCCAGCTTCGGCACGAGCAGATTGGGAATAATGCTCGTGTACAGGCTGCCGGGTCCGATCAGGATCGCATCCGCTTCCTGAATCGCCTGGCACGCTTCCTCGAGCGGCTCCACGTCGGGAGGCTCGATGAACACCCGCTTGATCGGCTGCCCGGCCAGCGGAATGTTGGACTCGCCCTCGACGATGCTTCCGTCCTCCAGCTCGGCCTTGAGCACGATTGCCTGATCCGACGCCGGCAGCACCGTGCCGCGCACGGCGAGCACCCGGCTCAGCTCCCTGACTCCGGTCACGAAGTCGCCGGATATATCCGTCATCGCCGCCAGCATGAGATTGCCCAGGCTGTGGCCGGCAAGTCCGGTGCCGCTCGGGAACCGGTATTGGAGCATCTCCGATAAAAGCGGCTCGACATCCGCCAGCGCCATGAGCACGTTGCGGATGTCGCCCGGAGGAGGAATTTGGAGCTCGCTGCGAAGGACGCCGGAGCTGCCTCCGTCATCGGCTACGGTGACGATCGCCGTGATGTCGAGCGGCTTCTCCTTGAGGCCGCGGAGCATGACGGACAACCCGGTGCCACCGCCGATGACAACGATTTTCGGAAGTGGAGTCTTTGTTTTGCTGCTTGCCATATAAGCCCCGCCTTATGGACGGTCACGTCCGGCATCGCGATGGCTTACCCGGACAGACTCCGTCTCGCTGCTGCCGAGCATGCGCCCGAGATATTCCGAAATGGCTACGGAACGGTGCTTGCCGCCCGTGCAGCCGATTCCGATGACGACTTGACTCTTGCCCTCCTTGCGGTACAGGGGGATGAGAAATTGCAGCATGTCGAGAAGCTTGGTAAGAAACATCTGTGTATCCGGCCACTTCATAACATATTCATATACATCCTGTTCCTGTCCGGTGCGGGGACGCAGATGCTCGACATAATGGGGATTGGGCAGGAACCGGACGTCGTAGATCAGATCGGCGTCGATCGGAATGCCGTACTTGAAGCCGAACGAGGTGACATTGACCGAGAACGGCGCCTGCTTGGCATTGGTGAAACGCGAAATGATGGACTCCTTGAGCTCGGCCGGCTTCAGCTTGCTCGTGTCGATCGTCTGCGTCGCCGAATTTTTGAGCTCCTCCAGCAGCTGCCTCTCCAGATGGATGCCTTCGAGCGGCAAGCCGTTGGGAGCGAGCGGATGCCGGCGCCGGCTTTCCTTGTAGCGGCGTACGAGAACGTCGTCGGTCGCGTCCAGGAACAGAATCTCATGCTGGAAGGTGAAATGGTTCTTGATATAATCGAGCGACTCCGACAAAGCGGTGAAAAATTCGCGGCCGCGCAAATCGATGACGAGCGCCACTTTGGCGATTTTGCCGTTGGAGCCGTCGATCAGCTCGGCAAACTTCGGGATGAGCACCGGAGGCAGATTGTCGACGCAAAAGAACCCGAGATCCTCGAGGCTCTGAACTGCGATCGTCTTGCCTGCGCCGGACATGCCCGTAATGATGACCAGCTTGGGCGTATTCGTTTCCATATGCCGTTCCTCCCTAGGGGGGTGCCGGAATAAATCCGCCGATCCATATCCAGCCCCCGGGTTGGCTTCGCCTGCTAAGAGCGGAGAATGAGTCCGGCCGCGCCGACGACGCCTGCATCGTTGCCGAGTGTAGCGGCGACGATCTCTACGCCTTCCTTGGCTTGGTCCTGCGTATATTTGGCGAACACTTCGCGGATCTGATCGAACAGGAAATCGCCGGCCTTGGCAACGCCTCCGCCGATGATGAAGCGCTGCGGATTCAGGATGACAGCGGTAGCAGCCATCGATCTGCCCAGGTAATAGGCGGCGCGGTTCACGATGCGGGATGCCACTTCGTCGCCTGCTTTGGCGGCGTCGATGACTTCCTTGGCCATGATGTTGGGCTCGAGAGACAGCGACGTGCGGTCGCCGCGCTCAACGGCATCCTTGGCCATGCGGATGATGCCGGTCGCGGAGGATACCGTCTCCAGGCAGCCGGTTTTGCCGCAAGTGCACTGGATCGCTTCCAGATCGGGCACGATCGACATGTGGCCGAGCTCTCCGGCCATCCCGCCGAAGCCTTCATAGATGCGGCCGTTGATGATGACTCCGCCCCCTACGCCGGTGCCTAGCGTGTAGCAGACGCAGTTCGGAATGCCGCGGCCCGCTCCGGCCCAAGCTTCGCCGAGAGCGGCGACATTGGCGTCGTTGTTGACCTTGACGGTCTTGTTCAACTTCTCTTCAAGCAGCTGCTTGAGAGGCACGTTGCGTATATTCAAATTGTTGGAGAACTTCACGATGCCATTCGGGATGTCCAGGAAACCTGCGATCCCGACGCCGACTCCGCCTACTTGTTCCCAGGCAAAGCCCGCCTCGCCGACTACATGGCGCACGTACGCCACGATGTTGTCCACGATGCGATCTGCGCCCTGGGAAGCTTCCGTCGGGCCCTCATACGTCCGGAGCAGCTCACCCACCGCGCTGCAAACTCCAACTTTAATGGCGGTGCCGCCGATATCCGCTCCAACGTAGATTGTTTCTGACATGTGTTAGCCACCTCAATTATAAGTTAACTTCTTTAAGTTACTATAAGGCAAGCCATAGTCCAGGTCAAGGTAACAACGCGGCCCGGCGAATCGCGCCGCCACCGCGCCTGCCGGTTCCAAGCGCAGCCGAGAAAATCCCGGAAAACCGCGAATTCGAGTCTCTTGAACTCTCCTTATCTGAACCGAATCTCCCCGGAAAGGCTGAAAAAAGCCGCCACCCGGTCAACTGGCATTGATCCGGATAGCAGCTCTATGGGATAAGCTCGATTACAGCGTCTGGCTCCAGTCATGCACCATGGAGCCTTCCAGGAACTTCTCGCAGTCCAGCGCTGCCATGCAGCCGCTGCCGGCGGCCGTAATGGCCTGGCGGTACTTCAAGTCCTGCACGTCGCCGCAAGCGAATACGCCCGGGACGTTCGTTTCCGTCGTTCCCGGCTTCACCATGATGTAGCCATGATCGTCGGTATCGATCTGGCCGCCCAGGAACTTCGTGTTCGGCGTGTGGCCGATGGCGACGAAGATGCCGTTCGTCTCCAGGATCTCCTCTTGTCCGCTCTCGTTGTTGCGGACCTTCAGGCCGGTTACGCCGAGCGGGCCAGCCACAACTTCAACCGGCGTGCGGTTGAGTGCGAAGTTGATTTTCTCGTTCTCTTTGGCGCGGTCCTGCATGATCTTGGAGGCGCGCATCTCGTCGCGGCGGTGAACCAGATCGACGTTGGTCGCAAAGCGGGTGAGGAAGTTGGCTTCCTCCATGGCGGAATCGCCGCCGCCGACCACGATGATCTTTTTGCCGCGGAAGAAGAATCCGTCGCATGTAGCGCAAGTGCTCACTCCGCGGCCGACGTTCTCCTTCTCTCCGGGAATGCCGAGGTAACGCGCGGATGCGCCGGTCGAGATGATCAGGGATTCGGCGACAAGCTCTCCTTGGCCTTCCACCTGGATCTTGAACGGACGCTCCGACAGGTCGACGCTGTTGACCCAGCCCGTGCGGAATTCAGCGCCGAAACGCTCGGCCTGCTTGCGCATGTTGGCCATGAGCTCAGGGCCCATGATGCCATCCGGGAAACCGGGGAAGTTCTCGACTTCCGTCGTCGTTGTCAGCTGGCCGCCCGGCTCCGGACCTTCGATGACGAGAGGGTTGAGGTTGGCGCGAGCCAGATAGATTGCAGCGGTCAAACCGGACGGGCCGGTACCGATGATAATGGATTTGTACATGAATGTTACCTCCTAAATTGCCTGCTTGATTATAATTATTCTTATTCTAATCCATGGCAGGGCAATCCGTCAAAGACGCCGCCGCTTCTTCATGAAACGTTCATGTGCTGGATTAATCTTCCATCATGGAAGGAAGACCGATCGGATGCTTCCGGCCTTTTCCTTGATGCCGCATACTTCATCGATGCGCTTCGCGTTCTTGCTGACGGTGGCGACCGATGTTCCGTAGCGCTGCGCCACTTCTTGGTAGGAGATGGCGCGGCGGTGCATCTTGGCCGTCAAGTATTCCAGCGCCGCAGACCATCCTTCCGCCTTGCCCAGCTTCGGCACATCGGGATAGACGCGCGTCAGGAAGTCGACCCAGAGCGTCATCAGCTCATACTGCTGGATCAAGCCGTACTGCTTGCCCATTTTCTCATAGGCCGCATCCAGTACGAGCTGCCATTTCTCTTCCCATACCGGCAGCCTGGACGGCCCGGAGCCTGGGGCAAGCTGCCTGGCTTCTCCGCCCATCACCACAGGAAGGGTATCCTCCACGCCGATGGAACGAAGAGCGAACAGCGCCATCCGCTTGAGATCGTCATCCTCTTCCGGTTCGAGCAGGAGCGCCTGAAGGGCTTCCTTCACCTCATGGTCCGCGATCAAGGCGAGCGCCTGGATCACCTGAAGCTTCGTCTTGCGGTCTCCGTTGCGCAGCGCCCAGAAGAAGGAGGAGCGCACGAGAGGATTCGTCTTCATGACGTCAGGCATGCCGCCCGGCAGCTTCTCCCACATCCGGAACTGCTCCTCGAACGGAAGGTGGTAGTGGTAGCTGGCCGCGATCGGCTCCCTGGAAAGTTCTCCCCGCTGAAGCTGCTCCAAGTAATAAGGAGCGACGTCGGACTGCGGATCCCGCTTCAGCGCCTGGCGCCATAGCTGGCGGGCTTCTTCCGGGCGGCCGACATGGAGCGCGGCAACGGCGGCATAGTGGTACAAGGAGCCGTCGCTCTCCGCCGAACCTTCCTTGATTAGGCGCTTGAAGTGGCGCAGCGCACACTCGTGCTCCCCTAGAATGCCCATCGTAGTTGCCAATTTAAACACATGCTCCTGATGAAAAGGAAGCGTCCGGCTCAGCAAGCCAGCCAAAGGCGCGAGCTTTTCCGCTTCGCCGGCATGCTGATAGAAAATAGCCAGATTGCAGAGAGCGTGGAGATTCCCTTCCTCCAGCTCGAGCACTTCGAGAATCGTTTCCATCGCCCTCTCGAATTGCCCCATATAATAGTAAGCCAGCGCCAGATTGTTGCGCGCGGCGAGAAAATCGGCATTGCCGGCAACGATCGATTCCAGCAGCTTGGCGGCCTGGGCGAACTTGCCTTCCTCCAGAAGAGCGCGGGCCTGGTCATGCTCGGCGGCTCCGCCGCGGGCTTTGATCGTGACGACCGGGGTCGGACGCTTCAGCTCGTACTGCAGCAGCTCCATCATTTCCTCGGAATCCTCCAGATAATGCCCTTCCGCGTCTTCTTCCAGGTAGCGGACAAGCGCATGCTCCGCTTTTTCGTACTGCTCCATATTGGCGTAGTTGTTGGCCAGATAGAAGTAACATTCCGTCATGCCCGAATCGACAGACTCCAAAATCTCGATCAGGATCCGGTTCGATTCCTCGTAGCTGCCCATCTCCGACAGGATGCCGGCCAGATTGCAGTGATTGACGGGATTCTCCGGCTCGTACTCGACGGCCCGGCGAAAATACTTCAGCGCCTTGTCGTAGTGATAGCGGTCCATCGAGCGCACGGCGCGCTCGAAGAAGAACGTTGCGTCCCACTGGATCGGTATAATCTTTGCTGCCTGGTCCGCAGCCGTTCTTTTCTCCTCTTCCACCCGGTCAAGGCACCTCCTTCTTCTATCTCCCAAAACTCGAATGCATCCGATTATACCATAACCGTTCCTTCCTTACACGGTAGAAAATGTGGAATGAACGACCGATTCCCCTAGAGAAAAAAAAGCGGAAGGCCGGGACGGCCTTCCGCTTTGATGATGCCGGCTCTCCCTCGACGATTGGGAAGGGACCTGTCCGCCTCCGAGGCGGCTAGATGCCGGCGTTCTTGAACAGGGTGCTGATGGAGCCGCCCTGCATGATGATCTTGGTCGCATCCGCGAGCATAGGCGCGACGGAGAGGACCTTGAAGCGGTCGGAACGGATCTCGGGAAGCGTAATCGAATCCGTCACGACGACCTCCTTGATCAGCGGATGGTCTAGCTTCTGGATGGCGTTGCCGGAGAAGAGCGGATGCGTCGCGCAGACGTAAACGTCCTCGGCCCCGCGCTCCTTGAGCCCCTCGACGACGTTGACGATCGTCGTGCCGGTATCGATCAGATCCTCGATGATGATCGGCGTCTGCCCTTCCACGTCCCCGATGACGTGGGTGATGACCGACTCGTTGTGGGCCGGGCGTTTTTTGATCATGATTGCGAATGGCGAGTCCAGGTAGTTGGCCAGCTTCTCAGCGGTAGATGCCCGGCCTGCATCCGGAGATACGACGACGGGATTCTTGATGTTCTTGCTCTTGAGATAGTCGCTGATGAGGTCAAGAGCCGTGAGATGGTCCACCGGAATATTGAAGAAGCCTTGGATAGCCGGAGCATGAAGATCGATGGTGATGATGCGCGTCGCTCCGACGGTAGTCAGGATGTCCGCCAGCATCTTGGCCGAGATCGGCTCGCGCGGCGCGGACTTACGCTCCTGGCGCGCATAGCCGTAGTACGGCATGATGATGTTGACGGTCTTGGCCGATGCGCGCTTGGCGGCATCGATCATGACGAGAAGCTCCACCAGATGCTCGTTGATGGGATACGAGAACGACTGCACCAGGAACACGTGGCAGTTCCGGATCGTCTCCTCGTAGTGGCAGTAAATCTCTCCGCTCTTGAACTTGGACAGCTTGATCGCCCCGAGCGGCAGTCCCAGTTCCCCGCTGATCTTCTTCGCCAGTTCCGGATTCGACGAACCCGAGAAAATTCGCAACTTGTCGCTAAACATGATACCCTCCTGAGCGTTCCAACCAAAAATTTGACATCATCCTGCTAAACTCCTGCATGTTCGACACGTCTATTATACATGGTATGCCGCAGAATTCAAAAATCAATAAGTACCCGTTTTCGGCTCTGGAACGTGGCAAGCTGCCCGTAACCGGCTTCTTTCAGCCTCATGCGCGCTTCCGGCAAGTATTGCTCCAGCCGCTCGGGCTGATGGCAGTCGGAGCCGAGAGTTACCGGAATGCCTAGCTCGCAGGCTTTTTTCAGCATCCGCGGCCCAGGGAACATTTCCGCGCAAGGCATCCGCAGTCCCGATGCGTTCAGCTCGATCGCCAGATCGGCCTCCCGGACCGCTTCCAGCGCCGCGTCCTCCAGGCGGGTCACGTCGTCCTGCGGACGGAAGCCGAACCGCTTGATGACGTCGATATGCCCGATATAATCGTACAAGCCGCTTCGCGCGGCTTTGCCGACCGCATCGTAGTAGCGCTCGTAGACGGCCATAGGGTCGCGCATCTCCCAGCCGCCCGTCTGCCGAAAGTCGGTAATGTCCCAAGTGCCGAGAAAATGGACCGAGCCGATGACGTAATCCCACGGATAAGCATCGATCAGCTCCGCTATTTTTTCCTCCCAGCCTTCGATATAATCGCCTTCCATTCCGACCCGGATGTCGATGGCGCCTTTGTATTTCTCCTTGAGCGCCAGCGCCTCTTCGACATAACGGGGAAGCTCGTCCATCGCCATCGCCATTCCGGGATAATACTCATGCGGCTTGACGTGCAGCAACGGCATGTGGTCGGACAGGCCGATCTGGTCCAGTCCGGTCGCGATCGCCTGGCGGACGTAGTCCTCCAGGCCGCCGACGGCGTGGCCGCAGCGCTCGTGGTGGGTGTGATAGTCGATGCGGATGCTCATTGGGTTTTCTCCTTCGCTTGGATGGAATTCGCTTGAGGTTGCGGGCCGCTTCGCGGCTGGGTATGCACAATTGGTGCGCTTCGCGGCTGGGTATGCACATTCGGTGCGCTTCGCGGCTGGGTATGCACATTCGGTGCGCTTCGCGGCTGGGTATGCACAATTGTTGCGCTTCGCGGCTGACCATTCTTCCGATCGCTGTTGAAGCCATATTCTCTTCATTAAAAGGTATTTATAGGTAAGAATATGTCTTCAAAGGCGACCACTTGCGTTTCTTCAGAACGGTCAGTCCGCTTTCGCGGATATGTGCATCTAAATCCGAGCGCAAGCGGGCCCTGCTACGCGGCGCGATGAGCGCAAGCGGGCCCGGCTACGCGGCGCGATGAGCGCAAGCGGGCCCGGCTTCGCGGCGCGATGAGCGCACGCGGGCCCGGCTTCGCGGCGCGATGAGCGCACGCGGGCGCCTGCTTCGCGGCGCGACGAGCGCACGCGGGCCCGGCTTCGCGGCGCGATGAGCGCACGCGGGCCCGGCTTCGCGGCGCGATGAGCGCACGCGGGCCCTGCTCCGCGGCGCGACGAGCGCACGCGGGCCCTGGCTATGCGGCGCGATGAGCGCACGCGGGCCCTGGCTATGCGGCGCGATGAGCGCACGCGGGCCCTGCTCCGCGGCGCGATGAGCGCACGCGGGCTCTGCGGGTTTCCGTAGTTTAGCGGCAGCGGACTGACCGTTCTGTAGAAGCGTAAGCGTTCGCCTTTGAAGGCGTATTCCAACCAAATATTATCCAAATAAAAGGAATACGGCTTCAACAGCGATCGGAAGAATGGTCAGCCGCGAAGCGATCTTCTACGGTATGCCCGCAGAGAGAGGCGCTCCCAGTCAGCCGCGGAGCGGTATTCTACGGTATTCCCGCGGAGCGATCTTCTACGGCATGCCCACGGAGCGACGCTCCCCCAGTCAGCCGCGAAGCCGCCTTCACCTACAACAGCAGCCCGCATCGCTAAAAGCGAGCGGGCCACCAAAGTGGTCAGCGGTTCATCTTGTTCGTCGTCGGCTTGCCATGCCGCTCGCGGAGAACGTCCATGACGGAGTCCAACGGAAGCCCGCGTTCGCGAAGCAGAACCATCAAATGGAAGATCAAGTCGCCCGCCTCGGAGCCAAGCTCGGCGTTGTCGCCGTTTTTGGCCGCGATGACCACCTCGATGCTCTCCTCGCCGAACTTCTTGAGGATCTTGTCCAGCCCCTTCTCGAACAGGTAGGACGTGTAAGCTCCTTCGGGCCGCTCCGCATACCGCTCCGAGATTGTCCGCTCCAATTCGCCCAGCATGTCGAAGCGGCTCGCCTCAGCCGATACGGAATCTCCCGAAGAGCCCGCCACCGGAAGCGGATTGTGGAAGCAGCTGTATTTGCCCGTATGGCAGGCCGGCCCCTTCTGATCCACGAGGACCAAAAGAGTATCCCCGTCGCAGTCATAGCTCAGCGAGCGGATCCGCTGCGTATGGCCGCTCGTCGCGCCCTTATGCCACAGCTCGCTGCGGGAGCGGCTCCAGAACCAGGTTTCGCCGCTTTCCAGCGAAAGGCGCAGCGATTCCTCGTTCATGTAGGCGAGCATCAGCACTTCCTTGGAAACCGCGTCCTGCACGATGGCGGGCACAAGCCCGGACGCATCATATTTGATCGCATCGAGATTGGCGGCATCCGCCGTCCCGTGCGCCATTTCCTTGCCGCTCATCGGACCTCGACTCCTTCCCGGCGCAGCTCATCCTTGACTGCCGCGACCGTCAGCTCCTTATAATGGAAGATCGTCGCCGCCAGCCCCGCATCGGCGCGTCCTTCTCGGAACACCTCGCCGAAATGCTCCGTCCGCCCGGCGCCGCCGGAGGCGATGACCGGAATGCCTGCCGCATCCGAGACCGCCCGGGTCAGCGCGATGTCGAACCCGTCCTTCGTGCCGTCGGCATCCATGCTGGTCAAGAGAAGCTCCCCCGCGCCGAGAGACTCGGCCTGCCGCACCCACTCCAGCGCACGGATGCCGGCAGCCTTGCGGCCGCCGTGAGTGTAGACTTCCCACTCTCCCCACTCCGGATTGAACTTGGCGTCGACCGCAACGACGATGCACTGGGAGCCGAAGCGCCGCGCTCCGTCCGAGATCAGCTGCGGATTGAGCACCGCCGCCGTATTGATGCCGATCTTGTCCGCTCCCGCGCGGAGAATCCGCTTCATGTCGTCGACCTGGGAGATCCCCCCGCCCACTGTGAACGGAATCGTAATTTCCCCCGCCGTGCGCCGGACGACTTCGATCATCGTCGCTCTGCCTTCGACAGAGGCGGATATGTCGAGAAAGACGAGTTCGTCGGCGCCTTCACGGTCATAAAGCGCCGCAAGCTCGACAGGATCGCCCGCGTCGCGGAGATTGACGAAGTTGACGCCCTTGACGACGCGTCCGTCCTTCACGTCCAGGCAGGGAATGATGCGTTTGGCTAACATAGGCGCTACCTCTTTTCTGAAAATCGAACTCTGCGGCTAGTTCAGCTCGCGTACGGCATCGGATAGCGCGATCGCTCCGGTATACAGGGCTTTTCCGACGATGGCTCCGCTGATGCCCTCTTCCTTGTAGGCCGCCAGCGCGCGCAGATCCTCGATCCGGCTGACTCCGCCCGAAGCGATGACATCGGCTCCGGAATACGCCGCCAGCGAACGAATGGCCTCGACGTTCGGACCTTCCATCATTCCATCGCGGGAAATATCCGTGAAGATGAAGGTCGCCGCGCCTTTCGCCGCCAGCTCCCGTGCCAGCTCCTCCGCCCGGACCTCGGACGTCTCCAGCCATCCTCGCGTCGCGACCAGTCCGTCGCGCGCATCGATGCCGATCGCTACCCGGTCTCCGTGCTGGCCAAGCACTCTCTCCACAAAAGCCCGGTCTTCAATCGCCGCCGTGCCGAGAATGATCCGCCGGACTCCAAGCCCGAGCAGCCGCTCCACATCGGCCTCCGAGCGAAGGCCTCCGCCAAGCTGCACCGGAACGTCGACCGCGGCCGCGATCTGCCCGATCAGCTCCGCATTCACGGGATGTCCCGCCTTGGCTCCGTCGAGATCGACGAGATGTATCCAGGCAGCGCCCTGCGCCTGCCATTCCAGCGCCGCGTTCACGGGGCTGTCGTTGTAGACCGTCTCCTGGCTGTAGTCGCCTTGCACGAGACGGACGGCGCGGCCGCCGCGGATATCGATGGCCGGGTAGATGGTGAACTTGGACATAACGTTGATTCCTCCACAAATGAGATGGGCAAGCCGCAGGCTTGCCGAAACGGATGATGATTCCGGCCAGGCAGCTTGTCTCCAAGAGTCAGACTGAGGAAAATCGAGCAGCCGGCTCAGTACAGCAGCCCGGCAGCCTCATCTCCGACTTGCGGATTATCCGCGAGCCAAGCCGAGGAAATTGCGCAGCAGGCTCATGCCGAGCTCGCCGCTTTTTTCCGGATGGAACTGCATGCCGTACACGTTGCCTCGTCCTACGATGGCCGTAACAGGCTGATGATAGTCGGCCGTCGCGATCAGATCGCTCTCTTCGCCGACATGGACATGATAGGAGTGGACGAAGTAGACATGCCCCTCCTCCAGACCCGCCGTCAGCGGACTGGGCTGCAGGAAGTCCAGGCGGTTCCAGCCCATATGAGGAATCTTGTAGTCCCCCTCGAAACGCACGACCCGGCCCGGCAGCAAGCCAAGCCCTTCATGGCTGCCATGCTCCTCGCCTTCGGCGAACAGCAGCTGCATGCCGAGGCAGATGCCGAGCAGCGGCTTGCCCGAAGCCGCGTACGCCCGCGTTGCATCGTCCATGCCGGTCTCGCGCAGATACGCCATCGCATCCCCGAAAGCGCCGACGCCGGGAAGGATGGCGGCATCCGCGCCGAGTATCTCGTCCCTGTCCGCGGTCACGACGGCTTCGAATCCGAGCCGCTCCACCGCTTTGCTGACGCTGTGCAGATTGCCGAGGCCGTAATCGATGATCGCGATCATCTACAGCACGCCCTTCGTCGAAGGCACTCCCTGCACGCGCGGGTCGATGGAGGTCGCCTCGTCCAAGGCGCGTCCAAGCGCTTTGAACACCGCTTCGATCATATGATGCGTGTTTTTGCCGTAATGGACGATGACGTGGAGGGTGAAGCGGCCCTCGAGCGCCAGCTTCCACAGGAATTCATGCACGAGCTCCGTGGAGAAGCTGCCCACCTGCTGGGAAGGATACTCCGCCCGATACTCGAAATGCGGCCTGTTGCTGAGATCGATGACAACCTGGGCGAGAGCTTCGTCCATCGGGACGAACACGCTCGCATAACGCTTGATTCCCCGCTTGTCGCCAAGCGCCTCCTGCAGCGTCTGTCCGAGGCAGATGCCGATGTCCTCTACCGTGTGATGATCGTCGATATCGACGTCGCCGCGCGCTTCGACCTTCAGGTCGAACTGCCCGTGCTTCGTGAACAGATCCAACATATGGTTCAGAAAAGGAACATCCGTCTCGATCTCCGAGCGGCCGCTTCCATCTACGCCGAACGCGAGCTTGATGTCGGTTTCGTTCGTCTTGCGCGCCACCTCGGCGCGGCGGTCTTGTTGCGGCTTGTTGTCGTCTTGTGCCATCTCTTATTCCCTCTTTCCGTCCGTTGCTTGGTTCGCCGCTCCTGCGGCGGGTGCGGCCTCCCGCTCCAAACGCACTTCGATCGCGCGGGCATGGCCTTCCAGTCCTTCATGCCGAGCCAGCGTCATGATCGCTTGGCCGTCCCGCAGCAGCGCCTCGCGGCTGTACGAGATCAGGCTGGATTTTTTGATGAAGTCGTCCACATTGACCGGAGAGCTGAACCTCGCCGTGCCGTTGGTCGGGATGATATGGTTCGGTCCTGCGTAGTAATCGCCGACAGGCTCCGAGCTGTACGGCCCGAGGAAGATCGCTCCGGCATTCTCGATGGAGCCGAGCAGCGCCATCGGGTCGGCGGTCAGCACCTCCAGATGCTCCGGCGCGAGCCGGTTGACGATGTCCACGCCGGCTGCGATGGAATCGACCAGCAGGATGGCTCCATGCCGGTCGATCGACTCCCTCGCGATCGCAGCGCGCGGCAGCAGCGCCAGCTGGCGCTCCACCTCCGCTGCTGTCGCTTCAGCAAGCTCTCTCGACGGCGTAATGAGAATGCTCGACGCCATCTCGTCATGCTCCGCCTGCGACAGCAGGTCGGCTGCGACATAGGCCGGCTCGGCCGTATCGTCGGCCAGCACCGCGATCTCGCTCGGCCCGGCTATGCTGTCGATATCGACGGCGCCATAGACGGCGCGTTTGGCGAGGGCGACGTAGATGTTGCCGGGACCGCAGATTTTGTCCACCGGCGGGATGCTCTCCGTTCCGTAGGCAAGCGCGGCGATCGCCTGCGCTCCGCCGACGCGGTACATCTCCTTGACGCCGGCTTCGGCCGCCGCCACGAGGATGTACGGGTCGACGCCCGCTTTGCCACCCGTCGCCGGAGGCGTGACCATGACGATCTCAGGAACGCCGGCGACCTGCGCCGGAATGACGTTCATCAGCACGGAAGACGGATAAGCGGCTTTGCCGCCTGGCACATAAACGCCTACCCGCTTCAAGGGACGCAGCACTTGGCCCAGCACGGTGCCGTCCGGCTGCACGTCCATCCAGGACTGGCGCCGCTGGCGCTCATGGTAGCGGCGGATATTCGCAGCCGCGCCGCGAATGGCGTCCAGGAAATCCGGCTCCACCCGGCTGTAGGCGGCTTGGATCTCCTCTTCCGTCACCCGCAGGTCCGACGCCGAGAGAGACACGCCGTCGTATTTTTCCGTCAGCTCCAGCAGCGCTTCATCGCCGCGTGTCCGCAGAGCTTCCACCGTGCTCCGCACCGACTCATTCTGTTCCGGGGTTCCATATTCCACTTCCCGGGTCAACTTGAACTGCTCCGCCCGCATTATGCGCATGCAGCTTCCCCCTTCCTATCATTATCGCTTCTTCGAGCAGTTTTTCGCCTCAAGCCCTTTCGGAAGCGGATCTCCTCCTAGCGGTGCGACTCCAGACGCTCCAAAAGCAAATCCAGCGTCAGATCCGCCATGGACTCCAGCTGCAAGTCGGCTCCGCTGAACGTCAAATGCCGTGTGACGGAGTTCGGAATCACGACCGTCCGCATGCCGGCAGCGCGGGCAGCCGTGAAGCCGTTGAGCGAATCCTCGAACGATATGGCCTCATGTCCGTGGACGCCAAGCTCTCTCAGCGAGGCGAGGTAGAGCTCGGGATCCGGCTTGATTCGCTTCACTTTATCCTTCGTCTGGAAAGAATCGAAGCGATCCAGCAGTCCATGCTTCGTCAGCAAAGGCTCGATCCAGCCCCAGGAAGAGCTGGATGCCAGACCGACGGCAAGCCCCAGCTCGCGGGCGCGCGCCAGATTCTCCCGGACTCCCGGCAGGATGGAAGACTCCTGGACGATAGACGAATAAATCTCCTTGAACCGGGTTTCGATGAGATCTCTCTCCATCGGCTTGCCCAGGATTTCATCCAAATAAGCATAAGGGTCGAAAGCCGCGAAGGAGGTTCCGACGCACCTGGCGTACATTTCCAGCGGAAGCTCCGCTCCATGCTCGCGGTATACCCGATCGAACGCCTCGTAGGAAGGCGTCTCCGTATCCAGAATCAGTCCGTCAAAATCGAAGACCACTGCCTTGATTGCCGTCATCGCCATTCCTCCGTCTGAATCGGTCCCGTGAAGGCTTCTTGGACCGATGATTCTCATCTGATCTCTAAGCCTTCGCGCCCAATGCCGCCTGAAGACGATCGCAAAGACTCTGGATCGCATCGTTCTTCATGCGGTAGCTGACACGGTTGGCGATCAGCCTGCTCGTGATGCTGAAGATTTCTTCCATCTCCACAAGCCCGTTGTCGCGCAGCGTCTGTCCGGTTTCCACCATATCGACGATCCGGTCGGCAAGGCCGATCAGAGGAGCCAGCTCGATGGAGCCGTTCAGCTTGATGACCTCGACCTGCTGGCCGCGCTCCCGGAAATACTGGGAAGCTACCGCAGGATATTTTGTCGCGACGCGAGGATTGATGACCGGCTTCCAGTCCGGCAGCCCGATGACCGACATGCGGCAGCGGGCGATGCCCAGATCAAGCAGCTCGTAGACGTCCTTGTTTTCCTCCATCAGCACGTCCTTGCCGACGACGCCGATATCAGCGACGCCATATTCCACATACGTAGGCACGTCGACGGGCTTGGCCATGATGAATTCCATGCGCGCTTCCGGCACTTCGACGATCAGCTTCCTCGATTCGTCGACCTCTTCGTTGATAAGGAGGCCCGCTTCCCGGAACAGCCGGGAGGCTTGCTTGTAGATGCGTCCTTTCGGCATCGCGACCTTGAGAATATCGCCTTCTGCCCTGCCGTCCGTTCTCATCGCTCGTCCCCCTCCTCTTGGTTCCCGTCAAAGAAGGGCAGGAACGTCCCATACACCATGCCGCCATATTTCACGGACTCGCCGTCGGCAAGACGCCGTGCGGTGCGCTCCGGCTCTTCGCTGCCCTGGACTTCGCCATGGCGGATTCCCGGAGCCTCCATGCGGGCCGTCACGACCGCCGCTCCTTGCCCTCTCAGCCGGATCGCTTCGGCAAGAGCGCGCTCGCGCCCCTGGCCGTCGTATCCGATCAGAATCCGGCGCGGAGCTTCCTGCTCCTCACCGACCAGCTCCAGCACCCGGGTCGTCTTGACCGCGAAGCCGGTTGCCGGCGCCGGGCGCCCGAACTGCTGGAGAAGGTTGTCGTACCGCCCGCCTCCGACGACGGGAAATCCGAGATCCGCCGCATAACCCTCGAAGGTCATGCCCGTATAATACGAAAAATCTCCGATCATCGTCAGGTCGATCAGCACATGCTCGCTCACGCCGTACGCCTCCAGCACATCCCATATCTCGCACAGATGGCGAATCGACTCTCGGGCCTTGTCATTCGGCGTCAGGCTCATCGCCTGCGTGCAGATTTCCTGGCCGCCCCGAAGGCGGAGCAGCCCCTTCAGCTCCTGCTGGACCTGCTCGGTCAGCCCCAATCTTCCAAGTTGGTCCCGGTACCCGACATGATCCCGGTTGAGCAGATAATCCTTGAGCTTGCCCTGGCATTCCGCCCGCCCCGGCAGCAGCTCTTCCAGCAATCCGTTCAGAAAGCCCACGTGGCCGACCGCAATGCGGAATTTCTCTACCCCCGCAGCTTGCAGGGATGCGATCGCAAGGGCGATGACCTCGGCATCCGCTTCCGCAGACGCATCGCCGACCAGCTCGACGCCCGTCTGGAAAAACTCCGCATCCCGTCCCGCTTCGTTCTCGAACGCGCGGAATACGCTGGAATGGTAGGAGAGACGCAGCGGAAACGGCTGCTCCCGCAGCAGAGAGGATACGACACGCGCGATCGGCGCGGTCATATCGGAACGAAGCACGAGCGTCGTTCCGCGGTTGTTCAGCAGCTTGAACAGCCGCTGATCGGACGTCGAGCTGGCGACGCCTACGGTGTCGTAATATTCAAGCGTAGGGGTCATGATCTGATCGTAGCCCCATCGTTCCATGCAGCTCAGCACGCTGCTTTCGATCTGCCTGAGCTTGGATACGGCATGGGGGAGATAGTCCTTGACGCCTACCGGTTTTTCAAATACTTTTGGTTTGGACATCGGTCTTGTCTCCTAATATAGACAGACGCTTGAAGCAAGGAGCTTCAAACATTCGCTTTAGTAAGTTAATGTGCTACCAAGTTACCATACTGCCAAAGTAAAGGTATTTGTAATCCTATCATGATTCGGTCTCTCCCGTCAACCGGACACGAGCCGCCTGAACCGCCTTGCTTGCGGGTTCGGGCGGCTCGTGCCATACGGTATTAGAGTGAGAGAGATCGGTCCTTATGAGGGACCGCAGAGATCGCCATGGGCCGACCTCAAGGATTGCTTCCCCGAGCTTGACGACAGCTCGTTGATTGGTTATTGAGACTTCGACGCACGCTGAGACAGCTTCTTGCGGCGCAGAATCATGACCTCCCAGGCCGATCGCAGCCATAGGGCGCCGACAAACATGACGAGCAGAGGAAGCGCGAGCAGCAGGTAGGCCCGATCCGGAGGCTGATAGCGATTGTGGCCGATCAGACGGGGAGCCTCCTTCATGAGCTCGATCTGCAGCTCGGGATCGTTAGCCGCTCCACCGGCATTAAGCCGGAATCCGTTCCATCTGCCTGGACCGTTCATGCCCGGCTTCACCGTCAACGTCACGTTGATGCCGAGCTCCTTGCATGTGCGAAGCAGCGGCCGCGAGAAAGCCCCGTATGGAAAGGCGAGCACATCGTTGCGCACGCCGAGTTCCTTCTGCAGCTTCCGATTGGCATGGTCAAGGTCCTCGCGAATGCGGCTTTCGTATTCTTTCTCGGTCTCCCGTCTGCCAAGGCCGCTCCGGTAAATCCTTCCGGCCAGAAGAGGCACCAGCTTGTTTCCCTTCTCATTCTCCGGCGCATAAGCATGGGAATCGTACGTATGGCTGTAAAAATCCATTCCATGCTTGCGCATGGTTCTCATCTGTTCCCAGGTCAGCTTCGGCACGCCGGTATGCTTGGAGTTTCCAATCGTGCCGGCAATGACGAAGTTGGTCGCGGTCAGCCGTTGCTTGAGCAATACGGGATAGGCATATCGGTAAAAGGATTCGTAGCCGTCATCGAATGTAAGCAGAACCGCGTTATCGGGCACCGGCTTGCGCTTCAGGATAAAAGCCTTGTATTCATCCATGCTGATGACATGGAAGTTGTTGTCGCGCATAAGCTCGAGTTGCCGCTCCAGCTTGTCCAAGGCCAGCGCCTTCGTGTCCGAAGGGGTCGGCTGAACGTCATGGTACATCAGGACAATGACTTTATTGCGGTAATAGATGCCCTTGGGCGTCCGTTCTCCGGGCTTCAGATCCTTATATTCCCCTCCGGCTGCTTCCTCGCTCATCGCAGGGGCTTCCGACAGCAGCCGCTTGACGGCCGGGAAGTGCTCCCGGTAGCGAACGGCAGCCGCACCGGCAGCCGTCAGGCACAGAACGAAGGCCAGGACAGCCGACAGCAGCCAAAACCGCTTGACGGTACTCAATCGCGTTCTCTCCTTGCAGGGTGGACTGGCATTCTCAATAGAGGCCAATCCTGTAAACGAGTCCTGTCCGCAAAAAGTTGCCTTGGCTTCCTGGCTTCAATCCTGAATATGTCCTGAATATGTCCTGAATATGTCCCAATCTATGTCCTGTCTATGTCCTGCTTCAGTCCTGTTCGCGAATGATCCGGAACGGATTCCCTCCTACGAATGCGCCGGCAGGCACATCCCGATGGACCAGAGAACCGGCGGCCACGACAGCGCCGTCGCCGATCGTCACTCCGGGGAGGATCGTCGTATTCGCTCCGATCATGACGTTGGAGCCGATCACGACATCTCCCAGCCGGTATTCATGGATCAAATATTCGTGGGTCAGGATAGTCGTATTGTAGCCGATGATGCAGTTGTCCCCCACTGTGATCCGCTCGGGAAAAAAGACGTCCACCATGACCATGAGCGCGAACGACGTCGTCTTGCCGACCCGCATGCCGAGAATCCGGCGGTAGATCCAGTTTTTGACCGGCAGGGAGGGGCAATAGCGGGAGATCTGGATGGCGGCGAAGTTGCGTACCGCCTTGAAGCGGCTTACCGTCCGGTATACCTGCCACAGCGCATTCGGCCCGTCGGTCGGATAACGCTCGACGTTCCTCACCGGGCCTCCTGCTCCAATCCGAGCAGGGCATACAGATCCCTCATGTCCTGAAGGACATGGGCAGCCCCGTATTCGCGCAGCAGCGCCTCACCCTTGAGAGACCAGGCGACGCCGACCGGCACAGCTCCCGCCTCGAGAGCGGACTGGATGTCCACCGTGCTGTCGCCGACCATCATCGTCTCCTCCGGCTTCGCTCCCAGCATCTCCATGGCGCGCAGGACCGGCTCCGGGTGCGGCTTCGGGTTGTCTACGTCATCCAGCGTGACGATGGCATCCATATAGTCCAGCAGTCCCGTCAGGCGAAGCCCTTTTTCCGTGGACATGCGGATCTTCGTCGTGACGACGCCAAGCTTGTAGCCTGCCGCCTTGAGCCGCTCCAGCACCTCGGCCGTATGCGGGAACGGCACGACGAGATCGTCATGCAGCTTCATATTCATTTCCCGGTACAGGGAAATCAGATGCGAGGTTTCTTCCTGGCCGGAGAAATGCTTCATCTGGTCGACCAGAGTGAGGCCCATATAAGGGATCATCTGCTCCCGCCCGAAGTCTGCGGGGACAATTCCCTGCAGCGCGTGGAGGAAGGAGCGCATGATCAATTCATTCGTGTCGAGAATGGTGCCGTCCAAGTCAAAAAGTAGGTTTCGTATGGGTGTTTTCATCGTGATGATTCTCCTTTATTGCTTCGGAAACGGGCTGTGCTTCCTGTGGCTCTTCGCCAGCGGGAAGTCCGGTCTTGCGGTTGATGACCGGGTCGGAATACCGCTCCGCGGCAAGTCCTGTCGACCGGCGGACGATAATCATGACGATGCAGAGCAGGATGGCGAGAACGGCGATCAGCTGAGAGCTGCGGACGTTGCCATAGGCCGGATCCAGATAGCCCGGTTCGAACAGGATCTTCATCGGGGACCACAGGCCGTTCATCAGGGATTCGAGCCAAGCGGGACCTGCAAAGGCAAGGCTGTCCGTACGCAGCCCTTCAATGAAGAAGCGGCCGATCGAATACCAGATCAGGTAGGTGAAGAACATTTCTCCGGCGCGGACCCAAGGACGGCGGCGAAGGACAAAGATAAGCAGGATGCCGATGATGTTCCATACCGATTCGTACAAGAAAGTCGGATGATGGAACTGGCCGGTGCTTTCCACATACATCTGGTCCACGATCCAGTCCGGCAGATGCAGCTCGCCGCTCAGGAACCGGCGCGTTACGGGGCCGCCGTAGGCTTCCTGGTTGACGAAGTTGCCCCAGCGGCCGATGATCTGGCCGATCAGCAGAGACGGGGCGCATATATCGACGATGCGCCAGAAATTGAAGCCTTTGCGGCGCACATAGAAAATCGCGCAAATAATGGCGCCGATCAAGGCTCCGTAGATAGCGATGCCGCCGTTCCAGATCGCCAGGATCTCACCTGGATGCTGGCGGTAATAATCCCATTTGAACAGGACGAAGTAGGCGCGGGCCGCTATGATCGCGGATGGGACCCCGAGCAGCAGCAGGTCCATGAAGAAATCGGACGAGATGCCGAAGCGCTTGCCTTCCCGGATCGCCAGCACCAGTCCCATCAGAGCCCCCAGTCCGAGAATGATTCCATACCAGTGGACCGTTATCGGTCCAAGCTCGAAGGCTATGGGATTGATACGAAGAGAGTATTCCGTCATCGTTGCCGACCTCTTTCCATAGGAAGATTGCCCTTATTCATAGTCGTCCATGTCATCAGCGATCGTTTCGGTAAGCTTGTTCGTGAACTGCAGCGCGGCGTTGTATCCCATCCGCTTCAAGCGGTAGTTCATCGCGGCGACTTCGATGATGACGGCAAGGTTGCGTCCAGGGCGGACGGGAACCGTCACGAGCGGAACATCCGTCTCGATGATACGGGTCGTCTCCTCGTCCAGGCCGAGGCGGTCGTACTGCTTCTCCGGCTGCCAATTCTCGAGCTTGATGACCACGCTGATGCGCTTGTTGTTGCGGATGGCGCCCGCGCCGAACAGCGTCATCACATTGATGATGCCCAGACCCCGAATCTCCAGCAGATGCCGGATCAGCTCCGGAGCCGTTCCGTGCAGCTGGCCGTCCGATGTTTGCCTGATCTCGACGGCATCATCCGCGACAAGCCGGTGGCCGCGCTTCACGAGCTCGAGCGCCGTCTCGCTTTTGCCGATGCCGCTGCCGCCGGTAATGAGGATGCCCATGCCGTACACATCCACGAGAACGCCATGGATAGTCGTTGTCGGCGCAAGCCGGCGCTCCAGGAAGTTGGTCAGGCGGCTGGAGAAGATCGTCGTTGAAATCTGGCTTCGCAGCACCGGAATATGCTTCTCCGCCGCTTGCTCGATCAGCTCGAGCGGCGGTTCCAATCCGCGGGTGAGCATGATGCATGGCGTCTCATCGTTGCACAGCTTTTCCAATCTCTCCTTGCGCTCCCGGCTGTCCAGCGTCTGGATGAACGCCAATTCCGTCTTGCCGAGCAATTGAACCCGCTCTTTCGGGTAATAATGGAAATAGCCGGCCATCTCCAGCGCGGGCCGGTACAGATCGTCGGTCGTTATGATTCGCTGCATGCCGTCTTCTCCTGCCAGAATCTCCAGTTGAAACGGCTGCACCAATTCGGATACCTTGACTTTTTTAGCCATGAGGGCCCTCCTGTATGTCTCCCTGTTCCAGGGCATATGTACGTTGCTTGCGGGCATTCGTAGAGCCTTCTGCCTATTAGTTCCATCCTAAAGGAAAACGGGCACCAGCGCAACGTAGCGTGCATCCACAACATTTACGCGATCCATTGCGTCCATTACAATGGATCTAGCAGACTACCATCAAGCGAGGTGGAAAAATGCGCTCCAAACGAATTCATCGCGGCAGCCGGAGCCGTTTCACCCGGCCCGCTCTTATTGCCGTTGCCCTTGCGGCTGCAGCTGTCGGCTCGGCATGGGCCGAATACGGCCCCTCCCATCATAGCTTCGTATCGACATCCGGACTGCAGCCTGTCGCGGCTGCTCCAGCCAAGACTCGGGCTGTGGACGAGTCGACCGTTTCCTGGCCGCCCGTAACTGGCCTGACGAATGCACAAAGCCAGGAAATCGCTAGAAGAATCGGATCCATGAGTACAGAAGAGAAGGTCGGACAACTGGTCATCGCAGGCGTGGAAGGAATCAAGCCGGACAAAGAAACCGAAACTTTGGTCCGAGACTACCGCGTCGGGGGATTCATTCTTTTCCGAGACAATATGAAGACTCTGCAAGGAACCGTTGATTTCCTCAATAGCCTCAAGGCTCTGAACAAGGCGGAAGGAAATCTCCCGCTTTTGCTCGGGGTCGATGAAGAGGGCGGCAAAGTGACTCGGATGCCGGCATCGGTCGAGAAAATACCGAGCAGCGGCGTCATCGGCCAGTCAGGCAATGCGGCATACGCACGCGATGTCAGCCAATTGCTGGCGAGGAGGGTCAAAGCATTCGGCTTCTCCGTTGACTTTGCTCCCGTACTCGACGTCAACAGCAATCCGGACAATCCGGTCATCGGCGACCGCTCTTACGGCAATAACCCTCAGCTTGTATCCAAGCTGGGAACTACCGCCATGCTGGGCTTCAAGAAGGAGGGCATCCTCGGTGTCCTCAAGCATTTCCCAGGGCATGGAGATACATCCGTCGACTCCCATAAGCAGCTTCCCGTCACCAGCAACGGCTTAAGCAGGCTGGAGGAGGTGGAGCTTCCGCCGTTCCAGGCCGCCATCGACCAGGGAGCGGACGCCGTGATGGTCGCTCATATTCTGCTGCCCAAGCTGGACTCCGAGTATCCGGCTTCGATGTCCAAGCCTGTCATTACCGGACTGCTGCGGGATAAGATGAAATTCAACGGACTTGTGTTCAGCGACGATCTGACCATGGGGGCCATCCTGGACAACTACGATGTCGGAGATGCGGCTGTCCGAACCATATCTGCCGGCGGAGATATCGTCATTGTCTCGCATGGCAATGACAATATCATCCATGTGCTGCAGAAGCTTCGGCAAGCTGCTGCCGACGGATCGATATCCGCCTCTCGGCTGAACGAAAGCGTCTACCGCATCATGGCTCGCAAGCTCCAGTACAAGATGACAGACGGCAAGGTAAGCTCTATTTCGGTCGATCAGCTCAATAAGGATGCCCTCAAAGTGCTGGATGCCTATCGAAAGTAAGTCCGTTTATTCTTTTTGAAAGCAGCTCATGGACATCGGGATAAAGGCCAATCGGCAAGAGTCGGCTGGCCTGACCCTATATGCAAAAAGGCTGCCGATCATGTTCCCATGATCGGCAGCCTTTTTTATCTTATGATTAGTTCTCGAACAGGTTCAGCTCAGTCGCTTTGTCGAAGACATGAACTTTGTTCATATCCAGAGCGAGCTTGACGCTCGTGCCGTCACGCATGCCGGAACGTCCGTCAACGCGGGCGATAACCGTATCGTTGCCGATTCCGTTCAGGTACAGGTACATTTCGTGGCCAAGGTTCTCCGCCACTTCGATGTTGGCATTGACGATGCTGTTAGGCGATGCTTCCAGGAAGACCGGCTCTTCGTGCAGATCCTCAGGACGAACACCCAGAACGACTTCCTTGCCTACGAAGCCTTTGTCGCGCAGGACGTTGGCTTTGCCTTCAGGAAGAACAACATCAACACCCGAAGCCTTGAAGCGCATCGCGCCGCCTACTTCGCTCAGCGTGCCGGTGATGAAGTTCATCGCTGGGGCGCCGATAAATCCGGCTACGAAGATGTTCAGCGGGTGGTTGTAAAGCTCATCCGGGGTTGCGTTTTGCTGAATGAGGCCGTCTTTCATGACAACGATGCGATCGCCCATGGTCATGGCTTCGATCTGGTCATGCGTTACGTAGATCGTCGTCGTTTCCAGACGTTTCGTCAGCTTGCTGATCTCAGCGCGCATTTGGCCGCGGAGCTTGGCGTCAAGGTTGGAAAGCGGTTCGTCCATCAGGAACACTTGCGGTTCGCGGACGATAGCGCGGCCCAGGGCGACACGTTGGCGTTGGCCGCCGGAGAGAGCTTTCGGCTTGCGCTCCAGAAGATGTTCGATGTCAAGAATTTTTGCCGCTTCGCGAACGCGCTTATCGATGTCCGCTTTTTTGAACTTGCGCAGCTTCAGGCCGAAAGCCATGTTCTGGTACACGTTCATGTGCGGGTACAGGGCGTAGGATTGGAATACCATCGCGATGTCGCGGTCTTTAGGGGCGACATCGTTCACAAGGCGATCGCCGATGAACAGCTTGCCTTCGGAGATTTCCTCCAGACCAGCGATCATGCGGAGCGTCGTGGATTTGCCGCAGCCGGAAGGACCGACCAGAACGAGGAATTCCTTATCCTTGATGTCCAGGTTGATGTCTTTTACCGATGCGTTGTCGGATCCAGGGTATTTCTTGTAAACATGTTCTAAACGTACGCCTGCCATGTTTGTTTCCCCCTATGTGAGTGAGTAGGTGATACCTCTACGGTTGAATGATCTTATGAATCTATATTAACCGAAGATGTAAGCGTATGACTATGCACAAACCCTACAAAAAAACTAAGGTCTTTTCGTGACTTTATCCAATAGCAGAATGATCTTCACCATGACGGCGTCTCGGAACAGCCTGACGTCCAGTCCCGTTTCCTGCTTCAGCTTGTCCAATCGGTAAAGAAGGGTATTCCGGTGGATATACAGCTTCTTCGCCGTCTCGCTTACATTGCAGTCCAAGGTGAAGAACGTCTCCAGCGTCGTGAGGATCTCCGGCTCCATGTAATAATCCGACCGGCTGAGCGTCTGTTCGATGAACTTGCTGCGCTCCCGTTCCGGAATGGAGCTGAGCAGCCTCTGGAGATGCAGCTGCCAAGGCAGATGAAGGTTGGAGCCGACATGGAACCGCCTTCCCAGCTCGACCGTCTCCTTCAGCAGAGCCGCGCTGTCGACAAGCGACTTCAGAGGCTGCATCGGCAGCGACAGCGCCAGATGGCATTCGCCCAGCCATTCGCTCGCCAGCATCTCATGAAGGCCGAGGCCGATGGATTTCAAGCTTTCTTCCTCCGATTCGTCCTCTTCGGTTCCTTCCAGCTGGGAATCCCTAAGCAGGGATACCGGACTCAGAATGAGCCATTCATTGCGCTGAAGCGGAATCAGCAGCACTTCCTCCGGGAAGAAAGACAGGAGCAGCTTCTCAAGCTCGCTGTAAGAATCGTCGGCCGCTCCGGGATATTCCCGCACGAGCAGAATCGGAATCATCTCGGCGTACAGCCGGCCGCCCTCGGCTAACGAAGCCGGCAGCGGATCATGTCTCGAGCTGTCCAGTTGGCCATTGATCCAGCGACCCAGTTCGGCTGCCGTCTTCTCCATCCCCGTCGCCGGCTTGACGTTCCAGGCACGATCCGGCCTGGCGTACTTAAGCGTCAAACGGAGAAGCCGCATTTCGGTTTCTGATAGAGGCTCCGTACGGTTGATTTCCAGGCACTCGACCTTCATCCCGTCTCCGGTCAGCCTCACCAATAGTCGGTCCTTGTCTACAATCCAATTTCCATTCTGCTCCGCCTTGATGCCGCCGCCTGCCATGTCCCGCCACTGCGCCGCGGAGAGCTGGCGAATATCGAGATCCGTCCCTAGAATGCCGCGCAGTTCCTCCAGCCACTCTCCTGATGCCATCGTATGTCCCGCCTCCTGCGCACCAGCCCTTGCGGGCCGTATGCATCCATATATAAGCAAGTTTACCATGAAGGCATTCCTACCCGCCAACCTCGTCGCCGGTAGAGCATGATTTGCGATTGAAATAACCTGACTTTGCGATTAACTTCAACCAGCTTTGCGATTAACTTCAACCAGCCAGAAATGCCTGTTAAAATTTTATTTTCGATTAAAAAACAAAAAAACACAGACATCGTCTGTGCTTGGAATGTTCAATTATTGGGGAAGAAGTGAGCCATGAAGGACTCGAACCTTCGACACCCTGATTAAAAGTCAGGTGCTCTACCAACTGAGCTAATGGCTCTTAAAAATGAAGTGGTGGAGGGCGATGGATTCGAACCACCGAACTCGTCAGAGAACAGATTTACAGTCTGCTGCGTTTGGCCACTTCGCTAGCCCTCCACAATTGCTCTAAGATGCGCCTTATAGCTCACTTAGAAATTCAATGGTGGCTTGGGACGGAATCGAACCGCCGACACAAGGATTTTCAGTCCTTTGCTCTACCAACTGAGCTACCAAGCCGTGCGTAAATGAAAAAATGGCGGAGCTGACGGGATTCGAACCCGCGGTCTCCTGCGTGACAGGCAGGCATGTTAGGCCTCTACACCACAGCTCCAGGAAGATATGGTGGAAGCTGAGGGGATCGAACCCCCGACCCTCTGCTTGTAAGGCAGATGCTCTCCCAGCTGAGCTAAGCTTCCATATAGTGGTAGCGGCGAAGGGAATCGAACCCCCGACCTCACGGGTATGAACCGTACGCTCTAGCCAGCTGAGCTACACCGCCACATTTTTTCAGGTAAGGCATCGCCAAATGCCCAAACAATTGGTCTCGCTCCATTGTACTTGACACTGGAAACGTGAGGCAATTGCGCCCTGAAAACTGGATCGAACGAATAAGATGGATGCTGAGTCCATTTGCTTTTCTTACCATAGGATAAGCCCTCGACCGATTAGTATTCGTCAGCTGCACGCATTGCTGCGCTTCCACCCCGAACCTATCAACCTGGTCGTCTACCAGGGGTCTTA